>NZ_JAILYE010000005.1:0-349213 GCF_021011285.1 Enterococcus sp. SMC-9 | reverse complement strand
CCGAACACAGAAGTTAAGCTTCTTAGCGCCGATTGTAGTGAAGGGTTTCCCTTTGTGAGAGTAGGACGTCGCCACGCAAATATTAAGCCAAGTCAGTTTGACTTGGCTTTTTTTCTTTTATTTTCCAAATCTCAAGATTGAGTAAAAAGTATAAATAAATTGTTAAAATAGCTTTTTTTATTGTATTCGTTAATGAAGTTTGTCTACAATGTTTATATAACGAGAGGAGTATTCTTATGAACATAAAAACAAATAATAAATTCAGTTATCTGCTATTAGTTGTTGTGGCATTACTCACAACTTTAATTACTTTTACTAGCAATGCTGCAGCTGCTGAAGACACAGTTATAAACGAGCGTTGGGGAAAGCCGACGGTGGTGTTGGGTTCTGCATTAAATAGTACCCAAAGAGCTGAAACGTTAGACAAATTTGGGGTAAACCCGGATGATGTAAATATTGACGTTGCTAATGGTGCCGATTTAGTGAAATATCTAGGCTATGGTAGCGGTGATGATAACGTCATGTTTAGTTCGGTTATGGTAACCAGAGAAAACGAGGGTAAGGGGATTAAAGTTGATATTTTAACACCAGAAAACATTACTTTAATCACAGCAGATCAATATAAAAATCCACTAATTACAGCAGGAATTGCAGATGCAACAATCAAAGTTGCAAGTGTTGTAAAAGTTACCGGTGAGAGTGCTTTGACTGGTGTTTATAAAGCTTTTGAAGCCAATGGTGAAAAAGTAAACGAAAAAAGAGCACAATTAGCGCAAGAAGAGCTGGATACAACACAAAGCGTGTCAGACTCGATTATTAAAAATGCTGCGCAAAAAAATAATGCTGAAAATTTGAGTAAGTTGGATCAAGAAAAAGCTGATGAGACGTATCGAACACAACTGAATCAAACATTAGTAGAAATTAAACAAGAGTTAGCTGCACTAAAAGAAAAACAAGGTGAATTAGCTACTAAAGCAGATGTTGAGAAAATTGTTAATGATGCATTAGCAAAATACAATTTAGCCGATTTTATGACACAAGATGATGTAAATAAATTAGTAAATTTAGCTGAAAAATATCAAAAAACTGATGGTGTTTTGGATAAAGAATCATTGGCACAACTTGATAAGTTGAGTGATAGCTTCAATAAAACTGTTAATAAGCTGACTGATGAATTAGGTTCTTTTGGTGATAAACTAAAAGGGAGCCTAAATGACAATCAAGGCTTTTTTACAAATTTATGGCAGAGCATTAAGGATTTCTTTTCGGGTATTTTCAACTAATGTTAAAAGTACAGCACTTAAAAATAGCTATTTTGCTAATTTTTAAAGTCGTTGTACTTTTTTGTACTATAGCGAAAGTATAAATTTTTTACAAGAAAAAAATTGGTTAGACTGCTTTAACCTTTAAGGCTGCCTAGCTTCACATACTAGCTTTCCAAGAAAGAACAAGAAATAAACTGATTTAGCAAATTTTGATCTTATGCTTTAGACTGGATGGTTTCTTTCAGTCTTTCTTATTTCTGTTTTATAGCTTAAATAATGCTTATTTACTAATTAATGCTAAAATAGAAGTATAATGTGTTGAAAGAAGGGATTAAGATGACCAACGATTACGATGAACCAAATTCAGAAACGACAGAATTTGAGGAGTCTAAAAGTTTTAGTGAAATAAAAGAAGTAGCATCAAAAAATATTGGTCAAATGTTACATGACCTAAAAGATTTTGAATTGGCCATCAAAGAGGAGCGAATTCCAGATATCTATCGGATATACAATGGACGATTGCATGATGAGTTGAAAAAAACTTCCAATGCAAATCATGAAATTGATAAGTTATTAACTAAAAAAATTCATGACAGTTTTATGACAACTTTTCCTTTTATGCGTCACCATGAAAAAGTTTCAGAAACGTTAAACTACTACCGAATTGGTGACTATTATCGTCAAAGAGCAGCGATTGGAATTGATACAAGTATTCCAGAAATTTTCGTTATTCCAAAAATTGATAGTGGATGGGAGGCTTTCATTGCTGATCATGATGGCTTGATGAAACAAATTGAGCAGGAAATGGATCAGCTAACAGCTAACACAATTACAGCAAAAGCTCAAATTGAAAAGCTTGATGAAAAGATTAAAGAGCTTAACCAAAAGGAAAAAGCGATTGAAAATACCAAAGGATTTTTTAATCGTGGGAAAACTGACGAAGAATTGGATATGATTCTTAAACAAAAGGAAGAACTGACGGCTCAGCGTGCTAAATGGCTACCTTATGTTGAAGAACGAGAGAAAACTGCCCAACAAAAAGCTATCTTGGAAAATAAATACCAACAAGTCAGACTAAACCGTGCTCTGGTTACCAAAGAGTTCCGTCAGATTAAACGTTACTTTGGTGGTTTGGAAGAGTTACAAGAACAATTATCAACTTTCATAACAGAATATTTAAACGAAGGAGGCAAAGAAAATGACTGACGGTAAAAATGATTTGCCCCAAGAGTCACTAGCAACTCCCGTAAGCGAAACATCAAATCAACCAAAAGCAGTAACCGACAACAGGGCTGTTGAGGAAAGATTGACTACAGAGTTACCAAAAACAACAGAGGCAGAAC
The DNA here is from genome assembly GCF_021011285.1 of Enterococcus sp. SMC-9. Taxonomy (NCBI): domain Bacteria; kingdom Bacillati; phylum Bacillota; class Bacilli; order Lactobacillales; family Enterococcaceae; genus Enterococcus; species Enterococcus sp. SMC-9. Next base: position 346,605 of record NZ_JAILYE010000005.1, on the reverse strand, counting down.
TTTATCAACAAAATAAAGAAAATGACCATGATGAAATTGTGTTGTTAATTGCAGCTTCAGAAAAGGAATTGGCCGACTTAAAATTGCGTAAAGCTTTAATGGAAGCCGATTTTGAAGAGTTACTGGCTGAGTTTGGCCGTCTGATTGTCCCGCAAGCCGAAATTTCTGTAATTGCCAAAAAAATCTTATTAGAATATTTTTCTTACGAATTATTAAAACCATTACATTCAGTGGGGTTAAAACCGGCAGAAAATAGTTATGATGTATGGGAAACAAAACATTTCTTGGTTCAATACTATTTAGATGATAAGCAAAACCTAATTTTCAGTTTTAAAATTAATCCTGTTGATTCACGTTTTACTTCAGAATTTATGCCGTTAATAATGATTGATATACAAGCGATGAAAGTTACAGTTAAAGACGAAGAAGTATTGCGCCTGGTTCATTTGTGGTATGCGGATCAAGTATTTTCAAAAAGTCAGTTGTCTTTAGTAAACTATGATATCAATTTATTGCTACAACACTTTCGGACTCTGGATTTTGATGTTGCGGCAACGCTTTTAGATAATACCCAAGAACTACATGTTAAATTGGAAACCGACTATCAAATGGCTACAAGTGTTTTAGATGAAATCTTTATCATTACCATGGAGAATGAGGATTTTGATTTTGAAAAGACGGCAGCCAATCACTATGAGGTTTTATTAGATCAAGATCAGAAGGTTGCAATTTATCCAGATGATAATGAGAAGACAGCGCTATTTATTGATTCGAATAAACGGCGACGTTCTTTATTAGATTTCTTTACCAGCTATGCTTTTTTAGTCCCACTATTGGTACGAGGATAGTAAAAACCCAAGAACAAAAGCATTTTTTCTTTGAATAAAAGAAAATTTCGCTTTGTTCTTGGGTTTTTTATTTAAAAAACTAATCGAGTGCAGCTGCATTAGCAGCAGTACGTTTTTGTAAAAAGTAAGAGAGGACGATTAAACCATATAAAACAATCGTCACTTCGGTAACTACTAAATTACTAGTCGTTAAAATTGCGATAAAAATCGCGGTTAAACTTACTAAGGTTACAATATTTACTGTCTTTTTAAATAAAGAAGTGCTATTTTTTTGCAAATAGCTAAAGTATGCTAAACACAACATTAGCCAAATTAAAAGCACAGTATAAGAAAGAGAACCCACTAAATAAGTAAAGAGTGATTCACCAAATAAATAAGATAATAAAACGCCAATATAAAGCATTCCAGTTGAAAACATGACAGCTCGATTGGGCACACCATGTTTATTTAAACGCATATATTTACTGAATTTTTTTGTTTTAGAAAGTTGTAAATGCAAAATTCGTGATGATGCATAAATACCAGAGTTGATTGAAGAAAACAAAGCAAAAACGATTACTAAATTAACAAGATCGGCAGCAAACGGAATTTGCATTTTTTCAAAAATCAAAACAAAGGGACTCGCATCTGAGTTGGCTAATGTTTGCCATGGATAAATAATAAGCAGTAAAAACATGGGGACGATATAAAAAGCGATAATGCGAAATAGCACACTGCGAATCGCTTTGGGAATAGATTTAGCGGGATCTGCGGTTTCTCCCATTGCAATGATGACCAGTTCAGTTCCACCGTAAGAATAAACTACTAATAGCAAAGAATTTAATAAACCTTGCACTTTATGGGGGAAAAAGCCACCATGACTCGTTAATGAACTCATCGTAGGTACTAAACCATCATGGAAAATCCGACCTAAAACAAGGTAACTAGCAAAGATAATCAGTAAAACAACGACACTGATCTTTCCCATCGTTAACCAAAATTCGGTTTCCGCAAATATCTTAACAGATAAAAAATTAATCATAGTCGTGAGTAAAGAAATAATTAATATAAAAATCCAAGCAGGAACATTGGGAAACCATAACTGCATGAAGCTCGCAGCGGCTACTGCTTCTGCAACGATATTAATCATCCACATCGTCCAATAAAGCCAATCGGTAAAGTAGGCCGAAAAAGAACCGATATAAGGTGCAACGACACCAGATAAACTTTGCGCGTGACTGTTGTTCACCGCTAAAGTACCCACCGCATTCATAATACTAAATAATAACAATCCGCCCAAAAAGAAAGCCAGAATAACAGAAGGTCCGGCTAAATTAATCGCTTCGCCACTTCCTTTGAACAAGCCGGCTCCAATTGCACCTCCCAATGCCAACATGGTCACATGGCGAGAATGCATCTTTTTTTGTAGTTTATTTTCCATTATTTCACCTATCTTAAAAGCTATGTAAAATAACAATAGCCGTATTTTTAAAGAACAAACAGTATCATACTGGAATATTCTGAAAATTTCAACACTAAATTGCATAAATTTTTAGAAATTTCATTTCATTTGTTCAAAAGATAAAAGTAAGGCATAATAAAAAAGCATTCAGCAAAAAGAACAAAGAAAAAATAAGGCACAACTGTTGGAAATTGAATTTTTTAACGAAGTGAGCCATGTAAAATTTTTTGTTAATATTAATTTTTAAAGGTGAAAAGATGAAAAAGAAAATCAGCTTAGGGAGTATTTTGATTGTCTTGCTACTTTTTTTCTTGCAAGTCACAGGTATTCTTCCTAATACAGAAAAAAAACAATCCCAAGCAGATGTTCCCCACAATACGACGACAACAACCAAACATGTCGCAATTGAAGCTGTTGATTTAGACAATCCGCCCCGACTAGAGAAAATCACAGTCTTGCGTATCCGCAATGTCGATGGCGATACTTTTGCATTTTATGTTCATGACAAAGAATATAAATTACGGCTATTGATGGTCGATACACCAGAAAGTGTTAAACCTAATCTAGCAGTGCAACCCTTTGGTAAAGAAGCGAGTGCTTTTACCAAAGATAAGTTAGCAAATGGGGATATTCGTATCGTTTTTGACAAGGGTGAAATAAAAGATAGTTATGGACGCTATTTAGCCTATGTCTATGTTAAAGATGAAATGTTGCAAACAGCGTTGTTAAAGGCAGGTCTAGGTATTGTACGTTATGTCAATGTCGGTGGTGATAGCTATGTTAATGAGCTTTTGGCAGCACAAAAGTCTGCCCAAAGCATGCAGTTAGGGGTTTGGCAAGAAAAAAATTACGTAGTGAAGAAAAGTAACGGCTATTATCAGTATAATGAGAGATAAATTAGTATATGATTAGACTGGCCTTGTCTTTTTTGTTAAAATAGAGCTATAAGAAAGTCCATTTCTTTTACCTCCAGGTGTGTGAAGACAAATTTCACACACCCTTTTTTTAGGGTAAACCCACTGGGGTTGAGAAAATTACTTCTTTGACCTAATAATTTAGCCTATGGTTATTCTTTTATAAATAAAGACCCAGATTCGTATTGAACCTGGGTCTTTATTTTATTCTTCTGATAAAATGACTCTTACCATTTTATCTAAGAATTCTTCTTCGGTCATAGGATTTTCTGAATCTTCATGAGAAAAAGCTTTTTCATTTTTTTGACCATCGGTAAAGCGATAAGTATCATCTGCGCTGATAAAGAAGAAGTAATCTTTTTCACCTTCGATATAAAGAACTTCTTTTTGATCAGGATACTCCACTGTAACATCCATTACGGTGATACCAGATACGTGATTTGTCAAATAATCTTCTGCTTGTTTAATTGTTAATGCCATGATTATCAATCCCTTCTTTTATATAGTACCACTATTCACAAAAGGGAGTATAAATAAACACTTATTATCAGAATTAAAAAAAATAATGATTTTTTTTACGGGAAAAGGTTCACATTGATTCGTTTTTAGATTATAGTAATTATAAATTGATAATTACTATTTTCTTGATAAATGGTTTTTACTAGGGAATAGTTTTCAATTAGATAAATATATTCTCAATAAATTAGCGGAGGTAAGATGATGTCAATGATTGGAAAAGAAGTGGCTGAATTCAGCGCGCAAGCATATCATAATAGTGAATTTGTTAGTGTTTCAACGGAAAACTTTAAAGGAAAGTGGAGTGTTTTATGTTTTTATCCTGCTGACTTTACGTTTGTCTGTCCAACAGAATTAGAAGATCTGCAAGACCAATATGAAACATTGCAGTCCTTAGATGTGGAAGTTTACTCTTGCTCCACAGATACCCACTTTACCCATAAAGCATGGCATGAAACATCAGAAGCCATTGGTAAAATCAAATACTATATGATTGGCGACCCTAGTCATAAAATTGCTGAAATGTTCGACGTTTTAGATGAAGCGGAAGGATTAGCGCAACGTGGTACGTTTATTATCGACCCAGATGGCATTGTTCAAGCTGTAGAAATTAACGCTGACGGGATTGGACGTGACGCAAGTACGTTAGTAGACAAGATTCGTGCAGCCCAATATGTGCGTACACATCCAGGTGAAGTTTGTCCGGCTAAATGGAAGGAAAGTGGCGAAACACTGACGCCAAGTTTTGATTTAGTGGGTAAAATTTAAACTAGTCTAATTGCAGCTGTGATTAGACTTTAGTTGCTAAAAATATTACCGTCAACTTCTTTAAGTGCAGCCTCAGTGCTGTTTACTTATGTAAGTTTGGCGGTTTTTACTTAAAGGAGCGAAAAAATTGTTAGATAACAACACCATCCAACAGTTAAAACAGTATTTGACCATGCTAGAAGGGCCTGTTGTATTTAATGCTAGCCTTGGTAGCGATGAAAATTCTAATAAAATGAAAGAATTCTTAGTAGAAGTTACAGCATTATCAGATCTTTTAAGTTTTGAAGAAGTCGCAGGTTTGCGAAAGCCTCAATTTACCGTTGACCAACCAGATCAAACAAGTGGAATTACTTTTGCCGGTTTACCTTTAGGCCACGAATTTGCTTCATTTATTTTAGCGGTTTTACAAGTTAGCGGACGGGCACCAAAAATTGACGAAGCAGATTATCAGCAAATTGAAGGAATTACCGAAACGCTACATTTTGAAACCTTTATTAGTTTAACGTGTCAAAACTGTCCTGATGTTGTTCAAGCGTTAAATATCATGGCTGTTTTAAATCCTAATATCAGTCACACTATGATTGAAGGGGGGACATTTAAAGAAGAAGTAGAGACAAAAAATATTTTAGCTGTTCCTACGGTCTTTTTAAATGGCGAGGAATTTTCAAGTGGTAGAGCAACACTTGCACAATTGTTAAAGAAAATCCCAACGACCCAAAAGGTTGACTTCAAAGCAAGGGATCCTTTTGATGTTTTAGTTGTCGGAGGTGGTCCTGCTGGGGCCAGTGCCGCAATTTATGCGGCGCGAAAAGGGATTCGGACAGGCTTATTGGCCAATGAATTTGGCGGACAAGTATTAGAAACTTTAACGATTGAAAATATTATTGGAACGCCAAAAACAAAAGGTCCTAAATTTATGGCCGAAGTAAAGCAACATGTTGAAGAATACGATGTTGATTTGATTGATGGGCAAATTGCCACAAGTATTCAAAAAGATGACCTCGTAACCCTTAATTTAGAAAATGGCGCAACCCTTCAAAGTAAAGCGGTGGTTTTAGCTACAGGCGCACATTGGCGTAACCTGAATATTCCTGGCGAAGCTAAATTCAAAAATAAAGGAGTAGCGTATTGTCCCCATTGTGATGGTCCACTATTTGCTGGAAAAGATGTCGCCGTTGTTGGTGGTGGAAATTCCGGTATTGAAGCGGCTATTGATCTAGCTGGTATTTGTCATCATGTCTATGTTTTAGAATTTTTATCGGAATTAAAGGCAGATAAAATTTTACAAGAACGACTAGGCGAACTTCACAACGTTACGGTTATCTTGAACGCTGAGACAATGAGCATTGACGGAGATGATAAAGTCGCAGGCTTAACATATCGCAAACGTGAAACTGGTGAAAAAGAAAGCCTTGCCGTAGCCGGCGCCTTCATTTTGATTGGCTTACAACCAAATACAAAGTGGTTAGAAAGTACGTCAGTTAATTTAAATGAACGCGGTGAAATCATTACCGCCGCTGACGGCAGGACAAATGTTGCTGGAATTTTTGCCGCTGGTGATTGCACAGACAGCCGGTATAAGCAAATCATCATTGCTATGGGATCAGGTGCAACCGCTGCGTTAGGGGCTTTTGATTATTTAATTCGTCAAGGTTAAAAAGTAAAAAAATATTTTTTTACAGAAATAATAAGCTGGAAAAACCGGTTATGTCAGTCTTTTACACCAAGAAAAGTTATGATTTTTTTGTGAAGTCATAGCTTTTTTTATTGGGGTTTGTTATCATGAATGAGTAATATTTTTCCATATTTTGTAATGGTTGAGTCAAAGACTTCAAGGATCGCGTTCTTCAAGGGGTGAGAAGAGCATTTTTGAAGTGCTTTTTTTAAACGTACTTCAATATAGTTGAAGTACGTTTTTTTTATTAGCAAATGACGAGTTATCATTACGATTAGGGCAGTCGTGTCTAGTTTTTTAAAATTACGCTTTTTGTATTGTAGTGAAGTATTGATAGAAATACTAAGCAAAAATTTTAATGAAAGACTTAAAAGTTGAACTTTTGACAGCTGACTGAAAGCTTTTCTTATTCGCAGCAAAGGAGGAAATCAATTGAAGGAAGCTTTAGATAAGATTAAAGCAGCAGAAATGAAAAACGAAGATTTACAAAATGACTTACAAAAAGAGTTGCAAGAATATGCTGAAAAAAAAGAAGCACAATTGCAATTACTTAAAGATGGTCTTAAAGCAAGCCGACAGCAACAACTTGAAGCAGCAGAAAAAATTTCAGAAACAGCACTAAAAAGTGAGAAAGAGGAACTTTTAGCCGCTGCTAAACAAGAAAAAGCGACATTTACTGCGCTTTACAAAGAGCGTCATGAAAAAGTCGCCACTTTCATTATAGAAAGGGTGCAGGAGATTTATGGCAGTTGAAGCAGTAAAAAAGATTTCCTTAATTTTAGAAAAATCCCATCAAGAGGAGCTACTCCAACTTCTTCAGGGACTACAAACTGTTGAAATTACAGATTTAGTATCAGATGAAGAGAATAAAACCTGGATTGACTATTACTTTCCCGCTGGGTTACAGATTTCCCACGAAGGTATGCAAAAATACGAAAAATTATTACAGCAAATTGAAACAGCTTTGCGCTTTGTCAGAAATCATGGGAATGCAAAAGAAAAAACAGTGGAGTTAAAACGCAAGACGCTGGATTTTTTTGCTTTGGAAAATGAGTTTGATGAAACTAAATTACGCAAACAATTAGACCAGTTAGCTGATTTACAAAATCGCTGGTCTGAAATGCAAGAAGCTAAAAAAGTTAATTTAGAAAAAGAACAATGGGGAACATTATGGCAAAGTCTTGATGCATATACGGCTGATGAAACTGCCAGTACCCAAATGTTGTTAGGAACTTTAGAAGATAAATCGTGGTTGGATTTTTTAAGTGAAGTAAAAGATAATGACAATCTTTATGTCGAAAATATCTTTACTGAAAAACAAATGACAGGTTTTGCTTTGATCTATTTAAAATATGAAGCAAAAAATGTGCAAGAATTATTACAAAAGTATGGGGTCAAAGAGGAAGTAAACCCATATAACAAATTACCAAAGCAAGTCCTACAAGCCGCTAAAACACAATTGGCAACTCTTGCTAAACAAGAAAAAGCTTTGGTGGCAGAAATTGGACAACGAAAAAAAGAAATTGCTTCTTTACAATTAGCTGAAGAAGTCATTTTAGCTAAAAAAGAACGAGAAATCGTTAAAGCAGGTTTAGTAAAATCTGATAATCTCGTCGTATTATCCGGTTGGATCGCAGATAGTGATTGCCAACAGTTTGAAATGCAGTTAGCCAAACACTTTTTGAATCATGAAATTTACTATACCTACGCAAAACCAACAGCAGCAGAAATAGAAACGTTAAAAACTCCCACCAAGTTGAAAAATGCAGCCGTGGTTCAGCCTTTTGAAATGTTAACTGAGATGTATAGTCTGCCACAATATCAAGAAATTGATCCTACACCGTGGTTGGCACCATTTTACTTCGTCTTTTTTGGCATGATGGTGGCAGATTTAGGCTATGGCCTTTTAATGCTTTTAGTCACAACCGTGGCATTAAAAAGAGTTACCTTAAGTAAAGGCGTCGCGCGCTTTATGAAATTGTTCCAATATTTATCAGTTTCGACGATTATTTGGGGGCTCATCTATGGCAGCTGCTTTGGGGCAGAATTACCATTTTATCTCTTGTCTCCTTCAAAAGATTTCATGGCGATTTTTGGTATCTCAATGGTTTTTGGTGGAATTCAATTGTTTACCGGCCTGTTCTTAGCTGCTAAAGAAAACATTAAGAAAAAAGATTATGTACAAGCTGTGAATCAAGGGTTTTCTTGGCAAGCAATTTTGGCTGGGATTATCATTGCTGCAGCTGGGAAATTGGTACTCGCATCTGAAGCAATCTTTATTTTAGGAATTGTCGTCGCAGTAATCGGTGCAATCTGTGTTCTTTTAATTCCGGCTGTAACCGGAAAATCAAAAGTGGGCGGCTTTTTCATGGGATTGTATGAACTTTATGGCGTTACCAGTTATATTGGCGATTTCGTTAGTTATAGTCGCTTAATGGCCTTAGGGATTTCTGGGGGGAGTATTGCCGCTGCTTTTAACATGTTAGTGGGGTATATGCCCCCTGTGGCGCGCTTTAGTGCTGGTGCCGTTTTAATCATTGCTTTGCAGGGGTTAAATATTTTCTTATCTTTGCTTAGTGCTTATGTTCATGCGGCACGGTTACAGTATGTCGAGTTTTTTGGAAAATTTTACAACGGCGGTGGACGTGCTTTTAAAACGTTTAAGCCGACAGAAAAATATGTCAACTTTAAAGAAGAAAATGGAGGAAAGAACAAATGATCGACTTTTTAATTAACAACCAAGGTGGTATGATTTTTGCGATTATCGGAATGGGGATTGCAACAATTTTTTCAGGGATTGGATCATCTAAAGGGGTAGGTCTGACCGGTGAAGCCGCTGCGGCGTTAACGACGAGCCAACCAGAAAAATTTGGACAAGCGTTAATCTTGCAATTATTACCAGGTACTCAAGGTTTGTATGGATTTGTTATTGCGTTTATGATTTATGGTAGTTTATCTGCTGATATGTCAATTGTAACGGGCATGGCCTATTTAATGGCTTCTTTACCAGTTGCGTTTACCGGCCTATTTTCAGGGATAGCCCAAGGTAAAGTTGCTGCTGCTGGTATTCAAATTTTAGCAAAAAAACCAGAACACTTCTTTAAAGGGGTTATGTTTGCGGTAATGGTTGAAATGTATGCCATTTTAGGTTTCGTTATCTCATTTCTACTTTTAGGTAGCATCTAGTTTCCAATAGTAAAAGGAGGTAGAAAAATGGACGCCATTACAAAAATTATTGAACAAATAGATGAAGCTGCAGCAACAAAACGTGCAGCCTATAAAGCAGAACAACAGGCGCAAATTGATGATGATTTTCTGAGGCGAAAAGCTTTGATTGAAGCTGAAGACGAAAAATTAACCGCACAATTAGAAAAAAATCAAAACGTAAAATATAAACAACTTCATGCCCGGCAACAGATGGAAGTAAAGCAAGAAACGCTGTTGGCAAAACAGAATTATCTAAGTCAAGTCTTTGAGGAAGCCTATGCCAAAATGCAAGCTTGGCAAAATGACGCCCTCCAAGATTTCGCTGCCGCTTGTTTACAACAGCTTCCTTTTGAAAAAGGGAAAAAAGTTATTTTCAAACCAGCAAACAAAATGCCAAAATCAAGCTACCCGGAAAAATGGTTAGAGCAAATGAATGAAAAATTGGACTATGAGTTGGTTTATGGAGAAGAAATTACGGCAGATTCATACGGTTTTGTCGTCGATGACAAAGGCGTGCAGTATAACTTTTTGTACCGAGACTTACTAAATGAAATCAAAACATCAAATAGCAACAGTATTTCACAAATGTTGTTTGAAGGATAAAAAGTCGAACCTTTTAAAAGAGGTTGGCTTTATGACAAGGAGCGCGTTTATGAAACAAGATTTATATCATCAACTAAATCCTTATGTTCGCTTGAAAGAAACAGAAATTTTAGCTCCTAGCTTTTATGAGCAATTGATATCTTCAGATTTACCAAAAATAAAAGAACTATTAAATGCTACGGTCTATGGTAAATATTTAACAACGGATTTCCCCAATAATTTTGATGCTGTTTTAAATCAAGAATTACTAGCAAGCTACCGTGAACTAGTTGAAAGAGCACCCGTACCAGAGGTTATTTTTATCTTTACGATGCGCTTTACTTTGCATAATTTAAAAGTTTTAACAAAAGCGCATTATATTGGCGAAAATTACGACTATTTATATTTACCAGATGGCTTTTATGAACTAGATGAGCTAAAACACGCCATTGAAACGGGCAAATCCGCTGTATTGCCACCCTCAATTTTAAAAAGTATCAATGAAGTGCGGGAGTACTTGGCAGAATCTGCAATTTTGCAAGGAATCGATGTTATTTACGATCGTCGCTTTTTAAAAGAACAAAGACGTTTAGGCGAGGAACTAGGTTATCCTGAATTGTTAAAAGAAATCATTACTTTCATTGATTTAACTAACATCATAACCGCTTTACGCTGTCTTTTACAAAAACGGAGTCAAGCCTTTTTAACGGCCGTGTTGTCAAGTTCTGGTAGTATTTCAAAAGAAACGTATTTGGACTTTGCCAAATTAGATATTTCAGCTCTAAAAGAGTATCTTTTGGCAAGCGAGTATGGGGATCTTTTGGCACCTGCGATTAGTGGTGAAAAAATTGATTTTGCCAAATTAGATACAATTAAGGATAATCGGCTGACAGAAATGTTCGCATCCGCCCAAACGGAAGCTTTTGGACCGTTACCGCTATTAGCGTATCTAAACGCCAAAGAAATCGAAACAAAAAATCTACGACTGATTGTTACGGGTAAGAAAAGTGGCTTTACAAACGAACAAATTAAAGAGAGGATGCGAATAACCTATGACATATAAAATTGGTGTAATTGGAGATAAGGAATCCGTATTGCCGTTTAAACTGTTTGGGTTCACCGTCTTCTCAGACACGAAGAAAGAGGCTGTTTTGCAAGCTTTTTTACAAATGGCATCAGAAGGTTATGGTGTTATCTATTTAACCGAAGCTTGCGGCAAAGAAATTGCAGAAGAAATCAATCGGCATAAATCAAATCCTAAACTGTCCGTAGTTTTGATTCCAAATCATGACGGTACGTTAGGTATTGGCCGCCAAATGATTCAAGACAATGTTGAAAAAGCAGTCGGACAAAACATTTTGTAAAGGAGCTAAAGATAGTGCAAGTTGGCAAGATAATCAAAGTATCCGGTCCCTTAGTAATGGCCGAAAATATGAGTGAAGCCAGCATCCAAGATATTTGTTTTGTAGGTAGTCTTGGAGTTGTTGGCGAAATTATCGAAATGCGAGGCGATGTTGCTTCAATTCAGGTTTATGAAGAGACTGCTGGTATTGGACCTGGAGAACCCGTTCGTTCTACGGGTGAAGCTTTATCTGTTGAATTAGGACCCGGGATTATTTCCCAAATGTTTGACGGCATTCAACGACCGTTGGATGTTTTTATGGCCCAAACAAAAAGTAATTTTTTGACGCGGGGTGTTCAACTACCGGCATTGGATCACGAGAAAAAATGGGACTTTCAAGCCAATGTAGCCGTTGGAACTAATGTCTCTGCGGGAGATATTGTCGGGACAGTGGCGGAAACAAAAATTATTACCCATAAAATTATGGTACCAAATGGCGTTTCTGGTACGATAAAAGAGATTAAATCGGGTATGTTTACTTTAGATGAAGTTATTTATGTCTTAGATACTAAAACAGGTGATAAAGAATTCACCATGTTGCAAAAATGGCCGGTGCGTCGTGCACGGCCTGTGAAAGAAAAAATGAATCCCCAAGCCCCAATGATTACCGGACAACGTGTAATTGATACTTTTTTCCCTGTAACCAAAGGTGGCGCTGCGGCAGTTCCTGGTCCTTTTGGGGCGGGGAAAACCGTCGTTCAACACCAAATTGCCAAATGGGCAGATGTAGATTTAGTTGTTTACGTCGGTTGTGGTGAGCGGGGTAATGAAATGACGGACGTTATGAATGAATTTCCAGAGTTAATTGATCCCAATACTGGGGAATCTTTGATGGAACGCACAATTTTAATTGCAAATACATCAAATATGCCAGTGGCAGCCCGAGAAGCTTCAATTTATACCGGTATTACAATTGCCGAATACTTCCGTGATATGGGCTACTCTGTGGCCATTATGGCAGATTCTACCTCTCGTTGGGCCGAAGCGCTAAGAGAAATGTCTGGTCGGCTAGAAGAAATGCCTGGAGATGAAGGGTATCCTGCTTATTTAGGTTCACGTTTAGCTGAGTACTATGAACGAGCTGGCAAAGTAATTGCCTTAGGACAAGAAGGTCGCCAAGGCAGTATTACAGCTATTAGTGCCGTCTCTCCTTCTGGTGGGGATGTTTCAGAACCGGTGACCCAAAACACACTACGCGTCGTAAAAGTATTCTGGGGCTTAGATTCTACTTTGGCACAAAAACGACACTTTCCGTCAATAGACTGGCTTAAAAGCTATTCTTTATATGACACAGAAGTTGGCAATTACTTAGACCAAGAATTACAAGTTCCTTGGTCAGAACTTGTAACCAAAGCCATGCGTCAGCTACAAAAAGAATCAGAATTACAAGAAATCGTGCGCTTAGTCGGAATTGACTCTCTATCTGAAAAAGATCAGCTGTTACTAGAAGTAACCAAATCCATTCGTGAGGATTACCTACAGCAAAATGCTTTTGATGATGTTGATACTTTCACTTCAAGAGAAAAACAATATCAGATGCTTTCTAATATTATCGCTTTTGGGGATGAAGCAGAAAAAGCCTTAGAATTAGGATCTTACTTGTCAGAAATCATGTCAGGCACTATCTTACTGCGCGATAAAATTGCCCGTATGAAATACGTGCCAGAAAACGAAATCAATAAAATTACAGATTTATCGCAAGAAATTAAAGAAACAATTAAAACGATTATCCAAGAAGGGGGCATGAATCGTGATTAAAGAATATAAAACGATTGGCGAAGTTGTTGGCCCCTTAATGGCTGTTGATAAAGTTGCCGGTGTGAAGTACGAAGAATTAATCGAAGTACGTTTACAAACAGGAGAGATGCGCAAAGGTCAAGTTTTAGAAATCTCAGAAGATAAGGCCTTGGTTCAAATTTTTGAAGGTACTGGCGGTATCAATCTTAAAGATTCAGCAGTACGTTTTTTAGGTCATCCTTTACAGTTGGGCGTATCACTAGATATGATTGGTCGAACATTTGACGGGTTAGGACGACCAAAAGACAATGGGCCTGAAATTTTGCCTGAAAAAATGTTGGATATTAACGGTGAAGTAATTAATCCAATGGCACGAGATTATCCAGATGAATTTATTCAGACCGGTATTTCATCCATCGATCACCTGAATACACTGGTCAGAGGTCAAAAGCTACCCGTATTTTCTGGTTCAGGTTTACCTCATAAAGAACTAGCTGCACAAATCGCCAGACAAGCAGCAGTATTAAATACCGATGATGATTTTGCTGTTGTTTTTGCTGGTATTGGGATTACTTTTGAAGAAGCGGAATATTTCATGGAAGACTTTCGTAAAACCGGCGCAATCGACCGTTCGGTAGTCTTTATGAACTTGGCTAACGACCCTGCGATTGAGCGGATTGCGACACCACGTATGGCATTAACTGCTGCCGAGTATTTGGCTTATGAAAAAGGAATGCACGTTTTAGTTATCATGACAGACATGACAAATTATTGTGAAGCATTACGAGAAATTTCAGCAGCGCGGCGAGAAGTTCCAGGCCGACGAGGTTATCCAGGATATTTATATACCAACTTAGCAACGTTATACGAGCGAGCAGGTCGGATTAAAGGGTTAAAAGGTTCTGTCACGCAGATACCAATTTTAACTATGCCAGAAGATGATAAAACACATCCAATTCCCGATTTAACTGGCTATATTACAGAAGGACAAATCATTTTATCTCGAGATTTGTATAAGAGTGGGATCAAACCACCAATTGACGTCTTACCTTCTTTATCGCGACTTAAAGATAAAGGAACCGGCCCAGGTAAAACTAGAGAAGACCATGCTGCGACCATGAACCAACTATTCTCAGCCTACGCTCAAGGAAAACAAGCGAAAGAATTGGCGGTTGTTTTAGGGGATTCTGCTTTATCTGAAGTTGATAAAATATATGCCCAGTTTGCTGAACGTTTTGAAACTGAATACGTTAACCAAGGTTATGAAACGAATCGCTCGATTACCGAAACCCTTGATTTAGGTTGGCAATTATTAAGTATTTTGCCAAAAACTGAATTAAAACGAATTAAAGATGATATGATTGAAAAGTACTTGCCAGAAAAGGGGTAGTTTAGATGGCGCGTTTAAATGTTAATCCGACTCGAATGGAGTTGGCGCGCTTGCAAAAGCAGCTGACAACGGCCAAACGGGGACATAAATTACTAAAAGATAAACAAGATGAATTAATGCGCCGCTTTATTTTGATGGTCAAAGAAAACAATCATTTACGCCAGGAAGTAGAAGGGTTGATGGAAAGCGCCATGCGCGCTTTTCGCCTTGCTAATGCAACTTTAAATGAAGCGTTTATTGAAGAATTGTTCATTTTGCCCGCTACCAGAGTAGAACTGGAAATGGATCAAAAGAATATTATGAGTGTGGAAGTTCCTGTTTTGAATTTCCATTACGATGAGGATCTTTTTGAGGCACCATTAGAATATGGCTATCTGAATTCTAATGTTCCTTTAGATAATGCCATTGCTCGATTTACGACCGTGTTACCGAAGTTGTTAGCTTTAACCGAGGTGGAAAAAACGTGTCAATTGATGGCTGGTGAAATTGAAAAAACAAGACGCCGAGTGAACGCATTAGAGTATATGACGATTCCAGAGTTGGAAGAGACAATTTATTACATCAAAATGAAGTTGGAAGAAAATGAGCGTTCTGAAGTAACGCGGATGATTAAAATAAAAAATATGAACCGTAATATGTAACAAAATTTTGCTTTAAAAAATCCGGGAGAAATCATTGCGAATTTTTCCCCGGATTTTTTTATTATCTGGTACAATCTATGGTAAGCATTTCATTGCTTTAACTTAAATTATCCTAGAACGTGTAATTGGAGGTAAGTTTCTTGAAACGATGTAAAAAAGCTCCCTTAGCAACACCGCAGCTAATATCATTAGGTTTTGCCGCGGTAATTTTTGGCGGAGCTTTATTATTGATGTTGCCTATTTCTAGTCGTCAAGGCGTAGTTACGCCCTTTATTGATGCCTTATTTACTGCAACATCGGCAACTTGTGTTACCGGCTTAACAACAGTTAATACTGCAGAACACTGGACAACTTTTGGTCAATTTATTATTTTAATCATGATTGAAACAGGCGGTTTAGGTTTTATGTCGTTACCGGTATTCTTTTTTATGATTGCTAAAAAGAAAATCAATTTACGCACCCGAATGCTATTAAAAGACTCACTTAATTTGGAGCAAATGAATGGCGGCGTCAATTTGATGCGCTACATTTTATTAACTTCTGTCATTATTCAAGGTCTCGGCGCTTTGGCTCTGAGTTTTTCCTTTATACCGCGTTATGGTTGGGCAAAAGGAAGTTGGTTTAGTATTTTTCATTCTGTTTCGAGTTTTTGTAATGCTGGTTTTGACTTATTGGGTGATAGTTTAGCAGGTGACCAACAAGATATTTGGCTTCTTTTTGTGGTGATGATTTTAATCATCGCAGGCGGACTAGGCTTTTTAGTCTGGTACGATATTATGCAATATCGCCAGCGCAAGCGTCTGTCCATCCACTCTAAAATTGCTCTGATCATGACAGGTAGTCTTCTTTTGTTGGGCACTTTGGGATTTTATCTAACCGAACATAACGGTGAAAGCTTAGTAGTAGGAAATTGGTTGCAACGTCTATTTAATACCATGTTTATGGCAGTAACACCACGAACAGCAGGTTATTACTCGGTCAATTACTTTGAGATGAGCCATGCCGGTTTAATTCTAACCATTGTTTTAATGTACATCGGTGGCACATCAGGTTCCACTGCTGGTGGTTTAAAGACCACAACTTTTGGTGTGTTGCTCATTCAGATGAAGAGCATCCTAAAAGGACGCAATCAGGCGGAATTTAGCGGCCGAACGATTCCAGCTGGTGCTATTTTTAGAGCTTTAACGCTATTTTTTATTACATTATCACTTTGCATTTTTGCGACGATGATTTTATCAGTCACAGAAAAAATTCCCGATGTTGATGGTTTGGGACTAGAGTATATTGTTTTTGAAGTTGTCTCAGCTTTTGGGACAGTCGGTTTAACGATGGGATTAACCCCTGAACTTAGCATGGTAGGCAAAGTAATTATTATAGCCTTGATGTTTATTGGCAGGGTGGGAATTATGACAGTATTATTCTCATTAATTGCAAAAGCAAGACAGCAAGAACAACATTTCAAATATCCGGAAGAATCAGTTTTAATTGGGTAACAATAAGTTTCGTATAATTAGAATATGTAAACTTATAACCTAAAAAAGTATGCCATTATTTTTCTGGCATACTTTTTTTTAGGGTCAATTTGGGTTCTAATTGTTGTTTACGGTAGCTATTGGCAAAATTATCGTCAGTTAACCAGGTGCGAATAGCTTTTTTTTCAATGATTAACGGCATCCGATCATGAATTTTAGCAACAGTTTCGTTGGGACTCGTCGTCATAATAACAGATTCCAACTCGTCATTGTGTTGGCGATAAAAGCCACCAACATAAATTTCTTTTTCATCGGTAGGGGTAAATAGAATTTTATTTTTGTCATGATCCCATTCAAAGAATCCTGTCATTGGAAAAACACAGCGACGCTGATAAAAGCTTTCAGCAAAAAGTGGTTTTTCTGTTACTGTTTCACTACGGGCGTTAATAATACGACTTTTATTTTTGGTTGTCGTAAATCCCCAACGTGTAAGTCCCAAGCGGATTTTTCCGTCTTTACCAGGAGCAAGGGTTACAACATTTTCGCTAGGAGCAACCTCACCGATTTTCCCTAATTGTTGTAGTTGTTGATAATATTTTAATAATTCCGTTGTCTTTAAATCAAAAAGATAACGACCACACATCACAAAAACCTCCTAACCTCAGTTTCATACATTCATAAGTAATTGCGCTATAATGAAGAAGAGGTGATAGTTTGAAACAACAGGTATATGCATTATATCAGAAAATGTTCCAAAAGATGGGGCCTCAAGGCTGGTGGCCAGCTGATTCAAAAGAAGAAATTATATTAGGAGCTATTCTTGTTCAAAACACCAACTGGCAAAATGCAGCAATTTCACTAGAAAATTTGAAAATGGTAACGGATTTTTCTAGTTTCCAAATTGCGAATTTATCTGTGGCACAGTTACAAGCATTGATTCGTCCCAGTGGCTTTTTCAAAAATAAAAGTCAGGCTATTCACGAAATTTTTACCTGGTTGCTAGCTTTTGATGGCGATTTTTTTAAAGTGCGTAGCTATTATGGTGAAAATTTAAGAGATCAATTGCTCACTTTACACGGGATTGGTCCAGAGACAGCCGATGTGTTATTACTGTATGTTTTTGATCTGCCTGTTTTTGTCGCAGATAGTTATGCCAGACGTCTTTTTACACAGTTGGGAACACCACAACTACATAACTATCAAGCTTTAAAAAAACTGGTTAACTTGAATGATTTCACCTTAGCAGAGGCACAAGAATTTCATGGGTTAATCGATGAGTTTGGAAAAGAGTTCTTGAAAAAGAACACTTTTAATAGGAGTTTTTTAAGAGATTACAAAATCAATTTACGTCAGGAGTAAAATTATGAATCCATTTTTTACAGTTTTTAAAAAGACCCAACAATTTCTTTTATTACAAGCTTATGCAGATGAAATTATGAGTGAAGAAGAGCTAATGACATTTTTGTTAAATGAAACAACGGATGCCCGCTTTAGCCTAATCAGTCAAAAAGGTTTATATCTGGTAACCCCCAATGTATCATTGGGTGAGTTTACCCATGATTTTTATGCCCCAAGTGAAGTTCAAGCTAGTTTAGCAAAAGAAAGTGTTGCGGTTTTACTAACCACGAAGGTAGAAACAATTGCTTTACCTTTTAGTGGACTAGAGGATGCAAAAGGTATTTTGGCAGATATTAACTATTTGTGGTCTAATTAACTTCACATTTGCGAACAAACGTTCTATACTGTTGTTATCACCAACTCTTTTATGTTTATTTTAAATAAATAAATTTTGGCAGTTGGACAACTGATTAAATGAGGGATGTTATGAAGACAGCACTAACTTTAGCCATGGAGGAAGCTTTATATTTTCATTGTCGCCAAAAAGGTGATGTAGTAATTGAGGAAGTTGTTATGCCAGATGATAAAGGGATCGTGGATACTTTATCTTGCAAAATTTTACCGGATCAAACTTTTGAATGGCGTTGTTATGAGTTAAAAGTGAGTAAGGCTGATTTTAAAAGTACCGCAAAGTTGTCTTTTGTTGGTCACTTAAATTATTTTGTTTTACCTCCGTCTTTGTACGAAAAAGTCAAAGAAGAGATTCCACCGCATGTGGGCGTACTTCTCTTTCACCCATATCTAAGTGATTTGGAGTATGGCGTGCCGGGATATTTTGAAACGGTAAAAAAAGCGCAGCGCCAACTTTTACAAGTAAATGAAAATGAACTCTTGTATCACTTGATTACTTCTCAAGCAAGGGAAGTGAATAAAGCCAAACAAACCGAACGTGGGTTACGGGTGTTTAGCACCGACCAACTGTATAAAGAGTTAAAAAGACGGGAAAAAGATTACGATATTTTTAGCGGTGCGGTTAATTATTATGATCGTTTTATTGCAGAAACACAAAACCAAGCAGTAGAAGCACTAAAGGAAGAATTAGAAGCAACGCGGGCCGCTTATTTCACTCTTGAGCAACGTCTATTGGAGGAGTAGTAATGTATTATCCTTATTTTCGCGGTAAACAATTTGACCTGTTAGCTTTACGCCAACTCAGTGAAGCCGGTAAATTAAGCCCGGTTATTCAGCCTGTTATTGAGCCAGTCAAAGATAATCCTGCTTTAGGAAAATTGCTGCTACAATTTAACAACGTCAATCAACCTTATTTCCTCATTGACAACCCGCAAGCAGGTGATTTTTTAACATTAGCGGGGCAAGAAAAATTACAGCAGTTAAAAGGTCTTAAGACGCACATTATAACGGAACCTGTAAAAAGTGTGACAGAGTATCCACTTTTGATTGCGCAAAGCGCAGCGGTACTACAAGATGCTGACTTTCCTACTTTTGAGATACCTACAATTGCACCTTTAGAATTTCGTCTGTTGCAACATGTAAAAGGACCAAAAATAGTTTTAGAAGATAATTTTTTACGCTTAAGAGCTAGTTCCTATCGGGAAATACCTGATGAAGTTTTTACTCTCAGTCATCTAACGTATCAAAAAAGAGGGTTTGTAGGCTTTAGCGACTTTTCAATTGATAGTCGACTTTACTATGAGCAAAACT
Organism: Enterococcus sp. SMC-9; assembly: GCF_021011285.1. Taxonomy (NCBI): domain Bacteria; kingdom Bacillati; phylum Bacillota; class Bacilli; order Lactobacillales; family Enterococcaceae; genus Enterococcus; species Enterococcus sp. SMC-9. The sequence goes on along the minus strand of NZ_JAILYE010000005.1, from coordinate 326,952 downwards.
ACCCGACAAAAGAAATCGTGTTACATTTGGTTTATTTTGCTGAACAAGAACAATTAAGAATTCATCATTTTGTTTCCCCCGCCGAAGAATTACCTGATTTTGCGACGCGTTTTATGGCGGTGATGGCAGAGGTTAGCCAATTTCCGGCGTTTTTAAGTAACGATACCTTAGGGTTGGAAATTTTGAAACAAAGTTACGCAAAAGGAAAATTTCCCGGAATGGGTGTCCTACGCAAAGCTTGCGTGATGCACCATTTAGAATTGATGAGTCGTTTTTTTGAGACAAAAACAAAGGGATGAACATTTTTTGCAAACTTCTTTCGTTATTGCGTAATAAGATTAAGATATTTCATTTTTCAGATTTCAAAATTTATATTTTCCGAAAAAATAGTTTGTGAAGTTACATATGGATATGCCAGCTTTAAAAAGACTTATCCATGTGAAAATTTTATATTATCCTTATAAATAAAAAGTGCACAGTTTAGAAACTGTGTATTTTTTTTATCTTGTACAAAAGTTAGGCTTGCCGAAAAATAAAAGTTTGGGTATACTAATCTAAAGTATTATTATTTAGGTATACCTAAAAATATAAAATGATGAGGTGAATGAAATGATTCGTTTTGAAAATATAACGGCAGCATATAGTCAACAAATTGCTGTCGATCATGTTAGTTTTGAAGTTACACAACCAACTATCGTGGGTCTTTTAGGACCCAACGGAGCGGGTAAATCCACTTTTTTAAAAGCGGCTTTAGGATTAATTCCTGCAACTGGCTCAGTCACTTATAAAGGGGAACCCTTACAAAAAAATCAGCAAGAAGTCGCCTACGTTGAACAAAAAAGTGCAATTGATTATACCTTTCCAATTACAGTAGCAGAAGTAGTCTCGTTAGGTGTCTACCCGCATTTAAAACCATGGGCTAGTATGAAAAAGTATTGGGGAAAAGTTATGGATGCCCTAAAAGCGGTGGATATGCAAGATTTTGCCAAACGTCAAATTGGTGAACTGTCTGGCGGTCAATTTCAACGTGTCTTGCTTGCACGCACATTAGTACAAGATGCAAGTTTGATTTTCTTGGATGAACCTTTTGTTGGCATTGATGCCACGAGTGAACAAATTATTATGGGCTTGTTGCGTAAGTTAAAAGAAAATGGAAAGACTATTTTTATCGTTCACCATGACTTAAGTAAAGTTTCAGTATATTTTGACGAAATTTTACTATTAAGACAACAAAAGATTGCCTACGGAACAGTCCAAGAAGTTTTTACCCCCCATTATTTAAAAGAAGCCTATGGGGATGCAATACTTATTGGAGGTGATTTTACGTGATTACGCATTTTATTAACGGTTTAACAGAATACCATTTTTTACAAAACGCTTTAATTACGTCAATTGTGATTGGGATTGTAGCCGGTGCAATTGGATGTTTCATTATTTTACGTGGAATGTCACTAATGGGGGATGCAATTTCTCATGCGGTCTTACCAGGAGTTGCGTTATCGTATATTTTAGGGATAAACTTCTTTATTGGTGCGGCTGTTTTCGGTATTTTAGCAAGCTTGGTTATCACATATATCGCCAATAATAGTACGGTCAAAAGTGATACTGCCATTGGGATTACCTTCAGCTCGTTTTTAGCTTTAGGTGTGATTCTAATTGGTGTTGCGAACAGTTCCACAGATTTATTCCATATTTTATTTGGGAACGTTCTTGCAGTTCAAGATAGTGACAAATGGATTACCATTGGAATTTCTGCTTTGGTGTTACTATTACTTATTATTTTTTACCGTCCCTTATTGTTGACCTCTTTTGATCCCATGATGGCCAAAGCCTTTGGAATGAAAGTAAATGTGTACCACTACTTATTGATGTTAATGTTAACATTGGTCTCTGTTACTGCAATGCAAAGTGTAGGAACGATTTTAGTGGTGGCGCTGCTGATTACACCAGCAGCAACAGCCTATTTATTTACTAAGCGATTAAAATATATGATTTTACTTTCCGGAACACTAGGGGGCTTAGCTTCTGTTATCGGACTTTTCATAGGGTATAGTTTTAATATTGCTGCTGGTTCTTCAATTGTATTAACAGCAGCGACAATGTTTTTAATCGGCTTTTTCATATCCCCTAAAAAAGCTGAACAAACAAAAACGAAACAAAAAGTTTACACGGCCATTGCTGCTCTTGCAGTTTTTGGTATTGGTATTTTTAGCTATCAGCATTTTAGTACACCAAAAGTAAATGGCAGTGAAGAAAAAATTTCGGTAGTAGCGACAAATTCGATTATTGCCGATATGGTAAAAGAAGTAGCCGGCGACAAAGTGGCACTCCACAGCATCGTCCCTGTAGGAAAAGATCCCCATGAATATGAACCTTTAGCCAAGGATGTTCGTAAAACTCAGGATGCAGATGTCATTTTTTATAACGGCTTGAACCTTGAAACAGGTGGTAACGGCTGGTTTACCAAGCTAATGGCCAATGGACAGAAAAAGCCAAATGAAGATTACTTTGCAGTAAGTGACGGTGTTGCGGTGATTTATCTTGAAGGGGATGGTCATGGTAAAGAAGATCCTCATGCTTGGTTAAATATCGAAAATGGAATTTTATATGCTAGAAATATCGCGAAAACATTAAGTCAAAAAGATCCTGCTAACAAAGCGATCTATGCGGAAAACTTAACAAAGTATGAAGAAAAATTATCCGCTTTAGATAAAGTGGCAAAGAAACAATTTGCTAGTATTGCTACCGATCAAAAATTAATTGTAACCAGTGAAGGCTGTTTTAAATATTTCTCTAAAGCATACGGCATTCCTTCTGCTTATATTTGGGAAATCAATACAGAAGAAGAAGGGACACCAGATCAAATTACCTCGTTAGTTGAGAAATTGAAAGCTTCGCAGGTAAAGGCGCTTTTTGTAGAAAGTTCTGTTAATAAAAAACCGATGCAAAGCGTTTCAAAAGATAGCAAGATACCAATTTACGGGGAAATTTTTACTGATTCAATTGCAACTCCTGGTAATCCTGGGGATAGCTACTACAATATGATGAAGGAAAATTTAGAAACTATTTTTGCTGGTTTAGCCGGTAAAAAAGATTAATAATATTTCCTACACAAAAAGCAGCCAGCTTATTCTGACTGCTTTTTGTTTGGTGTAAAGTAGGCGCAAAAAGCATAAAAATATTTTACTTTATGCTATTCTTAACCCAGGAGATGATAACAATGAAATATACTTGGGTAGCAAAGACAGCGATGTGGGATAAGGCCATTTTGTCGATTGAAAAAGTCCCTTGGCCAGCTGGGGCCCACTTAGCAGAGCAAATGAAAAATCACGCTTTAACTGATTGGGAAAATGTCTTGGTTTGTTGGCAAAAAGAAGAATTGGTCGGTTTTTGCGCGCTGTTAAAAAAAGACATATTAAAACAAACAGCGTTAACGCCCTTTATTGGCGTCGTCTTTGTGGCTGAAAAATATCGCGGACACCGAATTAGCCAAAAACTTGTTGCAAAAGCAGAGGAAAAAGCGCGTTCTTTAGGATTTAGACATACATTTATCGCAACGCAACATTTAGGTCTATATGAAAAATTCGGATACCATAAAATCAGCGAAGAAAAAGACATTTTTGATCGCTGGTTGAACCTTTACCAAAAGGATCTCACGCACTAGCTAGCTACTTTAAAATCAGTAAATTAGCTAAATGTTTCCAAGCTGATGGGAAAAAGGCGTTGAAAGATCTTAGAATCTAAAGTTCAAAAAAAATTTCGATTTTTTGCAATCCGTAACTCTTTTTGCAAAAAATCGAAATTTTTAACATTATCTTCACTTGAAAAAACGATTTCAGAAATTGTTATGCTAAAATAGAGTTATTAAGTGGATTAGGAGTTTTGCTATGCAATCGTTTAAAAATTCAAAATTGTTTTATTGGACCGCAGAATTGGTCTTAGTTATTATAGGTGTTTATTTTTTATGGCAAATGCCAGAAGTTTTTAAACCTGTTTTTGAAATGGTAGGGGCCGTTTTATTACCCGTATTTATTGCAGGATTTTTATATTATATGTTTGACCCAATCGTCAACTTCTTACAAAAGCGTGGATTGTCCCGAGTCTTAGGTTTTTTACTTTCATTTTTAGTCGTAGTCATCATTATTGTTTTAACAGCAATGAATGTCATTCCCCAGTTGATTGAGCAGACAGTCCAATTAACACAACAATTACCTACTTATGCTGATGAATTAGTTAAGTGGTTAGATGGACTAGCTAAACAAGATGAATTCAAAAATTTTAATTTAGAACAACAGCTGGATTCGGCCAATATTACGATTAATCGCATTATTAATTTTATTATTGTGAATGTGACTTCCAGTTTATCTTCTATTTTTTCTATTTTAACGAAATTTTTTGTTCTCTTGTTTACGGTACCTTTTATTTTGCTGTTTATGTTTAAAGATGGTCATCGTTTCTTAGATGCGCTATCGAATTTTTTTCCGCGGACAATTCGCACTGAACTACGACAAACGGTTCGAGAGTTAAATGATACGTTGTCTGCTTATATTAGCAGTACAGTATTAGATGCATTTATTATTGGAATTATGAGTTTTATTGCCATGACAATTTTCGGGCAGCCCTATTCATTATTATTAGCCCTGATTTGCGGTATCACCAATATAATTCCTTATGTCGGTCCGTTTATCGGCGCTGTACCTGCTGTGATTGTGGGGCTGTTTATTTCACCGTGGCAAGCCTTGTACATGGCATTATCTATTCTAGTTATCCAGCAACTCGATGGGAATCTGATTAAACCGCTTTTATTTGGGAAATCATTAAATGTGCATCCTATTACTATTATCTTAGTTTTATTGGGTGCTGGTAGAGTTTCTGGTATCATGGGGATGTTGATTTGCATTCCTGTCTATGCGGTAATTAAGACATTGATTATTAATATTCGTAAAATTTATCTCTTGAAAAAAACAGAAGCATTAACGACTAATTTAGAAGAAACCGAAGAATAATACAAAAACCTCATTTTAGTGTTCTTAAAAGAACTAAGATGAGGTTTTTTTACGTGAATTGCAAATGCAAAAGTACTTGTGATGCAACTATCAAAAAAAGAAAACTTTTTTACTGCAGAAGTAATAACAAGCAAATAATTTCTTCTTATAAAATAAAAATTTTCTGCTAATAATCCTTCAGAAGGAGAAATTCAATAAGCAATCTAAGTTACACTACTCAATTTAATTGCTGTGGTATTTTTTTGCAAATGGTTGGTTTGAAAACATGCCAATTGGTTGTGGGCAACCCACTGGAAGTTTGCTAGACTTTTAATCACAAAGGGGGATAAGAGGATGACAAAAATAGTGTTAACGATTGGTGGGTCAGATCCTTTTGCCGGCGGTGGGATACAAACGGACTTAAAAACATTCGGTGATTATCACACTTTTGGTATATCAGTTTTAACTTCTATTGTCACGCTTGTTGACAATAATTTAGCAATTCATCCCGTTACAAAAGAAGTATTCTTAGCCCAATTAAAAAGTATCGAGCAGGTAAATTTTAGTGGAATTAAAATTGGGTTAATTGCAAATCCCGAATTTATTCCTTTGATTAAGGAATTTTTGCAAAAGCATCCCAATATCCCCATTATCTTAGATCCTGTTTTAGTTTTTAAAGAGGGAAATTCAGCGATTGAAAAAGAGATTTTAGCAGGAATTCGTGGTGAATTGGCTCCTTTGGCCACTTTAATCACACCTAATTTAACTGAAGCCGAAACATTGAGCAAAAGAAAAATTAACAGCTTGCAGGAAATGAAAGAGGTAGCTATCCTGCTACAAAAAGAGTATAAAACAGCTGTCTTAATAAAAGGCGGCGGGCGACTTGCAGGAGAGTGTGCTATTGATTTATTAGCACTATCAGAAACGAAAATAGTAGAATATCAGGCACGAAAAATTAAGGCCATTACAATTAATGGTGCCGGTTGTAGTCTATCTGCTGCAATTACAGCTGGTCTAACTAAAGATAAGCTAGAAAAAGCCGTAAGTGATGCAAAAGGTTATGTTTACAAAAGCATACAAGCCGGCGTGATGGTGACAGCAGAATTTGGTAGTGTTTATTTTGAAGAATCGATTATTAAATCAAATAATCTTACAGCTTAAAGTTAAAGGAGAGGGGAAACAATGCAAATAAAAAAATTAACACTATATGCTGTCTTAGCAGCTTTAACAAGTGCAGTTTCTTTACTTGTTATAATTCCAATTCCGGGTACAAATGGCATTATAACCCTGTGTGATGCCGGCATTGCGATTACAGGGTTATTATTAGGTCCAACAGCGGGACTTTTTGTCGGTGCTATCAGTGGTGGATTTATCGATTTATTAGCGGGCTATCCACAATGGATTTTGTTTTCACTACTTATTCATGGCGTACAAGGATTAGTATTTGGTTATTTTTTCCAACAAAAGAAAATTTTAAAGTCATTAGGATTAGTTTTGGGCGTCATCATTATGGTTGTGGGTTACGCTTTAACTACAGGATTACTTTATGGACTTGGGGCTGCGATTGCCTCGATTCCAAGCAATCTATTCCAAAGCACATTTGGCGCATTAATCGCAATCCCAATAACGACCATGTTAAAAAAGGCAACAGGGAAACGTTTGAAGTTTGATCATTAAATCAAAATGATTGTTCATATCAGGTAAATGAATCCCACGTAATCATTTTGAGTATTTCAGCTTAAGATTTTATTTGAGATAAAAAATTCAGTTTGAAATTAACAGTGCACTTTAAAATTCGCGAGACAGTATCAGATCAAAAAATTTCTTTATAGTAAGTTATTTCGCGCAGCTGCATTTAACAGTTTTTAAATGCAGCCTTAAAAATTAGGCAGGGAAGTGCAAAAGCAGCAATATAATCAGTAAATTGGATTAGTTTTATATTTTAGTTTACATAATATATATTATACGAAGTTAATGTTCAAAGGCGAATGTTAAGATTAAGTGCAACTATTCACTGTTATTAGATAAACATCGTTCGTCTTTCGCTTAGCTTTATAATTATATAAAACTCAAAAAATTGTAATTGTTCGTAAAAACATTTTTATAACAAATGAAATATCCTCTTGAAAATATCATGTAATTCTCGCGTATTCTAGTTTAAACTTTTGAGCTGGTGTTTTCCACTTTAGAATTTTTCTTGGTCGAGTATTTAAGCTTTCTACAGCGTCATCGACGATGCGCTGCGAGACAGTCTTAAAATTAAACGGTTTAGGGAAATATTCTCTAAGTAATCCATTATGATTTTCGTTAGAACCACGTTCATGAGGTGCATACGGATTTGCATAGTAAATGTTGCACCCGAAGGTGTCTTCAATAAGCCCGACTTGAAATTGATTTACAAATTCAGTTCCTCGATCACAAGTAATAGATTTTACCCCTTGAGGATACATTTCTATTAGTTTTTTAATTGCTGCCATCATAGCGTGACCTGTTTTATTAGGGAGTTTAATCGCTACGTATTGTCGTGTCTTTCTTTCGATAAAAGTTGCTAGACAGGTTGATATGCCACGTTTTGAAACTACTGTATCAGCTTCCCAATGACCAAATTCTGTACGAAGCTGAACAGCTTCTGGGCGCAAATCAATGGTTCTATTTTCAAAGAAAGCTCGATCAATGCGAATCTTCGATCCAGATGACTTTACTTTATATCTTTTTCCATGTCTCCTAAGCTTTTTGATGTTGAAATCAATGGTTTTTGAGTAAATCCAGTTATAGATCGTGGATGTACATACCTTTACGCTTTTAACGGAATGTGCAATTTGTTCTGGAGAATATTTTAGATTCAGATATTTTAAAATAGTTTTTATATTGTGAATCGTGGCTTTTTTAGTAACTCCACAGTTCTTTTTCCGCAATTTAGCAATATTTTGTGCACTTGAAGCTTGATAAGGCAACCGTGCGATACTGTTGGCTTTTCTAGCTTCAGTCCCCCGTTGAATCTCCCGAGTGATTGTTGAACGATGGCGATCTAATCTACGTGCTATTTCAGCTGGTCGTAATCCTTCGTCAAGATAGGCTTCAATTTTCCCGCGCTCTTCAGCGGTTAAATGCTTATATACCATGTATCAAACTAGCTCCCTTGCTCTATTAATTACTACGGCAACGAATGATTTGACAATGAACCTTCACAGATATGAGATCCGCTTCCAACTAGGAGCTAACTTAAGACAAGTCAGCTCAGCCGATACAAGGCTATCATATCTGTGTTCATAATCAAATCGTATTACCTACCGTATGCAGGCACATCGTATCATATTAAATAACGAGCATCAATATAAGTTTGTGGAGGTTTGTTGCGCTTTATTTTGCTATCCAGGAGTTAATGTTCAAAATTACATGTTAGAATTAAGCGCAACATCTGCCTTAGCTATCATAATCAAATAATGATTACCCATGATTAGGTCTATTAATCCATGTTTATTTTTTATGATTGTATAATATTGTTCGCGGTAAAATTATTTTGATTGTTTCTAGAAAGCTTCCGAGTACTCGAAATTAAGTTTGTACTGAGGAGATTTCTATTTAAAAATTTTTCGTAACTTTAAATTTTCATCCTTTGCACAGCTTGATCAATTTTATTTTGCGAAATATTTTTAAAATCAGACGGTTTTGGAAAATATTTGCTAAGTAATCCGTTGTGATTTTCGTCAGGTCAGATCCGCGTTCCTGCAGCACACACGAATTAAAACATACATAATATATTTTACGATTGAATATTTCCTCGATAAGTCCAGTTTCAAATTGATTTAAAAATTCGTTTTCATAGTCACATGTGATTGATTTCACACCATGGGGATACATTTCTACTAAATGCGTGATTGTAATCATCGTGGGTCAACTAGTTTTGTTTGGTATTTTGATTGCTACGTAATGTCTCTATTTGTACTCGATAAATCTTGCTAGGTACACTGTTAAACTCGCTTAGAGGCAACTGTGCCTGCTGCTTAGCTATTTCTATAAAGAAAACTTTGTTAGACGCTTCAAGATGAAATTTCATAAATATAACGCAAATTATCATTATGCCCAACATGCCCAAGCTGAAAATTCCAACGTATTAAAACCTAAATTTTAAGTGGCTTTGTTAATTCTTTTTTTAATTATAGCCCCCCCCCTCATACTTTTTATCTTCGCAATTGTCGCACCATTTAATTGATTATTTGTGCTAAAATCAAGTTTAATAGTACTGGTAAGGTGAAAGGATGGGATAAAATGAATTTGTCTTTGCAAGTTGAAGAAACGCTTAAAGCTTTGGCGATCCCTTTTGAAATAGTGGAACACCCTCCTGCTTTGACAACTGCGGAGGCCGACAGCTTTATTACTGGAATTGAAGGTGTCCGTACAAAATCAATGTTTCTAACGAATAAAAAGAAAACTGCCTATTATTTACTGATTATGGACGATGAAAAACGTTTAGATATGGATAAGTTTAAAGAGATTGTAGGCGCTAATCGGATCAAAATGGCTTCTGCTGATAGCCTAATGGAGCAATTACAACTCCCTCCAGGTGTGGTTTCGGTGTTTGGTTTATTAAATAATACCAAAAAAAATGTTCAAGTATTTTTTGATGCAGAAATTTTGGACAAAAAGAAAATGAGTTTTCATCCAAACGTCAATACGAAGACAATTTTCCTATCAACTAAAGATGTCTTAAAGTTTGTCAACGCAATTGGCTTTGAATACACTATAATCGATTTGTAGACTAAAAAACCTGCTAACTATCTAAATAGTCAGCAGGTTTTGTTTTTAAACTTCTTTTAATTCAGGCAGTGCTGTTTTATTTTTATCTCTACGGGCAATTGCTGGTAAAATCATGCCCAATAAAATTAAAACGATCGGTGTTAAGACATTTGTCATTAACTGGAACCACCAAGCTTTTGGATTTGTTGCGTAATCCAATTTTGGAACCATTCCTAAGACACAAGCAAAAGCTGTGAAGGCAAAACACCAGGTACCCGCGATAAAGCCAAGTTTTGGATTTTTTAAGAATTTATATTCGGATTGATACTTCTTCCAAGCTTTATTTAACATCATATAAGCAAAGAATACCCATAAATAACGCATTGGCATTACGACAGAGTTAAGGTTAGTCATCCATTTCACTAGCTCATCTGTATTGCCGATTCCTAAAATTGGCAATAAGATAATGACGCTAACTAAAATACCAGTTAATAAGTAACCATTAACTAAAGTACCTTTGGCTGAACGTTTTCTTAACCAATTTGGCACAAACATTGGATCTGCGTCCGCCAATAAGATTTGTAATGGCGCATCAATTGAAAAAGCTAACGCTGAAATTTGGCCAATTGTATTGGTTAATGCGTAAATGATCATTAATAAGTTGCCAACACCGTAATAATTACCTAGTTGTTGGAATGCGCTGTAAGCCCCGTTACGCATTAAATCCGCTGGGATATTATTGCTAGCAAACAACATACCCATAGCCACAGAACCTAAAATTGCAGAAACCCCTACCATACCAGCTAATAAGAACATACCACGCGGGAATTCTTTGGCAGGGTTTCTAGTTTGGTTAACATAAGGCGAGATTTTTTCAGCTCCCCCTACGGCAAAAACTAACATGGAGATGGTTGTAAAATAAGAAAAGTCAAATTTTGGAATGTATGTTTTAATATTTCCCATGTCAGGGGTCGCAAATTCCATACCTTTACTTACAGCCGGCGCACCTACTGCTAGCAAGATAAACAGAATTGACATCACAAACATTGCCGTACCAGCCAAACCGCCAATAACTTTTAATGTTGTTAATCCCTTTGTCGATAAATATAAAAACAGCAAGAAAATAACTAAACTTAAAAGTGCAATGGTTGTCATTGACATGCTTGATACCATATCTCCATTACCTTGGACAGCCCAACCTAACGCAATTAAGATTGCTTGCGGTTTTTGCGCAAGATACGGAATATGCACGACCCAATATGTCCAGGCCGCATAATAAGCTAAGCGTTTTGTTGAGGTATTTTCAACCCATGAGCTAACGCCGCCTTTGCTGTTTTTAAAAGTCGAGCCCAACTGACCGACAATTAAAGCATATGGAATAAAATAAAGTGCTAAGATAAGAATCCATGAAGTAACAACAGAGATTCCTTGTTGGGCATAGTTATTTACAACATTTCCTAAACCCCAAACCATATTAAAGGCAATTAAGCCAACGGTGAACCACCGCAGTTGTTTTTGATTTTGACTCATGAAAAAACTCCTTTAAATAATAAATTGCAACTTCTATATCATAGTTATTTTTAAAGGAATTCTCAACTACTAAAATAATGAATTTAGCACAGTTTCACCAACAATTAATACTACTTTCATTTAAAAGACAAAATTTTGCTAAAATCGTTTGCAAAAATAACAAAATAGCAAAACAACTTTTTGATCACTCAAAGAAAGTTATTTTGCTATTAGTAAATTTTCATTCTGAAATCGTAGCGATATCTTCCGTAATAATCCAGTCATCCATATTTTTTTTGCGTTTATAGTAAAAAGAATCGATTTTTTCTAAATTTGCAATTTCATAAACCGCTAGATATTTTTTCCCAGTCCAGCGTTGTTCTTGTTTTGTTGAGAGTTGAAGTTGATTGGCGTACTTTTCTACAAAAGAAGCGGATTCTTCTGGAGTCATCTGCTCAGACTCAATCACAGCTTTAATCACAGCACGATAATTTACCACTAGATTGCTGTTAGTTTCGACAAAATAAATATCCTCCCCCGCTCTTGCTCTACCCCCTAAAGGCGATTTTCTGCCAGCAGCACCACGAATAATCATCGTTTTTTCGCCAGATAAGAGTTTTGGTAGTTCCTTTGCCTCACGATTCAAATAGACGAGATGCACTGCTTTAGCGCCTCTTTGATACCATTGTGATTTTTCGGCTGCCTTTTTTTGTGCTGGAATTTTTTTAGCGGAATCGGCAGTAATTAAGCGATAATTGTTGGCATTAATCGTTAATTGAATTTTTCTTGCTGGTTGCCAGACATAGTAATTTTTCCCTAAATGGGTAATTTCGGTGTCTGCTGCTAGCAAAATAATTTGTACAAGTTCCTCAATTTGGCTCGAGGTATAATTTGTTTTTAGTTTTTTGTTGAAACGATCGTATACAAGTTGTGTGTATCCAATATTACTAGCAATTTTTTTTAGCATTGAAAGTCTCCTTTTAAATGATAAGGTTTTCTTTTAGAATACCATATCAGACTATAGATGCGTTTAATTGGTCATAGCCATGAATTAAAAAGATTGGTCTTTAATTTATAGTGTTTGTATTTTAAATCTTATCTTCTAAAGTCGGCATCTCCATTTTATTCTTTAAAGTTGTTTAGAGCATACTTTTAATTAAACAGCTATTGGGAATAAAGTAGCTTTTTATGCATAACATATCTATTGACAAAGCATGTATTGAATCAAGATCCTTGAGGTAAAAAAAAGCCAAGAACATTTTTTCTTGGCTTTTTAACTATCCTAATTAGGTATTCATTTTTCTTTGTCCAAGCCAATCAATTCACGCTGCTTACGGTTGGATTCATCTGCTACAAATTTAAAGACTGTTTTCAATTCTTTTGCAGAAGCATTCTTTTGTAATTTAGAAAAGTTACGATCGTACTTTGCCATAATTTTTTCAACTTTTTCTTTTTCAGTCAAGTAACTCCTCCTCCAATCCGTGTTTTGTGTAATTAATCGGTAATGTCAACGTAATATTATCAATATCCATTAGAAAATCAGAAATCGTATTTTGAAAATCCTTCACCAAGACATTGATTGTAACTCGTTCTTGAAATTCTTCTTTCACGTGTAGCAAGTTCTTCCGTGACTGGAAAAAAGCATTGATAAAACGTTCTTTCGGAACAAATCGGCCTTCAACCACTTCTCGTTTTTTGGTAAAATCCCAAGCGATAAACGGATCTTGATAAACATAATAGACAAGAACATTATAATTCTTTTTGAGCGCTCGTTCAATGTTTTGATTTACCTTAGCAGTCGCAAAAGTACCATCAAGAATAAAACTATACCCCTTTTTTAGAACTAGATCGAGAGCCGCATCTACCAAAAGAGCCGCACCTCTTTGAAACTCATCAGAATTATTTCCAATATAACCAGGAAATAAAGCCCGAAACTTATCTGCATCAATTATACATAGATTATTATTTAACGCCATCAAAGTTTGTGCTACCTCAGTTTTTCCAGCTCCAGGACTTCCCGCCATAAAAATGGCAGTCTTTTCCTCTTCTATATCTTTCCCCTCAGTAATAGAAGAAATTAAGATTTTCTTGTTCTTTTTGGCATAATGCAAAGAAAAATCTTCCGTCATTTTTATGGCACCTCCTATCGCCTTCAAAGCCAGTTTACCACACTTCCTAAAAGACAACCTCAAATTATAGCACTCTGCTAAGTGCTAATTTTCAAACTATACTCTACGACTTTACGATGAATTTTAACTGAGTAATTTAAATGACGGTGCTTACGAAATTATAAACCAGAGGAACTGACGGTTTTAAAGCTCCCTAAAAAAATTTTTATTAATTTTCCCAAACATCGGCACGTAACAGCTTAACAATTTCAATTTGCGACATTTCTGGACCAATCATTTTTTCATTTTCAAATTTCAAATAATCTTTGTCTAACCACCAGTTAGCCATGTTGATCTCGGAAAAAGAAAATCTTTGTATTCGTTGTTGGTGGCGTGAAACAGTTGTTTCAAACGAAAGGTCAAAATAATAACAATGTGTCTGATCGAAAAGTTCCTGCAGTTTATCAAGCATGTGACCATATTTCTTTCGACTTAAAATTCCTTCGATAATTACGATAGGATAATGTTGGCATCCAAAAATTGCGAGGGTTTCAATTGCTAAAACAGCCAAATTAGAAGTATCATCTTTGATGTTTAACATATCTCGCCTTACTTCATCTTGTCCAATATTCATGACAGTTCCTTGCGGAAAGCTGTGTTGTAATGCTTTGGCGACTGTACTTTTGCCACTGCCAGAATTCCCCCGTAAAATAATTAGTTTACTCATAACCTTAAACCCTTTCCAATGACTGAAGTTCTGTTCTTAAAATTCCATATTTAATAGAATCCCAATATTGACCTTGCCAATAGCGCACTTTTCGAATTTGCGCTTCTTTTTTCAGCCCCAGCTTTTCACCTAATGCTATCATGGCACCATTTCCTGACCAGGTGGTATACCCTATCCGTTCAATTTTAGGATAAAGAGCAAATAAATAGTTAATCCATAAAGTGACAGCTACCTGTCCAACGCCTTTATTCTAGTTTTTAGGTTGATAAATCGCAATCCCAAATTCCAGCCATCTTTTTAACGAGCCGTCTTCAAAATAGGCCGTTACCACACCCAGCATTTCAGTTCCATAAAAAAATGACGCCGGCATTTTCATCTGTTATAAGCCGTTTGCCAAATCCCTTTTGATATTCTTCCCAGGTAAGAATGGGGTCTTTAAAATAAGGACCATCAAAATTTTTCCAGGTTAAATCTGCTTTAGGCCCGTAGCTTAACGCCCATAGCTCCTTTAACTCTGTTTTTGTTATGTTCTTAATTGTAATGGGCGATGTTTCTGATTTTAGCTGCAAAATTTTTCTCCTTTTTCGCCTAAATCCCTTTTATTTAACTGTAGCACAATCGCGATAGGCAGTGAAGAAAATCACGATGCTAGCGCAAAGTTTTAAAATCGCGGGAAAAATGAAATAGCAACAAGGTGTTTACACCACTAAAAAATTTGTGGCTTTTCTAAAAGACCACTTTTTTGAAAGTTAAAAGCCTAAACAGCGGAACTAACCCTGTTTAGGCTTTTAATTTAACCTTCTAATTCGATTATGCGATCGACAAAATCTTCATAAAACTCTGCTTCATGGGAAACGACGACAATCGTACCAGGAAAAGCAATTAAAGCTTCTTGGAGATTTTCTTTTGAAGCCTGATCAATGTGATTGGTAGGTTCATCAAGAAATAAGAAGTTGCTTTTTGGCAGCATCATTTCGGATAGTTTAACTTTTGTTTGTTCGCCACCGCTTAAGTATTTTAATGATTCTTGGACATGTTGGCTGGTTAAGCCTGCACGAGATAAGTAACGTCGCAATTCTTTGTTGTTAATTGTTGGATATTTGTCACTTAAATACTGTAAAGGTGTTGCTAGTGGATTTTCCCAAGCTAATTCTTGCTCAAAATAATTAATCTTTGTATGCTGCGGAAAGTGAAATTCGCCACTGAGGGCTGGAATAAGCCCTAACAGTGTTTTAATTAGGGTTGATTTACCGATCCCGTTGAATCCCCGCAAAGCGATCTTCTCCCCGGCTCGAATCGTCAAATCAATTGGTGCTAACAATGGTTTTTCATAGCCGATAACAAGTTCCGTTGTCTCTAGAGCCAAAGTTGTTACAATTGGGGCATAGGTAAAGGTTACATGAGGTTTTGGTGCATCTGTTGGCGGCGTGAGACGATCAATTTTTGCTAACTGTTTTTCCCGGCTTTTGGCCATTGTAGAACGAGAACCGGCTTTGTATTTGCGAATATAGGCTTCTGTTTTTTTGATGTGATCTTGTTGGGCTTCATATTGGCGCATATAGGTTTCTTGTTGGAGTTCCTTTAGCTTCAATGATCGATTAAGATTTCCAGTGTATTTGGTTAATTTGCCAAATTCAATATCAATAATATGAGTGGTAATCGCATCTAAAAAGACTTGGTCATGGGATACTACGACAAAAGTGCCATCAAAGTCCTGTAAAAATTGTGTCAACCATTGAATATGATTATCATCTAAATGGTTTGTCGGTTCATCCAAAATTAACAAGTCTGGTTTTTCTAACAGCATTTTGGCCAAAATAATTTTTGAACGCTGTCCGCCACTCAAATTTTTTAAAAGACTATCCATTCCCAATACGTTAATTCCCAGTCCCGTAGCTAAATCATCAATTAAGGTATCCATTTGATAAAAAGAACCTTGATCCAACTCGTTTTGCAAGCGACCAGCCTGCTCTAATAAGCGGTCATCAAAACTTTCGCTATAGTCTTCATAAAGTTTTGCTATTTTCGCTTCTTTTTCAAATTCTTCCTTAAAAGCGGTCTGCATAAATTTTCGAATACTTAAGTGTTCATCTACACCAACATATTGATCTAAATAACCTAAACGTAAATTTTTAGGAAAATTAACGTGCCCGTCATCAGGCAAAATCTCACCGGTGATAATTTTGATTAAGGTGCTTTTTCCTGCTCCGTTGCGGCCGATTAATCCGACGTGTTCGCCGCGATTAACTTGGACAGATACGTCTTCATATAAAACTTTATCGCCAAATTGTTGGGTAATATTTTCTAAGCGTAACATGGTTGAATCCTCATTTCTCATAATAAAAAGCGCCAGATAAAATTCATCCGCCGCTTTTGTTTATATCCAGATGGTACTACGTAAAGCCTAACATGAAGCTAGAAGCTTGTCAAAGACTGAGATAAAAACTACAGTTTATCGTGAAGTTTAAATTCTTTTGTAGTAGGATCTGCCTCTTTTACATCATCGGCATAAAAAAGAAAATGTTCCCCGGAATCAAGATCTGTAGCAATAACGAGTCCCCGCCGTTTCAAATCTTTTGATTGATCAATTTGGGCGGTACGGGCTAGTTCTTTGGTATCAAAGTTGGATGCAATGGCATTCCCAAGATTGAAAAAAACCGTTTCTTCCATCGTAATCCCCTCCTTACTCTTTATTTTACCATGTTGTTTGATTTTTCTGATACTAATAAGAGTTACTTGCAATGTTTTTATTTTTGGTGATAATAAAATCAGAGGTGAAAAAAATGAGCCAAATTACTGAAAATGAGTTAAAAAAACAATTAACTGCGATGGTTGAAAGTGTCTTAGCCACTGCTAATTTACAAGCGGATGATATTTTTGTCTTAGGCTGTTCTACTAGCGAAATTATCGGTGGTGTAATTGGTAAAAATTCTAGTGCTGAAGTTGGCCAATGGGTTATTCGTACACTAAAAGAAATATTAGATCCTTTAAATATCCATTTGGCAGTCCAAGGCTGTGAACATTTAAATCGGGCACTTGTGGTTGAACGCAAGGTAGCAAAAGCGAATCATTTTGAAATTGTTTCGGTTAAGCCGTCATTACATGCCGGGGGTGCATGTTCAGTAGCAGCTTTTGATCAATTTACTGATCCAGTTGAAGTAGAACATATCGTGGCGCAAGCAGGTATTGATATTGGGGACACGTCTATTGGGATGCATGTCAAACATGTTCAAGTTCCCGTACGTCCTAGCTCTAATACACTTGGAGCAGCACATGTCACTGCGCTAAGAACCCGACCAAAATATATTGGTGGTCCTCGGGCTGTCTACGAATAAAAACGTTAATTTTTAATTTTGCTAAATTTTCATAAAAAAACAGGACAGCCAGCTAATAATGGTCTGTCCCGTTTTTTTGTTCTTATAGCTGAAGGCTTGAAGAACCTTTCAGCTTAATCCAATTCAACTTTTCCGGTATAAAGTTGGTAATACATACCTTTTTGTGCTAATAAATCTTCGTGACTCCCACGTTCAATAATACGTCCGTGGTCTAACACCATGATTACATCAGCATTTTGAATGGTAGAAAGACGGTGTGCAATAACAAAGACCGTTCTTCCATGCATCAATTTATCCATTCCCGACTGCACAATACTCTCTGTTCTCGTATCAATACTAGAAGTTGCTTCATCTAAAATCATGACGGGTGGATCAGCAATTGCAGCGCGAGCAATCGCAAGTAATTGACGCTGTCCTTGCGATAATCCTTCGCCATCACCAGTAATTACAGTATCATATTTGTCAGGCAAATGATTAATGAAGCTATCCGCATTGGCTAATTTGGCTGCAGCTAAGACATCTGTATCACTGGCATCTAGTTTACCGAAACGAATATTTTCACGAATTGTGCCGGTGAATAAATGAGTATCCTGCAATACAATCCCTAATGAACGACGTAAAGAATCTTTTTTAATTTTTTTAATGTTAATTCCGTCGTAACGAATTTTACCATCTTGAATATCATAAAAACGATTGATTAGATTCGTAATCGTGGTTTTACCAGCACCGGTAGCACCTACAAAGGCTACCTTTTCCCCTGGTTTAGCATATAGGTTGATATCATGGAGAACGATATTATTATCTACGTAGCCAAAATCAACATCTTCAAAAACAACGTCCCCTGTTAATTGTGTGTAGGTGATACTTCCATCGCTGTGGGGGTGTTTCCACGCCCATAGACCCGTTCTTTCTTCAGTTTCTACTAATTGACCATCAATTTTCTTGGCATTTACTAGCGTAACGTAACCGTCATCTTGTTCAGATTTTTCATCTAATAAATTAAAAATTCGACCAGCACCAGCTAAGGCCATAATTACAAAATTGATTTGTTGTGAGATTTGGCTAATCGGACCATTTAAAGAACGACTCAATTGTAAGAAAGAGGCAATCATGCCGACAGTTAATCCTGAAATCCCATTAATAGCAAATAAGCCGCCAATAATCGCAACTAAAACGTATTGTACATTTAACAAATTCATCATAATTGGCATTAATGTGTTGGCATTAATATTCGCCTTAGTTGCACTTTCTTGAAGTTGATCATTTAACGTGTCAAATTCTTCCATTACTTTCTTTTCGTGATTGAAAATTTTAACAACTTTTTGACCATGCATCATTTCTTCAATATAACCATTAACTTGGCCCAAGTCTTTTTGTTGTGCGCCAAAAAAGCGGCCGCTTTTTTTCGAGATAAAGCGAATGACATTTAACATCAAAAAGACAGAAATTAAAACAAACCCTGTTAATGGCAAACTTATTGTAAACATCGCGATAAAGACTGAAACAAAAGTAACAAAGGCCATCATTAAGTTTGGGATACTTTGAGAGATCATTTGGCGCAAGGTATCTGTATCATTTGTAAAATGACTCATAATGTCGCCGTCAGAATTTGCATCAAAATAACGAATAGGCAAACTTTCCAAATGGGTAAACATTTGATCGCGGATTTTCT
Organism: Enterococcus sp. SMC-9; assembly: GCF_021011285.1. Classification (NCBI taxonomy): domain Bacteria; kingdom Bacillati; phylum Bacillota; class Bacilli; order Lactobacillales; family Enterococcaceae; genus Enterococcus; species Enterococcus sp. SMC-9. Next base: position 307,879 of record NZ_JAILYE010000005.1, on the reverse strand, counting down.
TTTGCGTTCCTTCACTGATTTTGACCATCATAAAGTTATACGTTAAAGAAGCGACTACCCCGATCAGGTAAATGAGTGCCATTTGCATGATGGCTTGAAGCAGTCCAGAAAAATTAGGATCAGACTGCCCAATCAGTGGCGTAATATATCGGTCAATAACAACTTGTAAGAACAAAGAGCCCTTAACGTTTGCATAGGCACTAAGTAAAATCATAATCAAAACGAAAACCAGTTGAATTTTATACTGGCTAAACATTAAAGTTAACAACCGTTTCAGATTAGATCCGGTTGACCGTTTCACGGTTGGTTTACTCATTTCCACTTTCACCAAATCCTTTCTGTTGGGATTGATAAACTTCTTGATAAATTTGATTATTTGCTAGTAGCTGTTCATGGGTACCAACCCCGTTGACTTTTCCATCATCTAAAACCACAATGCGGTCAGCATCTTGGATGGAGCTGATTCGTTGGGAAATGATAATGGTTGTCATGCCAGGGATGGCACTTGCTAGACCTTCTCTGATTGCGCGATCGGTCTTCGTATCTACGGCACTTGTGGAATCATCTAAAATGAGAATTTTAGGTTTTTTAAGTAGGGCCCGGGCAATGGTTAAGCGTTGCTTTTGACCACCAGAAACGTTATTGCCCCCTTGGGAGATCATCGTGTCATATTTATCGGGAAATTCGTTAATGAAACTATCTGCTTGAGCGATTTTACAAGCTGCAACTAATTCTTCATCTGTAGCCGTTTCATTGCCCCAGCGCAAATTATCTTTAATGGTACCTGTAAATAACACATTGTTTTGTAAAACCATACTTACTTGATCCCGTAAAGTAGCTAGATCATATTTTCTTACATCGACACCAGCAACTTTAACTGCCCCATAAGTAACGTCATAAAGGCGGGGGATTAATTGAACTAATGTAGATTTAGAACTACCTGTCCCACCAATAAGCCCAATTACTTCCCCTGTTTTTATGGAAAGGTTGATATGTTCTAAAGCTAATTTATCCATATCATCAGCATAACTAAAGCAGACATCTTCAAATGTAATTGAGCCATCAGCTACTGTAAACAAGGGTGTTGTTTCGTTTTTTAAATCACTTTCTTCTGATAAGACTTCAGTAATACGTTCAGCAGAAGAACGCGCAATTAAAATTTGGACAAAAGCCATCGACATCATCATCAAGCTCATTAAAATCTGCATGGTGTAGTTAAACATACTAACGAGCTCACCGGTCGTTAAACTTCCCTTATCAACGATTAATTCTGCGCCAAACCAAGAAAGTAAAAGCATACACGTATATACTGAAATTTGTAATAGCGGATTGTTAAAAGCTACGATTCGTTGTGCTCTGGTAAAGTTTTTATAGACGTCAGTAGAAACTTCATCGAAGACTTTTTCTTGTTGTTCTTCTCGCACATAAGATTTTACCACGCGAATGCCTTGCAAATTTTCTTGCACAACATTATTCAATTTGTCATAAATACGAAAAACCTTCATAAACAAAGGATGAGCAAAATGAATCACAATTGCCAAGCCGATTGCTAGAAACGGTAAGACTACCAAATAAATAAGCATCAATTGTGGATTAATGAGGCTGACCATAATTAGTGAAAAAATCAAAATTAAAGGACTACGCACTAGGATGCGAATAATCATTTGATACGCATTTTGCACATTCGTGACATCCGTTGTTAGACGCGTAATCAAACTTGAGGTGGAAAAGCGATCAATATTTGAGAATGAAAAATCTTGAATCCGGTTAAACAAATTATGCCGTAAATTACGGGCGAAGCCAGCAGAAGCAATCGCAGCTGTTCGACCACCCAAAGCGCCGAAAATTAACGCAATTAAAGCGCATAAAAACAAAACAGCACCTAATTTAAAAATAACACTACTATTGCTCTTTTCTACCCCTTGGTCAATCATCATCGCCATAATTAACGGCATGATGACATCAAGCGCGACTTCGCCGGCAACAAACAACGGTGTTAACAGACTATCTTTTTTATACTGACCAACATTGGCCAATAATTTTTTTATCATATCCTCCGTCCTTTCTTGTAAATCAAATTATATAATGGCAAAAAATAGACACCGATCGCAGGGGCGACCAGTGAGTCTATTATTAACTTTAACGGATAAAAGTAGCTCTTTCAAACAAAAACTTTCTCATTTTTCTCATAAAAGTGAGACTTAAAAGTTTTTATTTTGACTAAGAGGAAAAATGGTTAACATAATAATTTTATGGTTATAAGTAACGTGAAATCAATTGAATTAAATCTTCTGGAAAAGTTTCTAGGTCACTAATATCTAAGAAGCGCTCACTACCGTAAATTGTTTTTATCGCTTCTTTATCATCTCCGATGGCTGCAGCCAAATAAATAATCCCTTGGCGTTCAAATTCAGTCATCACTGCTTGTATATCTTCTTTGGCTTTTGTCCCTGTATAATCAGGCAAAGCTTTTGGTTGACCGTCAGAAATATTGATTAATAACTTCGTAGTTGCATTTTCTTCTGCGAGTTTTTGACTTAATAGTCGCAAAGAAACACCATCACGATTGTTTTGCCGGGGCTTCATCGTCACAAGTTTTGCGCCAAGATACAAATAGTCATCAGAAAACTCCTTATAAGAATAAATAGAAGTTTTTTCACGGGAGGATAAATCTGCTGTATCCCCATAAATCATTAATGGGATATTCACTTTTTCAGCAAAACTAGCTACAGCTAAAGCTGCCAAGCGGGCGTTTTTGATCCGTTCATCTTTTAACATTGAACCTGATTCATCAATACGTAGTGCCAATGCTAATGATGGTTCTTCATGGGGCGGATTTTTTTTATCAAAAGTACGATAATCACCATAAGCCACCCGACTCGCATCAAAACGCGTGCCACTATATTTCCCTTTTCCGTAAACTTCACTTTGGTCGTTTTCTAAAATATCAGTTATCTTCTTGGTTAAACGGGTAACGACAGGCATCACTTCTTGCGTTAAATCTTGAGCTTTAGCGACATCTTCTTTGGTAAATTTGGGACGTTGGATAATTAGTCCCTCTTTTTCGTGGATTGTCCCTTTCATAGCAGAACGCGCTTTTTTGTTTAACTCTTTACGCAACTCTTTTTCAGCCTTCTCGTAAGTTTCAATATCAACATTTTGCTCTTTTGAGATTCCTTCGGTATTTTCTTTACCTGTTTCACTTGCACCATCATGGGCTTCTCGCTCGCCTTTTGTTTGCGGCTGTTCTGGTGAAGGTTTTTCTGTTGTCTTGTTTGAAGATTCTTCTAATTCTGCTTCATTATTTTTGGCATCCGTTGCATCTGTTGCATCTTTTACTTCATAGCTTTGTAAAACGGCTTCACTAGGGGCTTCTTCGGTGATGTTGCGCATATCAGCTTCTTGTGCAGAAATTTTACGACCTCTTATCTCTTTTAGGGCATCACTGGCATCTGGTACAAGTACTTGGCGCAGTGATACTAGAAGTCTACTGTCGTCTAACGCTTGTTCCAATAATGTAATTTCATTTGGTTCAGTTGTTAGTTTGTAGATAACTTTAGGATAAAGACTTTTAAAAACGTCTTGTCCTTGTTTAAAAGTATTCACCCAATAAAAATATGAGCGCATCCCTGCTACACCTTTAATCGCATTGGTTTTCGCCGTTTCATCTAATAAGCGAATAATTTCAGCCATTTTTGTTAGTAGGGGTAAATTAGTGACTCCAGTTTTTGCTACAGCCCGCTCTACCATAACTGCAAGTTCAGGTAAATCCATGCGTTCTGCATGTTGCATCCGATCCCGCAAGGATTCATTTAAGGGCCGATTGCCTTGATAATTGCGATTGGTTGTAATGACAATAACACAATCCAAATGACGTTTTATAATCCCTGTAGGTAAATTTAGCATACCATTTGGCTCTAAAGCTGAATTTAAGGCTACTAAAACAGAAGCATCCCGGATCACTGTGGGTTCTTGTATTTCCAATAGGTAGCCCTTTTCCACAGCCCGAACAATTTCAGATGGATAAAATTTGTAATGGACAACTTCTTGTTCATTTGCATCCACACGACTAACAAGCGCAGCCAGACGCATTTTTGCAGCAGCTAAATCAATACTATAATGCTGCGCAATTAATTTTAGAACGGCATCTAGACTATCTGTTTGATAAATCGCTTCAAGCAATTCTCCATCTGTTTTGTCATCTGTTGCTACGACAGGAAGTAAGGCCCCAAAAACGTCTGACTTATCCATATCCGCAAAACAAGTTACTTTGGTATAAGGGAGTTGTAAATCATAGGATAAAGCCTTGGCAAGTTGAGTTTTTCCTGAACCCGCATCTCCTTCTAACAAGACATTCATAATCTTCATTTCAGTATCGTCCCAGTTATTTTTGATCTCGCTGGCAATGCGTAATTCAATTTCACTGGTTTGATGACTTGTTGGTTTTTGCCAAATCATTTGTTTTTCTAAACGACTAAAAACGCGCTTATTGGTAACTGCATAAGGCATTGTCATAGTTTCACCTGCTTTATTTTAATATCCGGCTTCTTCTAATAAACGTTTTAAAATCCGGAAACGCTCGCCTAAAATTTCCCCATCTTTTTGCCATGTATCATGAAACAATTTAATATCTTCGTCAATCATGGGGTTATTGGTATCCACTTCAACGGTCATACGATTTCCTTGTACACCGACAATGTCGACAACCGGATTTTCTGGATCATAAAATTTCGGGTAGCGATAAGCATCTTGAAAATAGATACTAGCTTGTGCGACTAAAATTGCTAAATCCAAAATACGATTAATGGGTAACTCTTCAGATTGACGAGACCATTTTTCGCCTGTATGGCGCCAAACCTTCCCGGAAATATCTACTTTCCCCCGATCATTCCATTGCGCTAAGCCCAAAGAAAGCCCTTTTGCGTCCGATTCAAACGCTTGCTTACCATCGGCATTATCATAATTTTCTACCACTAAAACAGGTTTATGCTTCAAATTTGTTGGAATTTCCATTGTAACCACTCCTCATTATTGTGTGCAAAAAAATTGCAAGTTTTCATTTAGTAATTTACTAACATACTACTCTACTAAATTATAAAAAAGGATGGATAAATTGCCAATTATTTTGACTTATTATAATAAGTCTCCCTGCTTCTAATAAAACCAAAGCAATTGCATTGCGTTCAATTTAAAATTTATAATGACTGACAGCTGATGAAAATAGTAACTGAACTTTAACGTGTTTTGCTCTTATAAAAAAAGAAGTTAAAACAAAAGTCATTTCTCCTTTTGTTCTAACTTCTTTATCTTGTAATTTTTTTATAAAGCTGAAATTGCAATTCCAATCGCTTTTTCACCTAAATGTGTTCCAATAACCGGACCAAAATATCCGATTTCAATATCTGCATTGGGATATTTTTCAGCTAATTTTTGTTTCTCTTCTTGGGCAACAGTCAAATTATTCGCGTGAATGACATATAACTTAACAGGACGATTAATCTCTTGATCTCGCTGACCAATCACTTCTTCTGCCCGATTAAAGGCTTTTTTACTAGAACGAATTTTTTCGAACAACTCAATCTTCCCGTCATTAAACGTTAAAATTGGTTTTATTTTTAGTAAACCGCCAATTAAAGCAGCACCATTGGTTAAACGACCGCCACGAACAAGATTATTTAAATCATCAACGATTAAATAAGCATAGGTATTGTCACGAATGATATCCAAGTGGCTGATAATTTCAGTCAAAGAATTACCAGCATCTTTTAATTGTAAAGCACTTTCAACCATATGCCCCATAGGCATACTCGTAATCTTAGAATCATAAGGAATAACTTTGGCACCTTTAATTTCATCTTTAATTGTATTTAGAGTTGCTACAAATCCAGAAATACCACCAGATAAATGAATACTTAAAATCGTATCATAACCTTTTGTTACTAAATTTTCATAAAGCTCGATTACTTCCCCTAACGCAGGTTGTGACGTTGTGGGAAATTCTTTACTGCTATTTAACATGTCATAATACTCGTCAGCATGAATATCAATGCCTTCGTTGTAAATTTGGCCGTCAATAATAACAGGTACCGGAATAATATATAAATCTGGATGATTTTTGATGGTTTCAGGTAGAAATGCAGAACTATCTGTTACTACTGCTAATTTCATTTATAATCCTCGTTTCAAGAAAATTTCACTACTTCTACAAATATAGCATAAACTACGATTTAGGAAAATAGTTTCTGCCAGATTCCCTTTAAAAGAAACCAAACTGAGAAAAGAAAAAGTCAAAAAGGATTGGTTTGTGCTGCCCAATTCTCTTTGACTTAAAATTTTACTTAAAAAATGGCAAGTTATTTTGCTAAAAAGTTATTTATTGCTGTCTTATTAGCTTCCTTATCCACCACTAAGACACTACCAGCTTCAGCAGTATTCCCGTATTCCCACGTATCTTTGGCTGGCACAGTCAAACGATCAATCCCACTAGCTCCTTTTAGGATACTAAAGCTATTTTTTACAAGAAAACTAGTCTTTAAATCTGTTCCAGTGTAACCTAAAACTTTACCAGCGGCATAAGGTAATTTAGCAATGGCCAAAGGATTTTTCATCTGACTAAAAATAGCATTCATTACTTGTTGCTGGCGTCTTACCCGACCAAAGTCACCTTCTTCGTCCATCCGGAAACGTGCATATTGCAAAAGGTGTAAACCATCCATGTTTTGTTGTCCTTTTTGAATTGGCACTTCTAAGTTTGTACTCATATTTTTTTCAGCATTAATGGCTACGCCACCTGGAAATAGAGTATCAATGACTTTTTCAAATGATTTAAAATCAACAACAGCATAATATTTACATTCCAATCCAAAATTTTGCGCTAATGTTTGACGAACCAAATCAGCTCCCCCATAAGCATAAGAAGCATTAATTTTATTTTGTCCAACACCTGGAATATCAACTAATGTATCCCGCATAAATGAAATCAATTTGGGTTTTTTACTTGGTCCATCTAGTTGTAACACCATAATAGTGTCCGCCCGCGCAGTCTCCCCTTTACGGCTATCACTACCTAACAGCAAAATATTATTGGCCCCATCAGCTGAGGTAAAACCATTAAATGCTTCTGTTTCTTGTTTGGGAATTTCTTTATCAGAAGAGGCGGACATTTTTCCCATTGCAAAAGCGCCCCCACTATAAACGAGTAAAAAAAGCAAAAGCCCAATGATAAAGCGGATTACGGGATGTTTTTTCTTTGATTTCTTTATTTTTTTGGGCTTAACCTGACGAGGTTCTTTTTTATTTCCAGTTTCATTGTAGCTGTTGTTGCCATTATTGCCTGTATTTATCCCCGTATAATTTTGATTTGGTTTTTTCTTATTTTTTTTAATACCAAAGCTTGGCAATGACTTTTTACTTCTATTTTTACGATCAGCTTCAGCCATTGGCGGCTCTTCTTGGTGAGCATCATTTTGCTGATAGTCTGTTTTTTTGACACTATCACCATCTTTTATTTGTTTACGAGCAAATAAACTTTCTTTTTTATTGGTTTCTTCGTGTATTTCTTTATAGCGATCCATGCGACTCATGTAGGCTACCTCCAAAAGTAAATCATTTCTCTACAAGTTTACCCTAACTGGGTCACAAAAAAAGATGCTATGAAAAAACTTAAGCATTTCATAGCATTTCTTTCAATTATGTTAGTTGTGAGCAAATTTGACAGGATATGTCCCCAAACAAGTAACTACACCGCCTAGAAGTTCAATTTCCTCCAACGCATTTTCAATTAATTGCTGCGGGCAATTGAGTAACAGGTCGACTACAAAAAAATATTCTCCTAGACTCGTTTTAAGTGGTCGCGATTCAATTTTACTTAAATCAATTTGGCGCCAGCCAAATGCCGCTAACATCTGATGCAGTGCACCCGCATGATTTGCTGGTAAGGTTAAAATTAAGGACATTTTTTCTGCTGTACCAAAATTAAAGGTCTGATTGGTACCCACAAGCCAAAAACGGGTTTGATTGAAATCGTTGTCTTGAATATCAGAACTAATAACCTTCAAATCATAAAACGTTGCTGCTTCATAAGAGGCAATTGCAGCGACTGCTTCACCACTATGCGTGACAACGTAATCGCAAGCAGCAGTCGTGGAAGCTGTTGGAATTAATTCTGCCGCTGGATAATTAGTCGCTAGAAATTTTTGTGATTGTGCTAAAGCTTGCGGATGAGAATAAATCTTTTTGAAATCCCCTTTTGTTAAGGCTAATAGCTGTTGTTTGATTGGTAAAATTACTTCGGATAAGACCTGTAATCTAGGATTTTGAGATAACGTATCAATCGAAGCATGAACCGTTCCTTCTAAAGAATTCTCGATTGGAACAATTGCAAAGTCTATTTCTTCTTTAAGGGCTGCTTGTAAACAGGCTGGAATAGAAGCATAGGCAATTAAGTTTTCTTTTGCAAATTGCTTTCGTGCCGCTTGATGAGAAAATGAGCTCTCGGGACCCAAATAACCTATTTTCATGCCATTGCCAGCCTTTCCATAATTTCTTCAACTATCTCTTCAGGCGATCGCTCTGTGGTTTCAACGGCAATCGCGGCGCTGTCTTCATAATGAGTAAGACGCCCATTTAATAAAGAAATAATCTCTCTCTCACTTTTTTCTGTTGCAAGGGGACGAATATTTTTCGTGTCATTTTTAATCCGTGTCACTAGCGTTTGTGGTTCAGTTTTTAAATAAATAACCTTTGGCTGTGCTTTTAAAAGACTGCGGTTTAACGCACTGACCACAATACCGCCTCCAGTGGCAATAATTGCTTTAGTTCTTAGATTGTCTTTTAAAACATTTGATTCAACTTGACGAAAAGCAGCTTCACCAAATTGGTCAAAATAGTCATTAATCGGCATTTGTATTTTTTCAGTAATTAAATCATCTAAATCAATCATTGGCCAATTTAACTTTTGGGCTAATAAGCTGCCTATAGTTGATTTACCTGCGCCCATAAAGCCAATTAGTAAGATACTATTCATTTTTTTCACCTACTATATTTTTAACATCGTCAAAAAATTCAGGGTAAGAAATATTAATCGCCTCAGGTTGATCCAATTGTGTTTTGCCGGTGGCAATTAAAGCGGCAATTTGTAACATCATCCCAATGCGGTGATCGCCGCGACTGGATACATGAGCGCCTTTTAATGGTGTGGGGCCATTGATTATTAAGCCATCTGCTGTCGGAGTAATATCTGCCCCCATCTTCTGTAATTCTTCTGCTGTAGCATCAATTCGATTCGTTTCTTTCACCTTAAGTTCTTGGGCATCTTTAATAATTGTTTGACCGTGAGCTTGTGTTGCCAGCAGGGCAATCACGGGCAGTTCATCAATTAAACGAGGAATGATTTCACCGGCGATAATCGTGGCAGTCAATGTCGATGTTGTCATTTTTAAATCCGCTGCTTGATTTTTCTCGTCATAATTTTCTATTTCTAAGCGGGCGCCCATTTGTGTCAAAACATCCACAATTCCGGTCCGCGTTGGATTCATTCCAACATTTTTTAGTATCAATTGACTCCCGGATGTAATCGCTCCAGCAACCAAGAAAAAGGCAGCCGAAGAAATATCTCCTGGAATAACCACATTTTGTCCAGTCAAAGTTTGCGGTCCACTTACGGTTATTTCTTTTTTATTTGCGGTGATTTTACCGCCGAATTGACGGATCATCTCTTCGGTATGATTACGGGAAATTTCCTTTTCAACAATGGTGGAAGTTCCCTTAGCTTGCAGGGCTGCAAAAAGAATAGCCGATTTTACTTGGGCGCTTGCAACTGGCATTTGGTAGTGAATGGGCTGTAAGTTGTTTGTTCCATTAATTGTAATTGGCGGAAACTCACTGCCATTATCCCCCAATAGTGTTGCTCCCATCTGGCGCAAAGGAGCCATTACCCGTTCCATTGGCCGTCTATTTAAAGAAGCATCACCAAACAAAGTGGTAGAGAAATCTTGACCAGCTAAAATTCCCATCATTAGACGAATAGTAGTGCCAGAGTTACCCACATCAATTGCTTTATCACAAGCCTTTAGACCATTGAATCCAACGCCTGTCACCGTAATTGTCTTTCCATCATCGAAGATTGGAACGCCCAATTTTTTAAAAGCCTTTAGCGTACTTAAACAATCTTGGGCCCGCAAAAAATTTTTAATGGTCGTTTGGCCCGTCGCGAGAGCCCCAAACATAATACTACGATGAGAAATTGACTTATCAGACGGTACCGTAATGCTTCCTTGCAAACCTTTTTGTGCTTGTAATAAATCCATAATGCCCTCCTTTTAGTTGCTTATTTAATTCGCGCGGGATAATTGGTATTTTGCAAAATACAGGCTTTCGCACGCATTAAATCCTGTTCATTGCGAAAACTGATTTGCAAAATACCGTGAATATCTTCTCTAGTTTCCTGAATTTTCAGATTAATTAAATTGATTTGATTATGCCCCAATAGACCCGTTACCTCTGCAATTACGCCGGGCGCATCCGGAACATCGACAAACAAATCGTAAAAGGCAGGAATCGCACCATTTTTATGAACTGGCAGGCGGTCTCTGTTATCTTTAGCCTGATTAAAAAAAGTAAAAATTGCACCCTCATCCTCAGTTACTAGCCAATTTTGAACTTTTTTCATTTCTTCGGTCCAACTTTCCAACTGCTGTAAAATCGCAGTCTTATTACTTAACAGTATTTCTGTCCACATTATCGGATCAGAAGATGCAATTCGCGTGATATCCCGAAAGCCCCCGGCGGCTAATTGTTTGGCGCGAGGATGTTCTTGATTAAAGATGTCCCCTTGCGTGACTAACCCTGCTGCAATGATGTGTGGCAAATGACTTAGCATAGCTGTAATTTGGTCATGTTCTTTTGGCGCTAGTTCTACAAATTTTGCCCGAGTTCCCCGTAATAGTTCTTCTAATAAGCGCAGTTTACTTTGCGGTGCGTTTTGATTTGTAAAAATATAGTAGGCATTTTCAAATAAATTGACGTCCGCTGCTGTTACGCCAGACTTATGTGAACCGGCCATGGGGTGTCCGCCAATAAAAGTAAATGGTAAATTTGTAGCAGCTGCCATTATTTGACCTTTTGTACTGGCGACATCGGTTACGATTACATCTTTTTTTAGCTGCAATTGGGCTAATTCTTCTAAATAGTCAATGGTTTTAAAAACTGGTACTGCTAAGATAATAATATCAGCTTCTTTGGCACCTGCTGCAAAGTCAATTGCTAAAGCGGAAACAATATCTTTTTTAAGGGCAATTGCGCCTGTTTTTTCATGCCAGTCAAACCCAATAATTTTTACGTTTAAATGTTCTTTTTTTATGGCTAAAGCAAGAGATGAGCCAATTAGTCCCAAGCCTACGATAAAAACTTTTTGCTCCATCTAAAAGACCTCCTAAAAGTTTTTAAGGTATTGGCGATACTGGGCCACAGCTGTTTTCAATTCTTCAAAAGAATCGCTGGAAAATTTGTCTAAAATTTCATTTGCTAAGACAGTCGCAACCACATTTTCACAAACGACACTTGCAGCAGGAACAGCTGTACTGTCTGAACGCTCCACACTCGCTTTGTAGGGTTCTTTTGTCTGGATGTCAACGCTCATTAAAGGTTTATACAAAGTCGGAATGGGCTTCATCACACCTTTTACGATGATCGTTTCACCGTTGGTCATTCCTCCTTCAAAGCCACCTAAGTGATTGGTTGTCCGGCGGTAACCAGTTTCTTGTGACCAAATAATTTCATCCATTACTTTAGAACCTGGTAAATTCGCTGATTCAAAACCAACACCAAATTCTACACCTTTGAAAGCATTGATTCCGACAATCGCTTGGGCCAGTTTGGCATCTAATTTGGTATCCCATTGGACATAGCTACCAAGACCAGCGGGAACATTTCCCACTAAAACCTCAACAACACCACCAATTGTATCACCATTTTTTTTCGTCTGATCAATTAACTGTTTCATTTTTTCTTCAACAGCTGCATCCACTACGCGAACATCAGATTCCTCAGAGCGCTTCTTTACTTCTGCAATGCTAATTTCTTCAGGAATGCTCGCTTTAATACCACCTAGAACTGTAACATGGCCGGCCACCTCAATTGCTAATTCTTTTAATAGTTTTTTTGCCACGGCTCCAACAGCCACCCGCATTGTTGTTTCTCTAGCTGAAGAACGTTCTAAAACATTACGCAAATCATCGTGATGGTACTTCATGCCACCAACTAAATCAGCATGACCCGGCCGTGGGTGTGTGACTTGACGGAGTTTTTGATCTTTTTTAGCTACTTCTTCTGCAGCCATAACAGTTTGCCAATTTTTCCAGTCACGATTTTTTACGACTAAAGTAATTGGTGAGCCTAATGTTTTACCATGGCGCACACCAGAAGTAATGCGAACCTGATCTTTTTCGATTTTCATGCGACCACCACGACCATAGCCACCTTGACGCCGTGCTAATTCCACATCAATATCTGCTGCTAAAAGTGGCATTCCTGCTGGTATACCTTCAATAATGGCAGTCAATTCGGGTCCATGAGATTCTCCTGCTGTTAAATAGCGCATCATAACGCCTCCTTTAAGTAATCTTTCATTTCAGTTAAGGGAACCTCAACAATTTTTGCTTCCCCAATTTCTTTTAGTAAAATTAATTTTAAATTAGTTCCACGGGCCTTTTTGTCATGTGTAATTGCACTATACAACGCTTGTTCATCCCAAGTTGGTAGACGGGTAGGTAAATGAAATTTTGTAATCATCTCTTTTAGTTGTGCGGTACTTCCCACTGGAGATAACCCTTTTGCCTCAGCAACACTGTTAATTTTCACCATACCTAAAGCAACGCCTTCACCATGGCTAATAACGCCATAACCGGCAGTATTTTCTATTGCGTGGCCGATTGTATGCCCAAAATTTAAAATGAGTCGCATTCCGTTATCAAATTCATCTTCTTGCACCACTTGACGTTTTACTTCAAGTGCTGACGTGATAATAACTTCTGCCTGATTTAATAAATCTGCTTCATCTTTTAACGCTTTTAATTTCTCCCATAAAATTAAATCAGCAATCGCTGCCGATTTAATAATTTCTGCAATTCCCTCACGCACACGGCGTATTTCGAGAGTCTTTAAAACAGCTGGATCGATTAAAACCCCTGCTGGCTGACTAAAAGTTCCAACTAAATTTTTTGCTTTTTGCGTATTGACGCCTGTTTTACCACCGATACTTGAATCAACTTGCGCTAATAAGGTCGTGGGAATCTGCAAAAAATGAATGCCCCGCATATATGTCGAAGCAACAAAACCGGCTAAATCACCAATTACACCACCGCCTAAAGCCACAATCCCATCACTACGGGTAAATCCTGCTTCAGCTAAAAAGTCGTATAATTGTGCAGCTTGCGTTAAAGATTTACTTGCTTCTCCGGCCGGAACTACGGCTAAATAGGGTGAAAAACCTACACGAGTTAATTGCTTCATAACCGTTTGGCTATATAAAGGCGCGACATTACTATCGGTAATAATTGCTATTTTTTGTGGTGTCCATAAAGAAGCAACCCAAGTTCCCAACTGTTCCAATGCACCACGCTTTATTATGATTTCATAGGAATGTTCCTTTAAATCAACCCACATAACTAGCCCTCGATTTCTTTAATTTTTTCCATCGCAGCATTTAAAATAGCAACTTCTTGCATCATCTTCATGTAGTTTTCTTCATTTAATGATTGTTGTCCATCAGACCAAGCGTTCTTTGGATCAGGATGAATTTCAACGATCATGCCATCAGCTCCTGCTGCCACACCTGCTCTAGCCATTGGTGTAACCAAATCCCAAACGCCAGTACCATGGCTTGGATCAACAATAATTGGAAAGTGGCTTAGTTTTTTAATCAAAGGAACAGCAGACAAGTCAAAAGTGTTCCGGGTGGCAGTTTCGTAAGTGCGAATTCCGCGCTCAATAAAAATTACAGGAGATTTATCTTGAACCGCAATGTATTCTGCCGCATTTAACCATTCATCAATTGTTCCTGCGATACCGCGTTTTAAGCCGATTGGTTTGCCAGTTTTACCGACAGCTTGCAATAATTTGTAGTTTTGCATATTACGCGCGCCAATTTGTAAAATGTCGCTGTATTCAGCCACCATCTCAATATGGCCTTCATCCATGACTTCGGTGATAACTTTCATGTCAAATTCATCAGCCGCTTGGCGAATATATTTTAGCCCTTCTTCTTCTAAACCTTGAAAAGCATAAGGTGAAGTTCGGGGTTTAAAAGCGCCGCCTCGTAAAATTTGTGCACCGCCAGCTTTCGCAATTTTGGCACATTCTCGAATTTGCTCTAAGCCTTCAATGGAACAAGGTCCAGCCATTGTCACAAAACTTCCATCACCAATTTTAACACCATCTACATCAACAACAGTATCTCCTGGGTGGAATTCCCGAGAGGTTAATTTGTAGGTGTTGGAAATTTTTAGTGTCTTTTCGACACCTTCGTAAGTATTAAAAGGCACATCTTGCATCCCTCTAACATCGCCTTTTAAGCCAATTACAATATGTTCAGTTCCTTGATCGATATTTACATCAAGTCCTTCTTTTTTAATTCTTTTAACAACTAATTCTACTTGTTCTTTCGTGGCACCTTGCTTCATAATTACAATCATTTTATCTGCTCCTTTTAACTGTTTTCTACTAGTGGTTTAACAATTTCTAACGGCATTTTTTTACCGGTCCATAATTCAAATGCATAGGCACCTTGATACAGTAACATACCTAAGCCATTAGCTGTTTTTAAGCCTTTTTCTTTTGCAATTTGTAATAATTTTGTTTCCCTTGGGTTATAAATGACGTCATAGACGGCTAAATTTTCGTGAAAGGCACTAAAATCAGAAAGTGCAGTCTGATCTTCATTTGGTTTCATGCCGACAGCAGTAGCATTTACTAATAAATGACTGTGGTAAATCGCAGTATTTACTGCTTTTGTATCTGCCAAATCACGTAAAGTAATCGTACATTGTGTTTTTTGCGCTATTGTCTCTAGCTTTGCCTGACTTGTCGCAAAAAAATCATCCTGGCGATTAAAAACATTAATTTTTTTGACCCCATCTAAGGCAGCTTGTACACAAATGGCTGTCGCTGCCCCACCTGCACCAATAATGGTCATTTCTTTTTTGATAATGTCCACATTGATATCTGCTAGGCTACGCATAAAACCATTTCCATCGGTATTGTGTCCTACTAGCCCATTACCTGAAGGAACAATTGTATTAACTGCACCAATTAATTTGGCTGCCTCACTTAATTCATCCAAATAAGGAATGACGGCCATTTTATAGGGCATTGAAACATTTGCACCAATCATATTCAGTGCCGTAATACTTTTGATTACAGCGGGTAATTGTGGCTTTTCAACCTCAAAAGACAAATAAACTGCATCAATATTATTGGCTTTAAAAGCGGTGTTGTGCATTAATGGTGAAATGCTATGCTTTGCTGGTTTAGCAATAAGACCTGCCAAACGGGTATAACCAGTTATTTCCATTTTTTTCACTCCTTAAATTTTTAAAGCCTATGGGTACAAAAAAAGTGCCCACCTAAGATACAACAATCTACAGTGAACACCTGACACGAAAAATACATTTTTCGATGGTATAAAAATAGCCACTATAGATTCTTGATCTACGTGGCTTTAAAGTCATTCCAAAATCCCCTAGCCATCATAGATACAAACTGCTTTGGTTTGTATCCATGTTTTCATGAATACAAACTATCTAAAATAGCTAAAGTAATAATTATTCAGTTGTGGTTTGCTTTTTTGTAACATAAAAAAGTCCTCCGAACTGATTAAGATGGTGTTAAGTATAGATTGATTTTTTAGGTCTGTCAACTAGTTTTTGTAAGAACTATTGTTTCTTTCATCAGTTTTTACAAATCTTCTTCGAAAAAGAGCAGTAAATCAGTCAATGTAAGTTGCCCTTTTTCTGCTTGATTTAAATCTTTTGCTATTTCTCCTTTTTTCAAAAGTAACAAGCGATTCCCATATTTTAAAGCATCTTCCATTTGATGGGTAATCATCATACACGTTAAATGATTTTCTGTCACCAAATCATTCGTCAGTGCCATAATATTTTTTGATGTTTTCGGATCAAGTGCTGCGGTATGTTCATCTAATAATAAAAGTTCAGGTCTTTCAATGGTGGCCATCAACAAGCTTAAAGCCTGTCTTTGTCCACCAGATAAATGGCCCGTAGGCGTATCAAGCTGTTCTTCTAAGCCATTACCTACCTTGGCGCAAAGTAGTTTGAAATCTTCTTTGCGTTCGTTTAAATTTCTGGGACGCAGGCGCCGTTTTTGTCCTCTGCGCTCGGCTAAAAGTAAATTTTCTGCCACTGTCATCCGCGGGGCTGTGCCCATTTTAGGATCTTGAAAGACCCGTCCCAAATATTTTGCTCGTTTTTCTTCACCAAAATTAGTAACATTTTCACCATCTAAAAAAACTTGGCCACTCGTTAAAGGCAGTGTTCCAGTAACCGTATTAAATAACGTACTTTTTCCTGCCCCATTGCCACCAACGATTGTGACAAAATCACCAGGATTTAAAGTTAAACTGACATGATTTAAAATCGTCCGCTCGTCAGCAACACCATTTTTAATTTTTTTAACAGCATTTTTTATCGTTAATACGCTCACAGGCTATGCCTCCTTTTCCAATCCAGTTTTTAAATTCAATTTTTCTTTCAGGGTTGGAATCATTAAACAAATCGCTAAGATTGTAGAAGAGAAAATTTTCAAATACGTTGTATCAAAGCCTAGGTAAATAATTAAGGTGATAATTGCTTGATAAATAATACTGCCCACTACCACTGCAATCAACCGTTCAGCAAAGGCTAATTCACCAAATAACACTTCTCCAATTATAATTGAAGCCAGACCGATAACGATTACCCCAGTCCCCTTTGAAACATCAGCATACCCGTCATTTTGCGAAATAAGTGCTCCGGATAATGCAATTACGCCATTAGAAATTGTTAACCCTAAAATCTTCATGCGATCGGTTTTAATTCCTAATGAACGGGCCATTACTTCATTATCGCCAGTAGCAATATAGGCTTGGCCTAAGTCAGTATTAATGAAAAAAAGGACTAAAATTATTGTAATAATAACTGCAAGCAAGCCTAAAATGACGATGTCAAAATAATTAGGTAGGTTTAAATTAGTAAAAAAAGTTTGAATCCTAGGAAAATTACTTAACCCTTTGTTGGGACTTTGCATGACAAATAAAATAACTGAATTCAACCCTGCCATAACTAAAATCCCAGCTAAAATCACCGGTATTTTCCCTTTGGTAAATAAAATTCCGGTAACAAAGCCAGCTGCCATCCCAGCTAAAACACCTAAAAACGTTGCCAAGATAGGATGAATTCCACTGGTAATTGCAGTCACGCACACAGCGCCACCTAAAGGGAACGTTCCCTCTGTTGTCATATCAGGAAAATTTAAAATACGATAAGTTAAATAAATCCCAATTCCCAGCAAGGACCATAACAGTCCTTGCCCAATTGTTGAAACGATCATTTTATTAGTTATCTCCTTTAGCTGTTTGTACTAGTTTTGCAGTATCTTTTAAATCTGCAGGTAAAGTCAGATTAAATTTTGCCAATTGATCTTCATTAATAATAGTATCACCTTTAGTGAAGGTGTACACGGCTGTATCTTGTGGTTTTGATTTGCCCGCTAGAATTGCCGCCGCCATTTCCCCTGTTTTAACACCTAACTCTTTTTGATTAATTCCGATTGTCGCTAATCCACCTTGTTCTACCATCGTATCTACTGACGGAAAAACGGGAATATTGTTTTTATCAGCTTCTTGCGTCACTGTCTCCATGGCGTTGGCGACGGTATTGTCATTAGGAATAAAGATAAAATCAACAGACTGTGACAATACTTGTACAGCTTGTGCGACTTCATTTGTTGAAGTTACAGCTTTACGTTCGACAGTTAAGCCAAGTTTTTTAGCAGCCGTTTCTGCTTGACCTGTTTGAAATTTTGAATTCATTTCAGAAGAAGAGTACAAAAGACCTACTTTTTTGCCTGCTGGTAAAAGCTTATGGGCTAATTCAATAATTGAGGCAACTGGCGGCTGATCAGAAACGCCGGTAATATTTCCCCCTGGTTTTTCGTTACTTTCCACTAAACCAGCCCCTTTAGGATCAGTAACCGCGCCTAATACGATAGGAATGGTTGTTGTAGCGTTTGCTAAAGCTTGTGCGGCAGGTGTTGCAATCCCAATTAAAACATCTGCTTGATCACTAACTAGCTGTTTGCTCATGGTATCTAATTTACTTTGATCAGCTTGGCCATTTTGAAAATTAATTTTCAAATTTTTACCTTCCTCATAGCCGGCTTCTTTCAAACCTTCTTTCACGCCCTCATAGATTTGATCTAAAGCTGGATGGCTCACAAATTGTAAAACACCGACAGTAAGGACTTTTTCTTTATCATTTACTGTTTGTTCTTTGTTATCCTTTGAATTATGAAGTAATTGAAAACCTAAAAATCCAACTAAGATAATTCCCAATGCAATCACTGTGTACATTAACCCTTTGTTTTTCATCATTATTTCCTCCTAAGATATGTTTTGAGATGAAAAAAAGCAATTTCCTCTACCCGCGGAAATTGCTTTTGTAAACAAAATCCGCATAGAGATTGTCTCTATGCGGAATCATCTCAATATTACCAGCATAGATACAAGTTTTAGAGTTCTCTAAAAAGTTGTATCTATGGAAAAATCCATCAATACAACTATCTACGCCAAAATTGCCATGCAAATAAATTTCCTTTGGTTGTAGTAAATAGTTTCATGATGGCTCACCTCGTTTTGTTTTTGTTGTAGTTAAGAATACCGTAGAATTTTTCAAGCGTCAATACTAATTTTAATTTTTCAGAAAATTTAGTAAAATCAATCATCCAAGTCTTTAATATTCCACATCGGCAGTCGATTTAATTCTGGAATAAATTCTTCGTCGTAATTTGTCAGCTCACTTACTTCAAAGCGGTTTTTTTCCACCCCTTTTTCAAAGAAGATAAAGGTTACTTTACTAGGGTTAACTTTGTATTTTTGAGCTAGATTTTGTGTGTCATACACTAAAGGATAATAATAAAAAGTCCGGTTTAACTCTTCTTTCTTTTCACCATTTAACGTATTCAACACGTGGTTTAATTCTTGCCCATATGGTGGTGCAAACATAACAGAAATTGCGTTAGCCGACTTTATTTCCTGGTCTTCACTTCCGTAGTCAAAGGACTTGATTTTATTACTTTTAATAGTAGGATGAATTAATTCTACATATTCAGATTGTCGAATGTGGGCGACAGCCACCACCATAGTTGCAGAAAAAAGTGTGACACCAATCAACAGACCTAAGACTGTTAAAAGTGCTTTACGTTGATTTTCTTCGGCCCAACTGGCAAAATCTTGCCATATTTGTCTAAAACCAGCTTTTACGCTGACAAAAAAATTTTGAATGATCTTCATTGTCTGGCTCCTAATAAATTAATAAGAAAAATCGAGTAATCTTTATGAAAGATGTGCTTTTTATAACAGATAGCACCACAAAAGTAGCTTTTTAAGTAGGGTTGTTCGTTTTCTTGTGAAATTCATTCACTGCTTATAAGTTCTAATTAAGTATACGTTAGCCGGATTTCTACCATGACAAGAAACACAGTAAGAAATGTAAGCCCCTATTTATGACCTTAGTAAAATGTGCATTTAGACTGTAACGTGTTTTATCGCTATCTTTATAGTAGCAATCATTGTTTGGAATCGTCAAGATAGTTGGCAATTCTTTAAATATTCGCTATCATAAGAACAAGAGTTAAAATAACTTTAGGAGGACCACCAGTGGAAGATCTTGGTCATACTATTATGCACCTGGCGATGCCTTTATTTGATATCATTATCGTCTTTCTTAATTTTTTATCTATTTTAGTATTGGTGTGGGGTGTGATTATCGCAGGCTATGATTTCATTAAATCAGAGTGTTCCCACGCCAATCATGTTGAGGCGGCGCGTCACAATAATTTTATCCGTAACTTTCTGGGTAGTTATGTCTTGTTGAGCCTGGAGATATTAATTGCTGCCGATATTATTGAGTCGATTATTAATCCTACTTCAGCTGATATTTTGCGCCTTGCAGCAGTCGTTGTTATTCGAACGGTAATCTCTTATTTCTTGCACCGTGAAATCCAAGATGCTTTGGATAACGAAGAAACGATGGAAAAGCTTAACAAAAATAAATAAATGACACCCTTTAATTTTCAACAACGATGAAAAGCCAGATTCGATCACAAAGAATCTGGCTTTTATCTGCTATAATGTAGTTATTCTGTCATGAAAGAAGGTTACACAATGTCTTTTGATGGTGTTTTTACCCATTTAATTACCAATGAATTAACTGACTTATTAGTTGGTGGACGCATTTCTAAAATTCACCAACCTTATCAAAATGAAATTATTTTGGTTATTCGCTCCCAAGGAAAAAACCATAAATTACTACTATCTGCGCACCCGAGTTACGCTCGAGTACAATTAACCGATATCGCCTATCAAAATCCTGAGACACCGCCTAATTTTGTTATGATGTTACGAAAATACTTAGATGGCGCAATTTTAACAGGCATTTCGCAGATTGAAAATGATCGCGTGATCCATTTTACTTTCAATAAACGAGATGAATTGGGGGATTTGCAAAATATTGTTTTAGTAGTGGAATTAATGGGTCGCCACAGTACCATTTTATTGTTAAACGAAGCAAACGGCAAAATTTTAGATGCGATAAAACATATTGGTAGCAGTCAGAATACTTACCGTTCCATTTTACCTGGTGCCATTTATGTCGCACCACCTAAACAAGCACTGCTAAATCCTTTTACGGTTACATACGTTACGCTTTTTGATGCACTCTCGCAATTACCCGAAATTACAGCCAAGGCGCTTCAACAGACATTCCAAGGGCTAGGTTTTGATACAGCACAAGAACTGGCCTTTCGTCTAAATAAAAATGAAAATAAAAAAGTACTGACTTGGCGTGCATTTTTTGAAAGTCTCAATCCTGGACGCCCTACTTTAACTGTTACACAAACAAAAGAATTTTTTACACCAATTGCTTTTCAATCTTTAGCTAAAACAACGGTTAGCGCTACGACATATCCAAATTTCAATATCTTGTTAGATGCTTTTTATGGCGATAAAGCTGAACGCGATCGGGTCAAACAACAAGGGGGACAACTGCTTAAAAAAGTAGAAAATGAGTTGGCCCGCAATCAGACCAAGTTGAAAAAACGACAACAAACGCTAAAAGAATCTGAAAACGCTGAGGAATATCGGCAAAAAGGTGAACTTTTAACGACATTTTTGCATGAAGTACCAAAAGGGGAAAAAAAAGTCGTTTTAGCAAATTACTACGATGAAGATCGACCACTAGAAATTAAGTTAAATCCAGCCCTATCCCCTAGTCAAAATGCGCAAAAATATTTTCACCGTTATCAAAAATTGAAAAATGCAGTGAAATTAATTTATCAACAAATCGATGAAGCAAAAGCAGAAATTGCCTATTTGGAATCCGTTTTCGCTCAAATCGAAATTGCCGGACCAATGGATTTGGATCTAATTAGCGAAGAATTAATTGCACAAGGCTATTTGAAAAAAAACTCAAAACGTAAAAAAGTAGCATCAAAATCTAAACCTGACGAATATACAGCAAGTGATGGTACCACTATTTTAGTTGGGAAAAACAATTTGCAAAATGATCAACTAACTTTAAAAACCGCCCGTAAGACTGACTACTGGCTCCATACCAAAGATATCCCTGGCTCTCATGTAATCATCAAAAGCAGCCAGCCGACTGATGCAACTATTTTAGAAGCCGCAGAATTAGCTGCCTACTTTTCTAAATATCGTCATTCTGCTCAGGTTCCAGTCGATCTAGTTCAAGTCAAATACATTAAAAAACCAAATGGCGCAAAACCCGGGTACGTCATTTACGAAAATCAAAAAACTTATTACGTTACTCCAGAAGCAGATATTACTACCCGACTAAAAAAACAATAAAAAAATGAACGAAGCCCCTTTATTTTCAAGTAGTGGCTTCGTTCATTTTCTATTCACAAAAATAGATTTTTCGGTCTTTTTTATCTTGTAAGGGTCGATTATTACCTTTTAAGATCTCTTCTTGAAATTGAGATAAAAAAGCGCGGGATATTTGATGTCGCTCTTTAAAGACAAACCAGTTAATCGGGCCTTTTGTCGGTGGGGTAGTCAGAGAACCAACATAATGAAAATAGCGTTGTTCTTTTGGTAAAAACAACTCGGGATTGAAAATTTCAATATGCTCTTTTAAATCCCAACGTTGGGCTTTTTTTAGTGGACCTTCTGGCAAAATTCCCGGTATGATGTCACACAATACGCCTACAACTAAATTTGTCCCATCTTTTCTCATGTGTACCAAATGTATCTCTAGTGGCGCTTGTTGGTTATCTAAAATATGCTCACTAGGTAAATGATAATGAATATCCGTTAAATCATACTTTTCCCCTGCAAAGACAACATAGCTCTGACAATCAAACGGAACAAAATGAATGGTATTTTTAAATTCTTTTTCGGTAAACTTCTCAATTTGATAAGAAAAAGTCAGACGCTGTTTTGCACTTCCTGCTAGAGTTTTGCTCGTTTCAATGGCAATTGGTGATTGGTAAGGAAACTGCGCCCCTTCTTTATACCACTCACACAAGGTATGCCAATATTTTGGACCATTTTCTCCTGTATAACTCCAAGGAACATCTAAATTTCGTTTCACTTTTCCACCTCACAAATTTCAAAAGATTTTAAATAGCATATCAAATCCTTTTAATTGTGGCAAATACAAAAACCAAGCAATCGGGGAAATTGTACCACCAAATAACGTTTTTTTCGACCCTAATAAGAATAAGACCGCTAAAATAAGGAAAATAGCCAAGACGATTAGTAAGACATTTGCACCTTGTAATAAGTTGAACCAAAGTCTTAAATTGCTAAAGAGCATATCCATTTTTTGATTACGTAAAACTTTATCTGTCTCGGCAATAGCGCGCATTTTTTCAATTCTTTGCCAATTTTCTTTAAATAATATCATTTCTTTTTCAGTCAAAACTTCATTAAAAATTTTTGTGTCTGCAGCAAAATCAAGAAAAAACCAATTTATTGTTTGTCGTTTGCGCTTTTCATCCCAATAGCCCATACTCCATTTTTTGGTTGTGATTCCTTTTATTTTGTCATAAGGAAAACTAGAGAACCCCCCTGTTTCAAAAAAATCTAAGAGGGTAAGGAAAATCATGCGCGTATTGGTAAAAATTAGGAGGCGGTTGCCCCGTGTATCATTAAAAGTTTTCACATATTGTTTGGCTTGTGAAGTTCGGGCATAGCCCATTGCCATGGGACCAGCATTCATAAAACCAGAATTTCCTTCTACGGTCATAGGCAAATAGCCCATAATTTCTTCGCTGACAGCTAAATTTGGTTGCAATTTTTCTTTGACCTCTTGAAATAAAATATAATATTTACTGCGCTTGAATAAATCTTTTTTAGCACTAGTACTTAAATATCCCGGTTGCAACTTGGCATTTTCTGCAAAAATAATCTCTTTAAAGCTCATGCTAATTCCCCCTTTAACGCATTTTGCAACAGTATTTTCCCCCGCGATAGATGATTATATACTGCACTTGTCTTTATTTCTAAAAGCTGGGCTATCTCTATGGGTGCTGTTTGATAAAAGTAATAATGCAAAAAAATCAACTGATCTTGTTCATTTAAAACATCCAATAATTCTAAAAATTGTTCTTTTTCTAAGGGACTATCAGTTTGTTGATAATTACTAGCAACATTTTCAGTCTTGAGGTCTGTTTGTCGCCTGTTTTGTAACTGTTGTTTACGTTTAAAGTCAATTGCCTTATTGCGGGTTATAACCATGATAAAGGTTGCTAGGCTGCTTTTATCCGCAACATAGTTGGGGATTTTTTTCCATAATGTATAAAAAACCTCATTTTCACAATCTGACCAAAGATTACGCTCAGAGTTGTCTGACAAAACACCCCGGATTGTTTTAATAATGGTTTCACCATAGATTTCAATCATTTTTTCCAAACCTGTAAAATCATGATTTCTAATTAAGGTTACGATTTTCTTGTCCCCCATCTTATCCCTCCTTTATTTACTTAATATACGAAAAACATGACGCATTTCTATCACGATGTGCCAATATTATGTAATCTTTCTGTCAAAGAAAAATAAAGTGATTTTTATCCACTACTTTCATCGGTTTTAGCTTCAGATTTTGTCTAATTCAACCTTGTAGTTTACAACTTTGAAAGAGTGATTTTATTATTAACCTTCACGATTGCATATCATTTATATGCAATAAATGAAAAAGTTGTGATCCTCGCTTTTGCCAGAATCACAACTTTTTCATTTTACTTGGCTAACCAATTTTCTGGATCTTCTTTCCAAGCTTTTAATAATTCAAGGTCTGCTTCGCTGATGTAATTACTAGCCAATGCCACTTCAATTAAAGTTGAATAATTGGTTAACGTAACCAATGGGACATTCGCTGCCGCAAAGTTTTCCTTTCCTTTTGGCAATTCATAAGTAAAGATTGCAGCAACACCTAAGACATCAGCACCCTCTTTTTCAGCTGCCTCACAAGTGCCCAAGACACTGCCTCCTGTTGAGATTAAATCTTCAATGATTACCATTTTTTGACCTTTTTCAATGCGACCTTCAATTTGTTTTCCTTTACCATGGTCTTTAGCCTTGGCACGGATATAAACCATTGGTAAGTCTAAAATATCTGCTACCCAAGCGGCATGAGGTACGCCACCTGTAGCTGCACCAGCAATTACTTGCACATCAGGAAACTGCGCTTTAATCTTATCGGCTAATCCTTGGGCGATTTGTTTACGCACTTTAGGATAACTAATCGTAATACGATTATCGCAATAAATTGGACTTTTAATGCCGCTAGCCCATGTAAAGGGCTCATTTGGACTCAAAAATACAGCTTCTACTTCTAACAAATCTTTTGCAATTGTGGTTTCTAAACTAGTCATTTTCAATACCATTCCATTCATTTTTAATTTGGGTATATGCTTTGTAAGGATCTTCAGCCAGAGTGATTGGACGACCAACAACAATATAATTCGATCCGATTTTTCGTGCATTGCCAGGTGTCACCACACGTTTTTGATCCCCTACTTCACTACCAGTAGGACGAATACCTGGCGTTAAGCAGATAAAGTCGTCACTTGTGGCTCCTTTTATTTCAGAAACTTCTAGCGCAGAAGAAACAACACCATCAAGACCAGCTTTTTTTGCGCATTGCGCATAATGAATGACACTCTGAGCTAAAGGCACTTCAATTAATTGATCTGCGTGCATTTCTTGTTCTGTCGTTGAAGTCAGCTGTGTGATTGCTAAAAGCTTCGGACGCTTTTTCCCCATGGGGGTGCCTTCTTCTAAACCACGCATCGCAGCAGCCATCATTTTGACACCACCAGCTGCGTGAACGCAAGTAATATCAACACCAAGGCCGGCTAATCCGCGCATAGCTTTTTCAACTGTATTGGGAATATCGTGGAGTTTCAAATCTAAGAAGACGTCATGTCCGTTTCTTTTTAACCAACGAACTGTTTCAGGTCCTTCGTGGTAAAACAACTCCATACCGATTTTAACAAATAATGGTTCTTTTTTTGGGAATTTTTTGAAAAATAATTCAACTTCTCCCCGACTTGAAAAATCTAGGGCAATAATTGGACGTTCATTCATTTTTTATTTTTCCTCTCTTACTTGTTGGATTAATTCACTTAAACTGTTAATACCTAGTTCAGCCATTCTTTTAGGGAGTGCATCAATTAATTTAGGACAAACATAAGGGTCAGTAAAATTAGCTGTTCCAACTGCGACAGCACTAGCACCAGCCATCATCATTTCCAGTACATCATCTACTGTTTGTACACCACCCATTCCGATAATCGGAATATTGGTTGCATGAAAGACTTGATGAATTAAACGAATTGCGACAGGTTTAATGGCAGCACCGGACAATCCACCGGTTTGGTTTGCTAAAAGTGGTTTACGTGTTTTTAAATCAATTCGCATTCCCAGTAAGGTATTAATCATAGTAAAGCCATCAGCACCGGCTGCTTCAATTGCCCTTGCAATGGGGACAATGTCGGTTACGTTGGGAGATAATTTAACATAAACAGGCACTTTGGCCACTTTTTTTACCGCTTCTGTCAGACTAGCGGCTACTTTGGGATCTGTTCCAAAAGCAATTCCACCGTGTTTGACATTTGGACATGAAATATTCAGCTCGATTGCTTTTACATTTTCCGCGTTGCCAATTTCCTTGCAAACCGCTACATAATCCTCTTCACAAGAGCCGGCAACATTGGCAATAATATTTAAATTTGGATAACGTGTGTTTAAGTTGGGTAAAATTTCTGATTGCACAACTTCTAGGCCAGGATTTTGTAAGCCAATAGCATTTAACATGCCACTGGGAGTTTCGGCAATCCGGGGTGTCTCATTACCAAAACGCGCTTCAGGGGTTGTTGCTTTAATCATAATGGCACCTAATTTATTTAAATCATAAAATTTGCCATACTCATCACCAAAGCCAAAACAACCACTAGCTGGCATGATTGGATTTTGAAGCTCAAGGCCTGGTAATTGGATGTGTAATAAATTGGTCATAATACGATTACCCCCGTTTTAAAAATTGGTCCTTCATCACAAACTTTGACACTTTTATTTGGCTCATCTTTAACGTGGCAGACACAGCCATAGCAAGCACCAACGCCACAAGCCATTCGTGCTTCCATTGAGATTTGCGCGTTGGGATGATTTTGATATTTTTCATCGACCATTTTTAACATACCATTATTGCCGCAAGCAAACACCGCAGCAGGAGTTTGTGCATGTGTATACTCTGCTAAAAGATGGGAAACATTACCCTTAGTACCCAAGCTACCATCATCTGTTGCAATGTGGGTTTTTCCCAAGGATTGGAATTTTTCAGCATAATAGACAACTTCTTTTTTGGCAAAGCCCAAAAAGTGAATTGGGTTTACTCCTTTTTGCACCAATTGGCGTGATAACTCATACAATGGTGGTACTCCAATTCCGCCCCCAATTATATACGCTGTATTACCTTCTTGTAACAGACTAATATCAAAGCCATTGCCTAAAGGTCCTAAACAATCAAGCGCATCTCCTGGTACTAACTGCGTGAAAACTTTTGTACCTTGACCTTCAACGCGATAAATCAAATGACAGGTCAAATTTTTCTTGTCAAATTGATTGATACTAATTGGTCGGCGTAATAATAAATCTTTTTGTGGTACCAAAACATGCAAAAATTGCCCCGGTTTTTTCATCGTTTTTACTAATTCACCCTGTAAAACCAATTCAAAAATATTAGGTGCAATTTCTTGTTGTGCTACTACGGTCAAAATCCCTTGTCTCATGCTGCTCCCCCTGGTATTTAAAATAGACATTATGCTCGCAAATGAAGCTGTGACAAAAGACTTGTCACACCCCTTATTAGAAAATAAACAGCGTTTTTTCAGGTAACTGCTGTCACAGTTTTGTCGTTTAGATTGCTTTAGTTGAAAAGGCGCGATCTTCCATTACTTTTAAAATAGCATCGGCTGTATCTAAAGATGTTAGTAATGGTACCCCATGTTCAACGGCTTCGCGGCGAATAATAAACCCATCCACAGAAGCGCTCTGACGATCTTTATCCATCGTGTTAATAACCAGTTGAGCTTGATTATTCCGAATTAGTTCAACGACATTTGCATCTTTTTCTTCAGAAATTTTGGCAATTTCTTTCACCCGCAAACCCGCTGTTACAAAATAATGGGCTGTTCCTTTTGTTGCAATTAAACTAAACCCAATTTCTGCAAAACGCTTAGCCAAAGCTAAGGCTTCTTCTTTTGTATCATCTGCGATGGTAAATAAAACAGAACCAAATTCTGGTACTTTCAACCCCGAAGCTTCAAAGGCTTTGTATAGTGCCTTTTCCAAGTTACGGTCACTTCCCATTACTTCGCCAGTTGATTTCATTTCTGGCCCTAAATAAGTATCGACCTTTTGTAACTTTGTAAATGAAAAGACAGGTGCTTTAACATGAACGTAATCATCTTCTTGATATAACCCATTTTCATAACCTTGATCGCGTATTTTTTCTCCTAAGATAGCTTTGGTTGCAATTTGAGCCATTGGGATTCCTGTAACCTTACTTAGAAACGGAACCGTTCGACTAGCCCGTGGGTTTACTTCAATGACATAAACTTTATTGTCACTAATGACAAACTGAATATTCATCATCCCGACACAATTTAATCCCAAAGCTAATTTTTCTGTATAGGCTGCGATTGTAGCTTGAATTTCTCTATTTAAAAATTGCGGTGGATAGACAGCCATTGAATCACCCGAGTGTACCCCCGCTCGTTCAATATGTTCCATAATTCCTGGAATTAGAACTGTTTCACCGTCACAAATCGCATCCACTTCACATTCACTACCGGTCAAATAACGATCAACTAAAACGGGGTGTTCTGGCGAAGCCTTAACCGCATTTTTCATATAATCTTCAAGATCAGCTTGATTTTCCACGATTTCCATCGCGCGACCACCTAAAACATAGCTTGGTCTAACCAAAACGGGATAACCGATTTTTTCAGCGATAGCGACAGCCTCAGCTTGATTTGTTGCAGTTTCACCTGGAGGTTGTGGAATCGCCAACTCCTTTAAGGCCTGTTCGAATAAATCACGATTTTCAGCTCGATCTAAGTCTTCAATGCTGGTACCTAAAATTTTGACACCATTATCTTTCAAAGGCTCAGCCAAATTAATCGCTGTTTGTCCGCCAAATTGTACGATTACCCCAATTGGATTTTCCAATTCGATCACATTTAAGACATCTTCTAAAGTTAACGGTTCAAAATATAATTTATCAGAAACTGAAAAGTCAGTCGAGACCGTTTCTGGATTACTATTCATAATAATTGCTTCATAACCCGCCGCTTGAATTGCCTTAACCGAGTGAACAGTTGCATAATCAAACTCGACACCTTGGCCAATTCGAATAGGACCTGAACCTAAAACTAAAACAGATGGTTTCTTAGTGACGCTACTTTCATTTTCAAATTCATAGCTACTATAAAAATAGGGTGTTTCCGATTGAAATTCAGCCGCGCAAGTATCTACCATTTTATAAACAGGTTTGAGATTTTGTTCTTTGCGGAAATTACGTACTTCACTTTCTTTCAAGTGCCAAAGGTCAGCAATCTTTTTATCAGTAAAACCGTTTTGCTTGGCATTTTTCAAAATAGTCGAATCATTTGGGGCAGCATTTAACGCAGTCTCTAACTCAACGATGTGCAATAATTTATCTAAGAAAAAGAGATCAATTTTCGTCATTTCCGCGATTTCTTCAATCGGATATTGACGCCGGATAGCTTCGGTTACGTAAAATAACCGATCATCCTGAGCTTTTATCATCTTTTCTGTCAGCTGATTATCACTTAATGTTGCTAATTCTGCTAATTCAACGTGTGTGACTCCGATTTCTAACGAACGAACAGCTTTTAATAAGGATTCTTCAATGTTACGCCCAATGGCCATAACTTCGCCTGTAGCCTTCATTTGTGTTCCTAAAATGCGCTCACCTTTTTCAAATTTATCAAAGGGCCAGCGGGGAATTTTACAAACGACATAATCTAATGCCGGCTCAAATTCAGCGTAAGTTGTCTCCGTTACTGGATTTTTCATCTCATCTAAAGTTAAACCAACCGCAATTTTAGCCGCCAATTTAGCAATCGGGTAACCGGTAGCTTTACTTGCTAAAGCTGAGGAACGCGATACCCGTGGGTTTACTTCAATAACATAGTAATTAAAACTATGGGGATCTAGTGCTAGTTGGACATTACAGCCGCCTTCAATCTTTAAAGCACGGATAATTGAAAGTGAGGCGTCTCGCAGCAGCTGATATTCGCTATCTGATAACGTTTGACTAGGGGCAAAAACAATGGAGTCGCCGGTGTGAATACCGACAGGATCAAAGTTTTCCATATTACATACGACAATCGCATTATCAGCTGAATCTCGCATAACTTCATACTCGATTTCTTTGAAGCCGGCAATACTTTTTTCAATTAAACATTGCGTAGCTGGCGATAATTTCAAGCCATTTTCTGCGATCAAACGCAATTCCTCTTCATTATCACACATACCACCACCTGTACCACCTAGCGTAAAGGCAGGACGAACGATAACAGGATAACCAATTTCATCAGCAAAAGTAACTGCTTCATCAACCGTATTAATAATGGCAGATTCAGGAATGGGTTGATTTAGTTCTTCCATTAGCTGTTTGAATAAATCACGGTCTTCGGCTTGATCAATCGCGGCAAGCTTTGTACCTAAAAGTTCAATGTTTAACTCGGCTAAAATACCTGAAGCAGCTAACTCCATGGCCATATTTAAACCCGTTTGCCCACCTAAAGTTGGCAAAAGCGCATCTGGATTTTCTTTTCGTAAAATGCGGGAAACAAATTCAAAAGTAATCGGTTCGATATATACTTTGTCGGCAATTTCTTTGTCAGTCATAATTGTGGCCGGATTTGAATTGACCAAAACAACTTCATAGCCTTCTTCTTTTAATGCCAAACACGCTTGTGTGCCGGCATAATCAAATTCAGCTGCCTGACCAATAATAATCGGGCCAGAGCCAATCACCATAATTTTTTTAATATCCGTACGCTTTGGCATCTTTTTGCTCCTTTCCTGCATCCATCATTTCAATAAACTCATCAAACAAGTGCAAAGCGTCATGAGGACCTGGGGCTGCATCTGGGTGAAACTGAACTGTAAAGGCAGGATAATCTTTGTGGCGCACCCCTTCAATCGTTCCATCATTAACCTCAATATGGGTAACCATCAAACGTTTGTTGTCAATGGAGTTGGCATCTACAGCATAGCCGTGGTTTTGCGAAGTAAAATCAATCCGTCCTGTTGCGATTTCACGCACCGGATGATTTAAGCCACGATGGCCGAATTTCATTTTAAATGTATCCGCACCATTTGCTAGTGCAAATAATTGATGGCCTAAACAAATTCCAAAAATCGGCACTTTTCCTTGAATTTCTTGAATCATTTTAATCGCTTCTGGTACATCTTTAGGATCTCCTGGTCCATTGGTCAACATAACACCATCGGGACATAACTCTAAGATTGTGGCAGCCTTCGTATCGTAAGGTAAAACAGTTAGATTACACTGTCTTTTTGATAGCTCACGTAAAATACTGTGTTTTAATCCAAAGTCAATCACAACGACATTGTGGCCAATTCCTGGACTTGGGTATGGTTTAGCTGTGGAAACTTGAGCCACTTGATTGGTTGGTAGCACTGCAGCTTTTAATTGATCATAGGCATGGGTGAAATCTTCTTCTGCTACAATACTAGCTTTCATAGTGCCGTGCTCTCTAATTTTTCTGGTTAGTGCTCGCGTATCAATCCCAGCGATGCCAGGAATTTCTTTGCGCTTTAAAAATTCGTCTAGTGTCATTTGGTTGCGCCAATTACTAGCAAGTCTGGCATGTTCTTTAACAACGACCGCTTTACAAGTAGGGGCAATTGACTCGTAGTCATCTCGGTTAATCCCATAATTTCCTACCATTGGATAAGTGAACGTAATAATCTGTCCATTAAAACTTTGGTCGGTGATGGTTTCTTGATAACCGGTCATACTGGTTGTAAAAACAATTTCGCCAAATACGTTATTGCTAGCGCCAAAACCTTCCCCTTCAAAGTAGGTGCCGTCTTCTAAGATTAACCAACGTTTCATATTTACTCCCCTTTTTGCCAAACTTTTTGACCATCAACAAAAGTTAAAAGAGTATCGCCATAAACTTTTTTGTGATCAAATGGTGTATTAACTGCTTTTGATAAGAATTTTTCTGAGTCGATTTCATATTCTGTTTCGATGGCAAAAACTGCTAGATCAGCTGGCTGACCAATTTGTAAACGTCCTGCGTTTAAGCCAAAAATTGCTGCTGGTTTTGTCGCCATCCAATCAATAACTTGTGCTAAAGTGAAAATGCCGGTCTTAACAAAATGAGTGTAAATTAGCTGAAAAGCATATTCAGAGCCAACAATGCCAAAAGGCGCTTTTAAGAAACTTTGATTTTTTTCTTCAAATCCATGGGGAGCATGATCCGTTGCAATACAGTCGATTGTGCCGTCTAATAGGCCTTCAATTAACGCCTTGCGGTCATCTGCTCCTCGCAATGGTGGATTCATTTTCCAGTAGCCAAAATCATTGGGAATTTCTTCTTCAGACAAAATGAGATGGTGAGGTGATACTTCTGCTGTTACATGAACACCAGCTTTTTTTGCATCTCGGATAATTCTCACGCTTTCTTTAGTTGAAACATGACAAACGTGGTAATGGCAGCCGGTTTCTTCGGCTAAAATTAGATCTCTGGCAATTTGGGAACTTTCTGTTGCACTTAAAATTCCTGGCAAATTAAGTTCTGCTGCTTTTTTTCCAGCATGCATAACACCTGCAAACAGCAGTGACTCGTCTTCTGTATGGGCAACCAAAGCCATATTATTGGCAGCAGCTTCTTTCATTGCTAAATACATCGTTCCTGCTGTTTGAACCCCTACACCATCATTGGTAAAGGCAAAAGCACCCGCTTTTTTTAACGCTTTTTGATCTGTTAATATCTCACTGCGCAATTCTTCGGTAATTGGTGCATATTGCAACACCTTCACGACGGCATCTTTTTTTATAATTGCTTGAACTTTTTGAAATTTTTCAACAGTATCTGGAACTGGATTTAAATTAGGCATGGCACATACCGTAGTAAAACCGCCACGAGCGGCTGCCTGGCTGCCAGTTTTAATTGTTTCCTTGTACTCAAAACCTGGTTCTCTTAAATGAACGTGAACATCGACAAGGCCTGGTGTGATCAACTGACCAGCTGCATCAAACACTTCATCAAAAAAGGTCGGGTCAAAATTTGTGCCGATAGCTTTAATTACGCCATCTTCAATCCAAATTTCTGCTGTCGTTAGGTTGTTATCATAAGTATTGATTTTACCGTTTTTAATGAGTGTTTTCATAATCATCCTCCTAAAATTTGTTGAAAAAATTGCTTTATTACTGGAAAGGAGATGGCTAATTTGTCAGCACATCTCCTTTTTTATTTTCTTTTAAGCTCTGCCGGCTAAAACTGCTTCTAAAATTGCCATCCGGACAAAAACGCCGTTGGTCATTTGTTGGATAATGCGAGCTTGGTAGCCTTCTACTAAAGAATCTGCCAATTCAACATCACGATTAACTGGCGCTGGGTGCATGATAATTGCCCCTTCTTTCATTTTTTTGGCACGCCCAACAGTTAGTCCATATTGCGCGTGATAGCCTTCTTTTGAAAAGCTTTCATTGCCATCGTGACGCTCATGTTGAACCCGTAACATCATCATTACGTCTACTTTGTCAACAAGTTCATCTAATGGTAAGTAATGCCCATAAACTTCAAATTCTTCATCATACCATTGTGCCGGTCCAGAGAAGAAGACTTGCGCACCTAAACGTTTTAACATTTGCATATTTGATTTTGCCACGCGGGAGTGGGTAATATCTCCGACAATCGCTACTTTTAAACCTTCAAAACGGCCAAACTCTT
Source organism: Enterococcus sp. SMC-9 (assembly GCF_021011285.1). Lineage (NCBI taxonomy): Bacteria > Bacillati > Bacillota > Bacilli > Lactobacillales > Enterococcaceae > Enterococcus > Enterococcus sp. SMC-9. Next base: position 274,066 of record NZ_JAILYE010000005.1, on the reverse strand, counting down.
CATAAATTGTCATTAGATCCAATAAACATTGCGTTGGATGTTGGCCACTACCATCGCCGCCGTTAATAATTCCACATTGGATTGTTTTACTTTGAATTAAATCATCGTAGTAATTTTCATCTCCGTGACGAATAACAGCAACATCGACGCCTAAAGCCGACATGGTCAAAACGGTGTCGTATAATGTTTCACCTTTTTGAACCGAACTTGTTGAAGCATCAAATTCAATGACATCAATGCCTAATTTTTTTTCTGCCACATCAAAACTTTTATGTGTTCGGGTACTATTTTCGAAAAATAGATTTGTCGCAAAATACTGCTCTTTTTCTGGTGTCCATTTTGCGCCGTTTTTAAATTCTTGACCACGTCTAATTAAGCCCATAACCTCTTGGTCTGTTAAAGCTTCAACGGTTAATAAGTGTTTTAAACTAATTCTCTCTTGTTGGATGATCATCTTTTTTCCTCCTAATAGTTCCCTTAAGTTTTTTTACTCGGCTTCTTTATTGATGACAATACGGTCCTTACCGTCTACTTCTTCCATTTCCACAATAATTTCTTCGGCTAATGATGTCGGAATATTTTTTCCAACATAATCGGCACGAATTGGCAACTCTCTATGACCTCTGTCCACTAAAACAGCTAAAGAAATTTTACGCGGACGACCATAGTCCATAATTGCATCCAACGCGGCACGAATTGTTCGGCCGGTAAACAAGACATCATCCACCACGATAACTTCTTTACCTTCCAAATTGACTGGGATATCAGAAGCATGAACAGTTGGATCATCTTCTTTTTTTGCATCATCCCGATAAAGTGTAATGTCTAATTGACCGACTGGCACTTTAATACCTTCTAGTTGTTGTAAACGTTCAGCGATACGCTGGGCAATGTAGATGCCTCTTGTTTTGATTCCGACTAAAACCAAGTCCTCAATACCATGATTTCGTTCAATGATTTCATAGGTAATCCGAGTCAATGCTCGCTTCATTGTTACTGCGTCTACTACTTCTTTTATTGCCATTTTTTTCCTCCTCGTCAATTTAAAAGACAAAAAAACTCCTGCCCGAAGTTAGGCAGGAGTGATAATTGATTTAGTATCTGGGTACACTGACCCTTTTTACTACAATTCACTAAACAAGTTTTACTAAGGCGCACCTTACTAAATTACTTGCACACTCCTTCTTAGCCTCACGGGACTACTCTTAAAGGATTACTATTTATTTTTCCTAAAACAAGGTTACACTTCTTTAAATCAAAAATCAATCTTTTTTTCGTAAGTTTGTTAATGTTTTTTCAAAAATTTCTGGCAAAGGTGCTTCAAAAACCATTTTTTCGTTGGTACGAGGGTGTGTGAAGCCAAGTAACTTCGCATGTAAAAATTGACCGTTTCCTTTTAAGGTTTTTTTCGGACCATAGGTTGGATCTCCGGCTAGAGGAAAACCTATGTATTGCATGTGCACCCGAATTTGATGAGTACGACCAGTCTCTAACTGTAGTTCGACTAAAGTAAAGTCACCAAAGCGTTCTAAGACAGTAAAATGCGTCAGCGCCGGTTTCCCGTCTTCTCTTATTGCTTGCATTTTTCGATTAACTTTAGAACGACCAATGGGAGCTTCAATGGTCCCTTTTTCGTGAGTAATATTACCGTGTACTAAAGCAACATATTTGCGCAAACTGGTTTTAGCTTTTAATTGTGCTGCTAATGATTCATGGGCAACATCATTTTTTGCCACCATCAATAGTCCAGAAGTATCTTTGTCAATACGATGAACAATTCCCGGACGTACAACATCGTTAATCGTTGATAAATTGTTCAATTGATATAACAATCCGTTTACTAGCGTGCCGTGACTGTGACCTGCAGAAGGATGGACCACCATTCCTTGGGGTTTATTTATCACTGCGACATCTTCATCTTCATAAACGATTTCCAAATCGAGATTTTCTGGCACTAAGTCCAGTGTTTCTGGTTCTGGAATTTGGATGACAATCTCATCTTGGGCTTTGACTTTGTAATTAGCTTTTAACGGTTGTCCCTTTAAAAAGACTACACCTTCTTTTAACCACTGTTGAATTTGCGAGCGGGTATATTCTGGTAAATATGTCGTTAACGCTTTATCAATGCGCGGCCCGTTTTCTTTTATCACAATTAAAAGTTCTTTCATGCTTTTGCTCCTTTAAAGCGTTCTTCAAATAAAATGTAAATAAAAATCAAAATAACCCCCACTACTAAACAAGAATCCGCTACATTAAAAATAGGAAATGAGACAAAATCAGTTTGAAACATATCCACTACGTAACCTAAGCGCATGCGATCAATGAAGTTGCCTAATGCGCCCGCAAGCACCAAACTTAAACCCAATGAATAAAGCTTGACACCGTTACGATTTTTGTACAATAAGTAGCTACAAGCACCAACTGCTACAATTGTGACAAGGGCAAAAAAAATCATTTGCCCTTCTAACATGCTCCAAGCAGCACCTGTATTTTGAAAATAAGTTAGTGAGAAAACATTTTTAATAATCGGCATCGATGTGCCCAATGCAATATTGGCAACGATCCACCCCTTGACCAATTGATCTACTACGATCAAAAGTACCGCAATAAGAATAAAAATTATCATAAATTCAACTCATTTCTAAACATTAAATAAATCACGCGGACGAATAATTCCTAATAAGTTACCATTAGGATTTCCATCGCGTGTAATTAAGATTGCTTCTAACAATCCGTTTTGATGAAACATATTTTCTGCTTCTGCCACAGTTGTTTTACTGTCAACAAACTGGTAATTGGTCACTTTACCATCTTCAATTAACAATTCATCTGCCAAGCGATTTCCTAAAACTATCTCACCTTTTAAGCTTTCTTTGGCAAACCAATAACCTAGCGCTCTCAAAGTGATAAGGCCTTTAAATTTGCCTTTTTCGTATAAGGGAAATTGAGAATAGCGCTTTTGGGCAATGGTTTTTAGAATTTCATAAATTGGTAAAGTAATTTCAAAACCTGTTACATTTTTCCGAAAACGCGGCAAGACCAGTTCTGGCTGCAACAGTGCTTTTTCGATTTCCATAATCCGTTTTACTACCCACTCATTTGGTTCCGCAATCACAAAATCTGTACTAATTTGATCGTGAACAATAGCATTGCGCAATTGCGCCATTTGCAGTAGATCCTCGGCATAATCATTTGTCAAAAATTCTGGTTTTTTGCTTAAACGGCGTACCATTTCACTAAAGCCCATGTTTTTGGGATTATTTAATTGCTCTTTTAACCATTTGTTAATCCGATTAAAACTAGCTAAAAATAAATCAGCATTTTCCGCCATAACGACTGCTCCTTTTTATTTTATTGAAACAAATCACTTTCTTTGGTCACAAATTTTTCAGCTGAAATATGGGTTTTAAGTTCTGTAATTAATGCTGACTTGGTTTTCTTACGCATTAGAAAATGATATTCTTCACCCAAATACAAAAACTCAATACCGTTTTTGATAATGGCGACTTGGGTAATATTGCGGTAATAAAGTTCTTGCTTTTTCCAAAAGCGAGCATAATAAACCGTAATATGATCATGGGTTAGAACAAAGCGGCGCAGACAGCCAATTATAACACAGACAAAAAAGAAGGCCATGACTAAATTGCTTTTCCAGTAGGGTCTAGTATTTTCCAAAGACAATGTCAAACTATAAAAGAGAACAATCAATGTTAATGACCAATAAATGATACTGACAGCAAGTTCTGGCTGCCAACGATATTTTCTATTTTTCATACTTGTAAATTGCTCCTCTTCTGCTAAAGTTAAAACGTGAATTATTTTAATTATAAGGATGATGACTATGATTAAAGCCTATATTGATGCCGCTACAAAAGGTAATCCAGGTCCAAGCGGTGCTGGGTTGTTGTTAGTTTCTGACAATCTGCATGAACAAATCCACCTACCATTGAAAACGATGAGTAACCACCAAGCTGAATTCCATGCTTTTTACGAATTATTAACTTATCTCATCCAACACAATTATATAAATGAAACCATTTTTGTTTACTCTGATAGTAAGATTTTAGTCCAAACAGTAGATAAAAACTATACTAATAACGAAAATTTCCAAGAAATTTTTCAAAAAATTCAAGCTTTGCTACCAAATTTCCCCCTATTAATTTTACAATGGATTCCAGAAAGTAAGAATAAAGGTGCTGATCAACTGGCCAGACAAGGGCTACAAAAAGCATTACGACAGCACTAAAGAATAAAGACACCAACACGGCAAAGATCAAAGTAAGTTTTTCTTTGAATCTTTGCCGTTGGTGGCTTTTTTACTATACAAGAAAAAATATTGATTTGACTACTTGAGCACGATCTAACTTATTGCTAGTAAGAAAAATAAGTTCGGAAGTTTTGCTTATAAAATTGGTGACAGTAAACGAGAAAAGTTTTGCTTAAAACGTAGCCAATAGGACTGATTGGCAATTATTTCATCTGTTAAAACATAGCATTTTTCTTGATCGGCTAAAAAGATCTGCTGCATTTGTTTGGTTAGCGTTTCATCGTAGACAAAAGCGTTCACTTCAAAATTTAATTCATAACTACGAATATCTTGGTTGGTTGAACCAAAAGAACATAAATTGTCATCCATGACAATGGTTTTTGCATGTAAAAAACCATTGTCGTAATGATAGATTTTAATTCCCATTTTATGCAGTAAATTAGCATAATATTGCGTTGCACGGTAGATAAAAGGATGATCGGGCATATTGGGAATCATAATTCGGACATCAACGCCTGAACGTGCAGCTGTAACCAAAGCATTAAACATGACGTCATCTGGAATTAAATACGGTGTTTGAATCCATACTTTCTCATCCGCAGACAAAATCATTTTAACAAAGGCACTTTTTAAAATATCGATTTTATTTTCTGGGCCATCTGCCACTACTTGAATCTCAGCTTGCCCCCCCGTATCCTTTTTAATCACAAAGTAACGTTCTTCGTAATCTAACTGGTCGCTCTCATTTTTAACCGAAGCATTCCAATCCCGAATAAAGATTTCTTGTAAACTGAAACTAGCCGTACCAACAATGCGTCCATGGGTATCCCGCCAGTAACCAAATTTTTCACTGCGACTTAAATACTGATCCCCCACGTTAAAACCACCGGTCCAACCGATTTTACCATCAATTACTACAATTTTACGATGCAAGTGATAATTTAACCGAGTTTTGCGAATTAAATCTCGCGAAGTAATAAAGGCGGCAACTTTTCCCCCTGCTGCAACTAGTGGCTGAAAGAATTTTTCATTGGAACCTTTTGCCCCCCATGGATCATAGATTAGACGAACTTCTACGCCAGCTTTCGCTTTTTCAATTAATAGTTGTAAAAATTGATGGCCAATTCTATCCGGGAAAAAAGCATAGTATTCTACATGAATATTATCTTCAGCTGATTTAATATCTTCAAATAAAGCCGCAAATTTCTCATTACCATCTGTATAGAGCTTTACGCTGTTGCCCCTTGTTAAAGGTGATTCATCAACAGATTTTAAATAGCGTTCTAATAATTTTAGTTCTTTTTCTACTTCTTCAATATCATAACGCTTATTATTCTGGTGAATTAACGTATTAATTTCTTTGACTTTTCGATTGGTCTCAACATCATATTTATAAACTGTTTCACCATCAATTCCCCGGCCGCAAAATAAATACACGATAAATCCAATAATGGGAATAAAAATTAAGGTCAAAGACCACGCAAGAATACTCGTAATCGAGCGTGGTTTCCGAAATACTGTAACCAAAGCACCAATCGTGTTAATGAAAATTATAAGTAAAAAAACTGATTGTAAGATACTTAAATCTTGTTGAATCGTCATTGGCTAAACTCCTTTACGTCAAATTTAGATCGTTATAATAAATAGTTATGATCAAAGGTTATTTCTAAAGTGACAGCACCCAAACGGTTGGTTAAATATTCTGTCAAATTTTCGCGAATTTCAGAATCTTTTTTAGCACATTTTGGTGGCACTACGACATCAAAAGACAACTGATTTTTTTCAATCCGAAAATCATGGACACGCAAATCTAACTGTAATGCGCTAATCGCTTCTTTTACGATCTCCCATTTTTGCTGGTACTCAGGACTTTTCACCGCAACCGGATCTAAATGGCAAACAAGCTCCACCTTCAAGTTTTCGCGAAAATCTTTTTCAATGCGGTTAATAATATCATGCGCATGATTTAAGCTCCACGTGTCATCTACTTCAATGTGGACTGTGGCAAACTGTTTTTTAGGACCATAACTGTGAACCAACAAATCGTGATACCCTAAAATATCAGGATATTCATTTAAGTGCGTTTCCATTTTTAAAATTTCTTCGCTACTAGGACGACTTCCCAATAATTCATCGATAAATTCTTTCACCATTTTTAAACCGCTGTATAAAATATAAAGTGCGATAAAAAGCCCCATCCAACCATCAACATGTAGACCAGTAAATAGTTCAACAAAAGCTGAAATGAGAACAGCTGCCGTTGTAATAACGTCATTTAAGCTGTCTTGTGAGGATGCTTTTAGTGTTTCAGAATCAATTTTGGTTGAAATTTTTTGATACATAAAACTTTGCCAGATTTTAATGCCAATTGATAAGAGCAAAATAATAAAAACCAATGGCGAAAGTTTAATTTTGCTTGGATCCATTATCTTTTCAACAGAGGAAACCAAGAATTGAAAGCCAACAAAGGTAATAATAATCGAAATCATGAAGCCACTAATATATTCAAAGCGCTCATGACCATAGGGATGTTCTTTGTCGGCTGGTTTAGCTGCAATTTGAAAACCAACCAAAGTTAACACAGAAGATGCAGTATCGCTTAGGCTGTTGATGGCATCGGCCATGATTGAAACACTATGGGCGAAAAGACCAATAAAAAATTTCATAATAAACAAGAGACCATTTGAAACAAGTCCTAAACTACCTGCTAAAAAACCAAAAGAAGTGCGCGTCTTTTCTGCGTCTTTTGATTCGATTTTTTTTATAAAATAATTAAGCATTGCCGTAAAACTCCTTCAACTAAACTTCTCTTCATTTTACCCTTTTTATCAATTTCAAACAAATTTAAGGCCATTCTTGATAAATAATTATCGGCTTAAAAACGACATAAATAATAACCCGAACGCAATATGTACTTGGCCTTTAAAAGGCGCAACTCTCTAAAATTAAAGAGTGATACATTTATTGTTCGGGTCATCATCTTTTATCACGATTACAATCTAGCTATTCGTGTATTTTTATTATGCTTGTTGTAAGAAATCGGCTACTTTTGCTAGGGCAGCGCTAATGCCAGCAGGATTTTTACCTCCGGCTTGAGCCATGTCAGGACGTCCACCGCCACCACCGCCAACGAGTGGTGCAATCACTTTAATTAAATCTCCAGCTTTTAAGCCGCGTGCGATTGCTTCATTACTCATTGCCGCTAACAAGTTTACTTTTTCACCGCTAGCATTGGCCAACACTAACACATCAGAAGTAGCTTTTTGCTTCCATTGGTCAGCTAATTGACGCAATTGATTCATATCTTTAACCTTCACTTCAGCGGCGATAAAACTAATACCATTTATAGTTTCAACGTTTTTGAAAATATCGCCAGCTTGTTGATTGGCTAATTTACTTGCCAATTGTTCATTTTCTTTTTGTAAATCTTTTAGTTGTTGTTGTAGTTGTACAGTTTTGGCAACAACTTCTTTTAATTGTGGTGATTTCACAATTGTGGCGATTTCTTTTAGTTGTGTTTCTTCACTATCAAGTAATTCATAGGCTTCTTTGCTGGTTACAGCTTCAATTCGGCGGACACCGGCACCAATTCCTGACTCAGAAACAATTTTGAAAATACCAATATCTTCTGTATTGGCTACATGCGTGCCCCCACAAAGCTCAATGGACCAGTCGGCAACATTTACAACGCGGACATCGTGACCGTATTTTTCACCAAATAACGCCATTGCTCCCATACCTTTGGCTGTATCAATATCTGTTTCAATTGTAACAACGGGTAGTGCATCCCAAATTTTTTGGTTGACAATTGCTTCCATTTGGCTTAATTCTTCTGTTGTCACTTGACCAAAGTGCGTAAAGTCAAAACGTAAGTGTCCTGGGGCCACTAGTGAGCCAGCTTGATTTGCATGATTGCCCAATACTTCTTTTAATGCTTTGTGTAATAAATGCGTCGCTGTATGGTTTTTAATAATACGATTACGACGAGCAACATTAATTTGTAAGAAGTAAGTCGTGCCTTCTGATACGGGTGCTTGCAGCGTTACCGTGTGTAAAAATTGACCATTTGGCGCTTTTTTCACATCGTGAACTTCAGCGACGATATTTCCTGTTACATCACAAATGATACCAGTATCGGCAACTTGTCCCCCCATTTCTGCGTAAAACGGTGTTTTGGCAAAAATCAATTGTGCTTCACCACTATTTGCAGCACTAACAATCGCTTCGTCTTGAATTAAAACGAGCAATTCACTTTCAGCTTCATAGTTATCATAACCCACAAATTCACTTTCTACTTTAATTTCAGTTAGTAAAGCAGATTGAACTCCCATTGACACGTCCGTACTGCGAGCTGCACGGGCCCGTTCTCTTTGGGCTTGCATTTCTGCTTCAAACCCAGCGTGATCAACTTTTAAGCCTTCATCTTCTGCGACTTCTTCCGTTAATTCAACTGGGAAACCATACGTATCATACAATTTGAAGATATCTTGTCCGCTTAAGGTATCTTTTTTCTCAGCTTTAACTTTTTCAATGACTTGGGTCAAAATTTCCAAGCCTTCGTTGATTGTTTCATGGAAACGCTCTTCTTCTGTTCGGATTACTTTTTCAATAAATTCTTGTTGTTGTAGAATTTCTGGATAATAACTGTCCATAATCTTACCGACAACGACAACTAATTTATACAAAAAGGCTTCATCGATTCCTAGTTTTTTGCCGTGCATAACAGCCCGACGTAATAAACGCCGCAATACATAACCACGACCTTCATTAGAAGGTAACGCCCCGTCGCCAATGGCAAACGCCAAAGCCCGAATATGGTCAGCAATGACTTTAAAGGAAATATCAGTTTGTGGTGCATCGCCATATTGGAATTTGCCACTTAAAACTTCTACTTCTTTAATAATTGGCATAAATAAATCTGTTTCAAAGTTGGTTGGTGCATTTTGAACGATGGAAACCATTCGTTCTAGCCCCATCCCCGTATCAATGTTTTTATGCGGTAATGGTTCGTAAGTATCGTCTGGTTTGTGATTAAACTCAGAAAATACTAAATTCCAAATTTCCAAGTAACGTTCATTTTCCCCGCCAGGATAGTTTTCAGGATCATCTGCTGCTAAATCGTTGAATTCTTCGCCACGATCGTAAAAAATTTCAGTATCTGGACCGCTGGGGCCCGCACCAATATCCCAAAAATTGTCTTCAATTTCCACAATATGATCAAGAGGTAATCCGACTTCTTCATGCCAAATACGCTTGGCTTCTGTGTCTTTTGGATAAACCGTAACATATAATTTTTCTGGATCAAAAGCCATCCATTTTTCATCAGTTAAAAATTCCCAAGCCCAATGAATAGCTTCTGTTTTAAAATAGTCACCAATTGAAAAATTTCCTAACATTTCAAACATTGTATGGTGGCGAGCTGTTTTCCCTACATTTTCAATGTCGTTGGTTCGAATTGATTTTTGTGCATTTGTAATCCGGGGATTTTCTGGAACCACAGAGCCATCAAAATATTTTTTTAAAGTGGCAACTCCAGAATTGATCCACAAAAGGGTGGGATCATTCACTGGTACTAAAGATGCACTTGGTTCAACACTGTGTCCTTTTGACTTGAAAAAGTCCAAGAACATTTGGCGGACTTGGCCGCTGGATAATTCTTTCATCATTTCTCCTACTTTCAAAAAAAATAAGACACCACTGCAAGACAAGGACGAAAACCGCGGTACCACCTTGTTTGCAATGATGTCATTCATTACCTCTTAAGCTCTATAACGCGGAGTTGCGTCAGTATTGCTACTGAATTAAAAAAAAGGGAGCAACTGCAAACAGGTTTGTGCTTTTTTCTCAGCAAACAAAAGCTTTCTGTAACAAAGAAACTGTTCGGTTATATCCTTTTTCCTTACAAAGTATAGAAGACAAACCTATACTTGTCAACGATTTAATCTAATTCAATTGAGATTACTTTACGATATAAAAAATCTTGTGGTGTTAATTTTTCATCTGCTTTTAGACGTCTATTGGCACGGTAATAAGTTGCTTCTGGCAGCAATTCTAATAAAGGAATCCCGCTTTTTTGACTATGTTCCATTTTCAAGACAGCATCACAAGTTAGTTCATAGCGATTGGCTCCACCGTTAATAACTACACCAAACATATTGGGACCTTGTTTTAAGCTTTTCACTTGTCTGCCCCAGTAACTTTCGTCAACATCAGCAGCATTTCCCCAGCGAAATAGTTTACGTGTTCCTGCGCCTACCATAAATTCCCACTGATCTTCACTTAATAAATCAAAGCCTTCATTTTGAATCGTATGAATTAAACTTGTTTGGGTGCATTCAAAATGCTCAAAGACATAATAACTATCAGTACCATCTGCAATTTCTAAGTAAAAAGCATTTGGTGATAAAATATGGTATGGCAATGAGTAATTTAAGCTTTCTTCAAAAGTTTGCGGCGGCGTAAGCTGTGCTTTAACCTCCGCTTCAAAAGGACTAAATTTTGCCACATTCCCAGTAAATTCCCCCGTAATAGTATCTAACATGCCTAAATAGTGCGTTCCTGCCGGTAGTGCATGCTTTTGTATCAACATGGGGGGAATATCTTTTTTTCGTAAGGGAGAGGTATGCAAATTGACATATAAATCCCAACTATCCAAATCTCCCAAGTGATATTCTGCAACAATTTGTTTATCGTTTTTTGTTAAGGGATGTGTGTTCGTAATTGACCAAGCGTTAGTTGCTAGTCCTTTTACACCCAAATCCCAGCCTAAAATTGCTTCTTTTTGTCCGGGCACAAAAACAAAAGCTTCGCCATCGATTTCCAATTCAAACGTGCGGCATTTTACGCCATCTAATTGATAAGTCAATAATTCAAGATTGGTGATTTCTTTTAATGGACTGACAAAATACATTAAGACTTGCTGGAACGCTTGAATCTTCGCTTCATCTGTCAAATTCTTCCAATTATTCCAACGTAACATTTCAAATAAATTCATCGAAATTCCCCTTTAAACAATGACTTTTCATGTTATTCTTTTTTTAACCTACTAAAATTTAGTATATCATGATTGGAGTACATTATGGATAAAATTTCTTTTGGCTGCCAAAGCAGTTTACAAGCAGCAGCCTTTTATGTTCGCTATCACGTTTTTGTTTTAGAACAAAAAATCAAGCCAGAATGGGAATTTGACTCTTTGGATGACAAAAAAAGAAAGTACTTTGTTCTTTTTAAAGACGAAATCCCCGTGGCTAGCGTTCGCTATCAGGCCTGGGATCAAAAGACGATTCAACCGGATCGTTTTTGTGTTTTAAAAGCTTATCGCAACCGTGGCTTAGGTCGCAAATTATTAACAGCCTATGAAAAGCAAGCTAAAAAAGATGGCTATATCTTTTCGCAACTGACTGCCGAAGTTACAGCTATTTATTTCTATCAAAAGTTGAATTATCAAATTATCAGTGATGTTTTCTTAGAAGATGGTATTTTGTGTCAGAAAATGGCAAAAAAGCTGTAAGCTTATCCCAAAGAATAAAAGAAAATACTTTTTGACGGTTTGACTGATTTGATAAGCTGGCCTTATATTAGCTGGCAATGAAAACAACATTTCTGGCAGTAGTGTAAAATTTTTTTCATTCGCTTTTTGCTAATGGAAAACAACAAAAAGTCATGATGCTAAAGCATCATGACTTTTTTAACTATTGACTTGATTTTTTCTTGTGTTTTCGTGCTGTACGCAGTTGCTGGCGTTTTTCGACTTTACGTTTTTGCTTTTTATCTTTGTCGACTGCCCATTGAATTTTTTTCTTGTAACCTGGTTTGATTTTTTTCTTTTTCTTTTTAACCAAACCAATCAGCGTCGGATCTAACTCATCTTTTTTGGTCTGTTCCCGTTTTTTCCGACGGTTGCGATCATAACCTGTGACAATTTCGCCATTTTTGATTTCTTTTGGTTTAAAGGTCACACCGATTTTTTCAATTGCGGCTACTTTTTCCTCATCTTGCGGACCGTATAAAGTAATCGCCGTACCAGCCAAATTATTACGGCCAGTTCGTCCAACACGGTGAATAAAGAACTCTAAATCATTAGGAATCTCTGCATTAATAACATGGGAAACGCCCTCGATATCAATTCCTCGAGCTGCTAAGTCTGTTGCAACAACGTATTGAAAATCCATATTTTGGATGCTACGCATGATGCGTTTGCGTTCGCGGGGTGTGATATCACCATGGACTTTGGCAACTTTTAATCCTTGTTCTTTGAGATAATCACTAATTTCATCTACGCGTTGTTTGGTATTGGCAAACACTAAGGCCATATAAGGATGCCCAATCGTCAATAACTGATAAATTAACCGATTTTTATCTTTGCCCTTGGTAGCGATTAACCAATTATCAATCGAATCAGCTATGACTGCTTTGGGTTGAATCTCTTCAATTACTGGATTTTCCAAGTATTTTTTTAAAAATGGACGTAATTTTTCGGGAATGGTTGCTGAAAAAACTAATATTTGAACTTTTTCTGGTAATCGGCTCGCAATTTGATCAACTTCCTGCAAAAAACCCATGTCTAATGTCATATCTGCTTCATCGACTACAAAAGCAAAAGCTTTATGGATAAATAAGGCTTGTTCATTAATCATATCCAACAATCGGCCTGGTGTTCCGATGACTACATGAGGTTGTTGATGTTTTAATTTGTCAATTTGCCGTTGTTTATCTGTTCCGCCCACAAAATTGCTCACACGAATTACAGGATCAGAAAAAGCTGCGATTTGTTTGGCAGCCGCATAAATCTGATTGGCCAATTCTCGACTTGGTGCTGTAATGACAACTTGAGCACTTTCATTAGTTGGATCAACTGCATCAAGCAATGGCAGTAAAAAAGTATGGGTCTTCCCCGTACCTGTTTGCGATTGCCCGACAACGCTTCTTTTTTGTTTAATGACAGGAATCAAGCGTTCTTGCACTTCCGTTGGTTTTTCAAACTTCTTTTCTTTAAGAGCTTCGTATATAAAGGGCTTAAATTGAAAATCCGTAAATTGCATATTTCCACCTTCTTTTCATAATGTTCTTAGGGATTATAGCATAAATGGCACACTGCGTCAGATTTCTTTTGGCAAAATTGTACTTATTACGTAAGTCCCACTTCTTTTTTCATAAAACAATTGTCTTTTCTTACGAATCACTGACCAGATAACGTTAATAACAAACAATCCTTGAATGACAGCTGCGCCGATTGTAACCATAGAAGCAATTCCGACTAAAAAGTGGTTGTTGCTTTTCACCAAAGGCGCAAATAAGGTACCGAGTTGTCCAATACCGCCATAAATTAAATACAACAATCCATAACGCTTTACTAACGCTTTTAAGGTGATATGGCGATGCTCGTTTTCAACCACGCGAATTCTAACAATTTTTTTCCCCAGTGTTTGACCATTTAGCCCATAGTTTAAAAGGATAAAATAAAGTAAAATGGTGACAAAATACCATGCTGGGGTATCACTAAAATCAATTGCATAATCTTGTGTAAAAAAGCGTAAAGCAACAGTAAGCACAAAGGTAAAGAAATAAATGAAAAACCAATCTAAGAAAAAGGCGGCAAAGCGTCGGAAAAGAGTCACATCTCGCCCTTTTTCATAGGCTGTTTCGGCTAACTCTTCTCGTGATGGCAATAATAAAGTAAATAAAGGTTCAACCAAATAACCAAGCGTACCACCAATGGTGTTGTGTAAAAGGTCGTTCACATCAGCCAAACGATAATTTCTGGGATAAATAAAATACAGCCCGGTTAATTGTGTAACTTCAAAGAATAATGACAATAAAAAGCTAGCCAATATCGTTTTCTTCAAAGAAAAACCGAAGAAATAGCGTAGATAAACGCCAAATGGCAACAGTAAAAATACGTTAAATACAGGTTCTAAAAAAACGCCTTGTTTCATGGCGGGCAAATACGTACTTGGATCATTTAGTCTCAAAACGGTTTGAGTTAAAAAGTTATGCAATGAAGCACCTAAATGCAATTCATAGTGAGGCCCCGTGTAATGCGCCACCTCCGAAATTGGTGGTAATGGCAAAATGACTAAAAAATAGGCACATAACAAATAAAAGACAAAAGAATACATAATAAGGGCACGACTAAAAATAAAGCGACCAAATTTACGATACTCATAAATAAAGAAAAAAGATGAGATAAATAAGGCTAAAAACGGGAAAATCAAAAGAGCTGTTTTAAGTGGTTCAATATAAGCAGACATAAAAGATCCTTTCTTTGCTTAAGCTAAGTCTTAAAATATTTCCCAAAAAAAATACTTTGGCGTATGATAATTACAGGAGGTGCAATTATGTTAAACGAGTATTTTGCATTGGGTGTTCCTATTGCACTAATTGTTTTATATGGCCTAATCTTGCTACTGCGTAAAAAAAGTAAAATCCCCTATCTGGGGTTTGTATTGTTTATTATAGCGGGCTTTATGGTGGCTTTTAGCTACCAAGTGTTGCAATACGCCATAAAAGAACAAGATGATTTAGTAAAAGCAAGTAAAAACTTAGCTTTAAACTATCCATTTTGGTTATTATATATCCCTTTAATTATCGGGATTATTTTAGTTGGCATTAATATTTTTCGTGCTTACAAGCGCATTAAACCACAACTTAAATCATAAAGCATTCTGATAAAAACACAAAACAAAAACGCCCAAACGCGTAGTGCAGATTATCTGAAACACAATAACCTGGCTTGGTACGTTTGGGTTTTTCTTTTTTTAATTAATCTTCTAAAAACTCTGATTCATCGTTGTCTTCAACATATTGGCTACGCTCTTCTTCGTCTAATTGACTGACCAGATAATCATAATCTGCTTGGGATAAAACCACCACATCGACATCATTTTGTTCATCAATTAATTCCACTGCAGAATAATCGTCACCCAAATTTTGTAAAAGGGTAATAAAACCTTTATCTTTAAAAGTTAAATACTCCGTTTTTTTCATTTTCAATCACTCCTAATAAAATTCGTAAAAGCGAATACTGACGGTATTTTTTTTTGCCAAAGCAGTCAGTGTATAAAGATCTAATTTTACATAATCTTCAGCTACTAACTGATAGAGATTATCTTCTAAAGCCTCTTCGATGTATGGCAATACCTCATCTTCATCTCCGTGTGACGCAGCTTTAGTTTTCAAAATTTGTTGAAATAAACGAGGGTCTAAGAGTAAAAAGTATTCTTTATCATACTTATAGACTGCTACATGATATAGCTTATTAGTCAAATGTGCTTCGATAACAAAAAAGCATTCATTGTTGGCAGTTAATGTATTTAAAAGCTCAGCTGGTTCCATAGCTTGTTGGTAGAACATCTCCATCCCCCCTTAACTTGATTATAGGAGATATTCTAACTAAAATAAAATAATAAGTGTTGTGACAAAAGGCACAACCGTACAAATATTGCGCTTAAGACTTTATTTTTCTTTAGTGGCATCTTTACGTCAGCTTTTCATGTAATCATGTTTATTGTCTATTAAGCCTTCTGTTCAAAAAATCAGATTAAAAGAACTCCGCGTTTTCCGGCTCCCATTCTTGATAAAATTCTGACAAAAAAGCTTCCATGAATTTTTGCCGCCGCACAGCTTCTGTATAGGCTGTTTTGGTATTCATTTTATCTGGTAGTAACAACAGTTTTTCATAGAAATGATTGATGACGGTAGTGCCTTTTCGGTATTCTTTTTTATCGGTGAAATTGATGGGTTTTATCATTGGATCGTGTAACGGATGTTGGTGGCTACCACCAAAATAAGCCGTTCTTAAAATCCCCATTGCCCCAAGTGCCTCGAGCCGATCAGCATCTTGAACGATTTGTCCAGCAATAGATAAATTTGCTTTTGCTTCCAATTCTTTTGAAAAAGACATATTTGTGATAATAAAAATAATTTCTGCCTGCTGTTGTGCGCTAAAATTAATTTCCTTCAAAAAACTTTGTAATTTTGTGAGAGCAATTGCTACATCCGGAACAACTTTATCGTCGATTGTATCATGTAAATAAGCCGCAGCAATTAAAACCTCTTCGTCTAATTGCACAGCTTCTTTTTTTGCAATCTGAGTAGCCAATGTCGCCACGCGGCTGGCATGATCAAAACCATGGCCAGTCAAATCTTCTTGCAACTTTTTTTTAGCATATGCGATGATTTCTGGTATCTTATCCATTTTTTCTCCTTAATATACAAGTTAATATGCAAATTCGAATTTTCACAATCTTCAAAAAGCGTTTACAATAATAATAGAGTGGTCACTTGTTGCAAGACAGTTTTAGAAGATCTCCCCCTCAATCACTAACTGGTAATTGATGCAGACAATTCTAGCCACTTCCCCAAATAATGCCAAGCGAACTCGCTTGGCATTATTTATACTTTCCATACATTTAGTAAAAAACAATATTTATGCTTTGATTTGATAAACAGTTTGATAAAGTTCTGACAAATAATCCAGCAGATACTGAGGATTTAAGGTTTCTTTTGTTGCTGCTTTGATTAATTCACTAGGTGTTTTACTTCTTCCAAATTGGTGAATATGTTCTGTCAACCAAGCTTTAATCGGAGCATAATCGCCACCGGTTAATAAGTCATCCACCGCTAGTTCTTTTTCCATTGCGTGTAGTAACTGTGCCGCATACATATACCCCAAGGCATAAGATGGAAAATAACCAAACATCCCGCCAGACCAATGGACATCTTGTAAAACACCAACTAAATCATTGTCTGGTCGAATTCCGAGATATTCTTCATATTTATCATTCCAAGCTTTTGGCAACTCAGCTGCCGTTAAGTCACCATTAAATAGCGCTTTTTCTAATTCATAACGAATAATAATGTGTAACGGATAGGTTAAACTATCAGCTTCAATGCGAATCAGACTTGCTGCGGTAGCTTTTAACGAACGATAGAATGTTTCAAAATCAATATCGTCGAAAGTACCTTCAGCCGCAGCTTGAAATATCGGATATTGCTTTTGCCAAAAACTACGCTTACTACCTAAAATAATTTCATAAAACAATGACTGAGATTCATGAATTCCCATCGATGGTGCATCATAAACTGGTGTCATATTGTATTTTTCAGCCATATTCTGTTCATAAATACCATGTCCAGCTTCGTGTATTACACCAAAAATTCCCATTGAAAAGTCCTGCTCGTTCCAACGGGTTGTAATGCGGACATCATTACGAGCAAGTCGTGTGGCAAAAGGATGGACCGTATCATCAAGGCGTCCGCGATTAAAATCAAAGCCTAGTTGTGACACTAAGTTTTCCACAAAAACTTTTTGTTGTTCTTTAGTCATAATTCTGTCTTTAAAGCTTGTATCAGGTTCTATGCCTTCTTGTGCAATCAGTTGTCTAATTTTTACCAATCCATCTCTTAGTTCAGTAAAAACCTCATCCAAGACCGCAGTAGTCATGCCTGGTTCAAATAGATTTAATAAAACATCATAATCTGTTGCTTCATCTTTTTTATAATAAGGAATCAACTCTTTTGTTATGCGGATATTTTCTTCTAGTGCTGGTTTGAAATCAGCAAAATTTTGTGATTTCCTAGCTTTAACCCAAGCAGTATGGGCTTGACTATATAAGCGACTGCGTTCGACCATTAACTCTTTGGGAATTGCATGAATTTCGTCATAATCTTTTTTTGCTACTTGAAAGACAGTTTTGCCAACTTCGGAAAGTTCAGCTTGATGGTCATTAAAATAATCAAGTGCCGCTTTAATTTTAGGACCAGTTTGCTTTTCAAAAGCTAATCCGCTTAGATAACCACTAGCTGCTCCTCGCTCGGTCGCAGCAGTCTCAGGCATACCAGTTTGACTATCCCAGTCTAGTAAAGCTAGAGTTTGATTTAATAGTGTGATTTCGGCTAATTCATCTAGAAATTCTTTTTCTTTCATTCTGCTTTCTCCTTTGTTCTTGGTGGGCGTGTTCCCCAGTATTGAAATAAGTCTGTTCGTAAAGCTCCGTTATATAGTTTGCGTTTTTTTGTTGCTTTGGCACCATAAAATGATTCAAATTGTAGATCACTTGTCAAAATATATTTACTCCAAGTTTTTAATGGACGTAAAACAGTTCCCATTTCTTTGTATAGTCTTTGAACAGTTTCTGTTTCACCCAAACGTTCGCCATAAGGTGGGTTTGCTACAATCACACCATACTCTTTATCTGTAGTAAAATCTTTTACCGCTTGTTGCTTAAATGTAATCGTATCTCCTAAGCCGATTTCTTCGGCATTTGCTTTTGCTATTTCGATCATTTTACCGTTAATATCATACCCGCTGATATCCAGTTCAATATCATAATCTGCCGCATTATCAGCATCTGTGCGAACTTTTTCAAAAATCGCTGCGTCAGCCCAATCCCATGTTTCACATAAAAATTCGCGATTAAAGCCCGGCGCAATATTATGACCAATTAAAGCTGCTTCGATACAAATTGTACCAGAACCACAAACGGGATCAACAAAAGGACGATCTTTACGCCAATTGGTTAATAGTACCAATGCTGCTGCTAAATTTTCTTTTAAGGGCGCGCCACCTTTTTCTAAACGATAACCTCGTTTAAATAAACTTGGACCAGTCGTATCTAATGTCACCATAACATGGTCTTTTAAAAGTGCGACTTCTACAGGAAATAATGCACCAGTTTCTGCTAATGGGACAGTTGTAGGGCGATGATAATAGGAGCGCAAACGCTCGACAATTGCTTTTTTTGTGATTGCTTGGCAATCAGGAACACTATAAAGTTTTGATTTAATTGACTTTCCACTAACCGGAAACTCTGCATCCAGTGGTAGTAAATCTTCCCATGACAATGCCTTGACTTTTTCAAATAGTTCATCAAAAGTATAGGCATCAAATTCACCCACAACAATTTTAATTCTGTCTGCAGTTCTTAGCCACAAGTTTGCAGTCGCGATTGTGGTTAAATTTCCTTTAAAACGCGCACGACCATTTTCCACTTGGCATTCAATTCCTAAATCTCGTAATTCTTTTCCTACTAAAGCTTCTAAGCCACTGGCACAAGTTGCCACTAAATTAAACGTTTGTTCTTTCATATATTCTCCTTTACCCGCAGGCATAAATTGTTCTTAAATGTATTGAAACACGACTATCACTCGAATGCAAATGATTGCAAAGAAAAAAAGCTGAACTTACTGTCCAGCTTTAATTTAGTTTCAAAATAAGCCCTGAATCCTGTGATTTTCTATAAGCCATGTTCTGTCCGCAATTTTTTCAGGGTCAAAAATTGCGGGGTAATCATCTATCTGCATCATAAAGATACCTTCTTGTATTCGTTTGATTCCGTCAAAGAAGTGCCCCTACCATTGTTTGGGTTGCTCGCTCGAGGGGTTTACCGCGTTCCACCGTCAAAGTTTCCCTTGACGCTTCGTCACTGTGGCACTTTCAAGGATACTTATCCGTAGCTTGCGCCTTAGGAATTTTTCCTGCCGTTACTAAAATAGCACCCTGGCTTATGGTTTCGCCAGGCACGAACACTACAAGCATCACAGCTTGTGCGAGCATGGACTTTCCTCAGCCTATTGCTAGACCGCGATTACCCGAAAATCACAGACTTCATTAAAATGTTAGAAACGACGTGTCCGTTCGTTATCATCACTATTTTCATCGTTGGTATAATTACCATTTAAAGATTGAGATACACGTGTTGTGACTTCTGAGCGGTCTGCTGTTGTATCTTGATCTAATTTTTTACCAAAAACTTCTTTTTCCAAGTTGGAAAGGCGTTTCAAAATGTCAAAGTTTGTAACTGTTTGACTTTTTGGCGCTTCTGTTTGCACACGGCTTGGTGCCGGTGTTGGATTGGCAGCTTGTTGGCTTAGTTTAGCCTGTAAGCGATCGTTTTCTTCTTGTAACGCTAAAATTTCTTTGTTATATGCTTCATAGTCTTTGATGACGTTGTCTAAAAATTCATCGACTTCAACGGGATCATAACCACGCATTTTTGTTTTGAATTCTTGTTGCAAAATGTCTTTTGGACTATAGTTTAAATTCGCCATTAATTCATACACCTCATTTATTTTTAGAAACTCTCTTAAAACATTCTATCAAAAATAAGCTAGAAAGCAACAAAAATCATTCATAGAAGGTATTTTGTAAATCATCCATCGTAATGAGATGAATGAGATATTCGTTATTTTCCGCTAGTTTTGTGGCACTATCTAGTAAATATTTCGGCTTTCCTGGAAATTCAGGATCAAAAACAGCAAGAACACCATCTGAGTGCTGTAATAAAAAATTTGTATGATTTTGTAATTGTTGCGGATTTTGATAAGGTTTATGACTGACAGACTCTACGTAGTCCGCTTCTTTTTTTAAACGAAGTAACTTTTCTTTATTGCCTTCATTCCACTGTTCACCAAATTCTTCAAAAGGAAATAAAACACCTAAATGTAAATCGGGATAAGTTGCTTTTAATTCGCTAACCGTCTCAGCTGCCCACATTTCCACCCCAAGGTTGCCACTAACAATCACCCACTCTAATCCATCGTCCACATAAGGCAACAAATTATTTTTTATGGCTTTCTTAATAATTGCAATTTTAGGGTCCTTATCTTGAAAAACCCCTAATTCATAACTCCTGTAACCTGTTAATAATAATGTTTTTATAGTTTCCATAACGATACCTTTTCTTTCCTTTTGGCTTTTTGGTATAATACACCGGTAGGAGTGTGACGAATATGGTTTTAAAGTACCCCAACGGTCAAATTTATCAAGCTGCGCTACCTGCTAAGCATAAACAAACAAAGGTTAAAACTCAAGAAACAGCTAGTTTTAGCAATCGCGGCATGCGCTTTGAAGAAGCAATTAATGAAAGTAATCTTTATTATTTAACGCATAATCAAGCAGTGGTGCATAAAAAGCCCACCCCGATTCAAATCGTTAACGTAGATTATCCAAAACGCAGTGCAGCAGTTATTAAAGAAGCTTACTTTAAAGAGGCTTCTACTACTGACTATAATGGAGTTTATCGCGGTTTTTACCTTGATTTTGAAGCTAAAGAAACAAAAAACAAGGCATCGTTTCCTTTTAAAAACTTCCATGACCATCAAATACGGCATATGGAAGCTTGTTTAGCACAAGGAGGCATTTGTTTTGTTTTACTTTGGTTTTCTTCCTTACACCGTTGCTTTTTTTTAGACAGTAAAAATTTGATTTCACTGTGGACACAACAAAAAAATGGCAAAAAGTCGATTCCTCTTGATGTGATTGAAAAAATTGGAATCGAAATTACACCTAAAATTGCCCCGCGAATTCCGTATCTTGAGGCAGTAGAAAAATTTGTTTTAAAGGAGTCAAATAAAAATGGGAAATGACACACCATCACGGGCGTCCCGCCACAATGGCAGCAACACGCCACAAAAGAAACCAAAAAAGATGAAAAAGAAATCAAAAAACTCTGTTGGATCAATTATTTTAAAATGTTTGATTGGCTTTTTTATCGTTGGCTGTATCGGCCTACTTTCAGGAATGGGACTTTTTTGGTTTTATGCTAAAGATGCGCCTAAAATTGAGGATAGTAAATTAGATGCCTCTGTTTCTTCAGTAATATACGCAAGTAATAATGATATCGTTGCGGATTTAGGTTCTGAAAACCGCAAAAAGATTTCAGCACAAGATGTTCCCCAATTGTTAGAAGATGCTGTAGTTTCTGTCGAAGACCGTCGTTTTTATAAACATATCGGGGTTGACCCTATTCGGATTGTCGGCTCTGCCTTATCCAACGTAACTAAGGGTGGATTACAAGGTGGTAGTACGTTAACACAACAATTGATTAAGCTTTCTTATTTTTCCACAAAAAAATCAGATCAAACGTTGAAAAGAAAAGCACAAGAAGCTTGGTTGGCACTACAATTGGAACAAAAAAAATCTAAGCAAGAAATTCTAACTTACTATATTAATAAAGTTTATATGGCAAATGGTTTATATGGTATGGAAACTGCCGCAGACACTTATTATGGGAAAGACTTAAAAGATCTCGACTTAGCTCAAACAGCACTACTAGCTGGCATGCCGCAAGCTCCGAATGCCTATGATCCTTACCAACATCCAGAAGCGGCAAAAGAACGCCGAGATACTGTGCTGTATACAATGAAAGAAAACAACAAAATCACCGAAAATGAATATCAAGCAGCAATAAAAAAACCGATTAAAGACGGATTGAAAGATTTAGAAAAATCAAGTGAAAATCTACAGCTCGTTGATAACTATGTTAAAGAAGTCATTGAGGAAGTTAAAAATACTACGGGAAAAGACGTCTATACAGACGGTCTAGAGATTCATACTAATTTAGATTTAAATGCACAAAAGCGCTTGTACGAAATCGTGAATACAAATAAATACGTGAATTATCCCGATGAAAAATTGCAAGTGGCAACAACGATGGTAGACGTCAATACCGGAAAAGTTTTAGCCCAAATTGGTGCGCGTAACGTGCCAGATAATGTTGTTTTTGGTAACAATCAAGCCGTCAGCACGGCTCGTGACTTTGGGTCAACCGTTAAACCAATCACCGATTATGGTCCTGCTTTTGAAAACCTAAATTTATCGACAGCAAAACGCATTGATGATGCTCCATACAAATATGAAGGTACAAATATCAGCGTTAACAACTGGGACAAACAATACATGGGAAATATCTCTTTGCGCACAGCCCTTTACGAGTCCCGAAACGTCCCTGCTGTTAAATTATTTAACGAAGTTGGCAAAGACAATGTTACAAAATTCTTGAATGGTCTTGGAATTTCATACAAAGATTTAGTTCAATCCAATGCGATTTCAAGTAATACAGCCCAAGACGGCTCAAAATATGGTGTCTCTTCGCTTAAAATGGCAGCTGCTTATGCAGCTTTTGCCAACGGTGGAACCTATTATAAACCACAATATGTTAATAAAATTGTTTATCAAGATGGCTCTTCTGATGAATTTAAACCAGAAGGAAAAAAAGCGATGTCTGTTGGTACTGCTTATATGATTACGGATATATTAAAAGATGTGATTACACAAGGCACCGGTACTAATGCAATGATCGATGGGCTAATTCAAGCTGGTAAAACAGGAACATCCAATTATTCGGATGAAGATTTAGAAAAAATTGGTATTACAGACGGTATTTCACCAGATGTTACGTTTGTCGGCTATAATCGCCAGTATGCCATTTCTGTTTGGACGGGTTATGAAAAACATTTGACCCCCATTACATCGGAATCAAATATGATTGCCTCAGATGTTTATCGGGAATTAATGCAATATGTTGCACAAAACGGCGAAAATAACGATTGGAAAATCCCAGATGACTTAATCCGTGTAGGTAGTGAATTATATTGGCGAGATAAATATGAACAATCGCTTGAAACACAACCTTCCTATTCACAAAGCCAAACCGTGCCAAGTTCAAGTACAACAGCTGAAACAAATTCAGAATCAAGTTCAAGTACAGAAGAATCTACTGCTTCTAGCGCACCACCTGAAAGCAGTAGTGTCACACCAACACCAGATCCATCAACACCTCCTGAAAGTAGTTCAACACCCCCTGCCTCTTCAGAGACGCCAGAAAGTAGCACAACACCACCTGCTACGAGTTCATCAGGTGGCTAAGGAAATATTTAAAAATAAAAACCGCTCAGAAATGATTCGTCATTTCTGAGCGGTTTTTTAAAGTTGCTTTTTCATTCGTTCTTTACCATCTTGACAAATTGGCAACAAGGGACAAATTTCACATTTAGGATTACGCGCTAAGCAGTGATAGCGGCCAAAGAAAATCATGCGATGATGATCTTTAATCCATTCGTCTTTGGGCAACTTTCTCATTAATGTTTTTTCAACTTCAACAACGGTGGCATTTAACTTACAAATTCGCAGGCGTTTTGAGACCCGTTCCACATGTGTATCAACTGCAATAGCAGGTACGCCATAGGCCTCTGCCAAGACCACATTTGCTGTTTTTCGCCCGACCCCTGGTAAAGATTCTAAAATTTTGCGATCATTGGGTACAGTCCCCCCATACTCTGTCGCAATAATACGAGCACAGGCCTTTATATTTTTTGCCTTGGTACGATATAAACCAATCGTCTTAATTTTTGCAATAATATCCTCTAACGAAGCCTCTGCTAATTTATCAGCCGTACCAAAATCAGCAAATAAAGCCGGTGTTGCTTTATTAACTGAGACATCTGTCGCTTGAGCACTTAAGATAACCGCAATTAAAAGTTGAAAAGGTGTATTGTAAATCAGTTCACCATGGGCGTTTGGAAACATCTCTCCCATGACTTTTAAAGCATAACGAGTTTTCTCAACATTTAACATCTCATTATTCTCCTTTCAACCAATTTTCTAAAGAATAAGGTGAAAGTTCTCTGTTATCATTGTCAGCCGGCTTTGTTTTTTGCTTTTGATAGTGTTGTTTCTCTTTTGCCACATCTTGGCCTGACTGAATATTTTTGCTCTTCCAACTTGACAAGATACTTTCAATATATTGTAAACTGCGGGCATTGTTTAACACCGCTTCTTTTAAGGCTAAAATAATAATTTCTGGACTGTATTTATCTTCTTCAAGCCATTGTGCAATTCTTTCGTATTCAAATGACGACAAAGGGCGGCCAAATTCTTGTTGAAAATGCTGAAACATTTGCGCGATTTCTTGTTGCTGCCCTTCTTGGATAGTATTTTTTTTATTTTGTGCTAATAATTGCGCAATTTTCTCAAAGATTGGAGTAAATAAATAGTGATCTTGTTGCTTATTATCCACTACTACTGTTTCAATTTTAATGACTTGTTTTAGAACTAATTGATTTAAAAGTTCAAAGACTTTTTGTTGCGCCAATCCCATCTCAGTTGCAATTTGATTTAAATCAGGAAAGTTGTCTCCTTGTTCATGATGACGATATAATTGCAACCAAAAAATCAATTCATCACTATTCATCCCTAATTGATGGTAGTGATCTAATATCAAATTGGAAATAACTGTTTGTCCAGCAGCAAAATAATCTTCTAAAGCTAACATGGTATCCCTCATTTCTCTATATCAGTATAACGTATTTTTTATCTCACGGCGAAAAAAAAGCCAATCCAAACAGATTCTGTTGGACTGACTTAAATTAATAAAAGTCGTTTAAAAGTACTATTTCACAACTGCAATAATTTCAATTTCGACCATGGCATCTTTTGGTAAAGCTGCCACTTGTAGTGCTGAACGAGCAGGAAAAGAATCATTGAAATAAGTTGCGTAAATTGTATTAAACGCCGCAAAATCATTGATGTCTTTTAAAAAGCAAGTCGTTTTAACAACATCATCCATTGTTAAATCACAACTTTTTAGTAAGCCCTGAATATTTTTAAACACTTGAACTGTTTGCTCTTCAATCGTTGTTCCGACCATCTCTCCTGTATTTGGATCTAGTGGGATTTGACCTGAAGCAAATAAAAAGCCATTTACAATTTTGCCTTGCACATAAGGTCCTATTGCTTGTGGTGCCAAATTAGTTGTTACATTTTTCATTTTTCGTTCTCCTTTTTTTGGCAGTCTGGACATAAGCCGTATACTTCCAAACGATGATCATTAATTTCAAAACCAGTTAATTGACTTGCAGCAATTTCGACATCTTCCAATGATGGATAAAAGAAATCAACTACTTTCCCGCAGTTCGTACAAATTGCATGATAATGTGGTTTTGCCGCAAAATCAAAACGACTGGAGGCATCACCATATTTCATTTCTTGAACAAACCCAATTTCAGTAAATAAGCGTAAATTATTGTAGACTGTTGCAACGCTCATGCTAGGAAACGCTGGGGATAGCGCATGATAAATTTCATCGGCAGTTGGATGGGATCTATGACCAATTAAATAATCTAAAATGGCTTGTCGTTGCGGTGTCACGCGGATATTATCCTTTTTTAACTTTTCGATTGCTTCGGTGACGCTAAGACGCTCTTCCATTTAATCCCCTCCTCTTTGTATTATTATAGTGTAATAATACTATGAGAAGACTAAAAAGAAAAGTGTCTGTTTAAAATCTCAAACCAAAGAAAACTAAATGATGCAATAATTCAATATAAACCTAATTTGACAGACTTAAACCGCCAATTTTGGCTAATAAAAAACCCTCGAATTTGCACGAGAGTTTTTTTAAGCCAAGTTTTCAAAAGATCATTCTTCGTCAAATTGATAAAGAACTGTCGATAAATAACGTTCCCCATTATCTGGTACGATTGCTAGAACCTTTTTGCCCTTGCCAAGTTTTTTAGCAACATCAACAGCAGCTTTAATCGCAGCACCTGAGGAAATTCCTACTAAAATCCCTTCTTCTGTTCCCATTTTACGCGCTGTTGCAATTGCATCATCACTTGAAACAGCCACTGCTTCATCATATACTTTTGTATCTAAAGTATCCGGAACAAAGCCAGTACCAATCCCTTGAATTTTGTGCGGACCTGGTTTGCCACCCTCTAACACAGCTGATTCTGCTGGCTCAACGCCGTAAATTTTAATTTCTGGATAAACGCGGCGCAATTCATGTCCTGCTCCAGTAATCGTACCACCAGTACCAATACCAGCAACGAATGCATCTAAACCACCAACGCCAAACGCATCAACAATTTCTTTACCGGTTGTTTTTTCATGAATTTCTGGATTGGCAGGATTTTCAAATTGCAATGGTAAAAAGTAGCCGTTTTCTTTTGCTTCTTTTTCAGCTCGCTTGATAGAACCCGTAATTCCTTCTGAACCCGGTGTCAAAATTAATTTTGCACCATAAGCTTGCATTAATTTGCGTCTTTCAACGCTCATGGTATCCGGCATAACTAAAATGACATTATAGCCTTTTGCGGCACCAACCATCGCTAAACCAATCCCAGTATTTCCAGAAGTGGGTTCAATAATTGTCCCGCCAGGTTTTAAATTTCCTTGTGCTTCAGCCTTTTCGATCATACTTTGGGCAATACGATCTTTCACGCTACTACCTGGATTGAAAAATTCTAATTTTACATACAATTCAGCATCATCACTCGAAACCAAATGATTCAGTTTCACAATGGGAGTCTGACCAATTAAATCCAAAACAGATTGATAAATTTCATTCATGCTACTTCCTCCTTGTATTAGCTGAAAAAACAGCTGTACTTATTAGTATAATAGCGAAATTATCACCATTGTGCGAATAATTTGTCTTAAAAAAAACTATTCCTACAATCAGAATTCAAAAATTCATTACGAAAATGATTTTTGTAAAGATTGAAGAAATAGTCAAAATTTATCATCTATTTTATGTTTAGACGTTGAGTTGTTGGCCAACCATGATAGTATCACTTGATAGACCGTTATTTGCCATCAATTGCTCTACTGTTGTACCGTACGTTGCGGCAATATCCCAAAGTGTATCACCAGAAACAACGGTGTACACATTTCCTGTCGTTTGACTTTGAGAGGCTGCTGCTGTGTTTTCAGCAGTAGATTCAGTATTTGTGTTTGTTTGTGTTGTATAACTTGTTTGAACATAACCAGAATCTGGCGTATCATATTGGGTCAAATTATAAGCAGCAATTAGATAATTCAATTTTTGATTATACGTAGGATCAGTGGCATATCGTCCAGTTAGATAAGCTGTCGCATCTAGATAGCTTGCAGTGTTACTCTTCCAAGCACCGGCATAATGAGCTGTTCCAGTAGCGAAACTTGTGCTGCGTAACACGTAAGCGTGATCAGCTAAAGATTCCCAATATGAATTATACTGACGGAAAGGTTCATTCATCGTTACCCATTGGCCGTTCAAATATTCTTGCGTTGGTAAAGTTACGGATTGGCCATTATAAGCACCTTTTACACCAAACAAATTATAATACGGCGCCTGTGCAAGAACAGATGAACCATTTCCACTTTCTAGTACTGCCTGCGCAATCATAACAGATGCATATAAATCGTTCTCCTGGGCAATTTGAGAAGCTGCTGCCCCAATTTGATTAATCAAATTGGCCGTATTATCAATTCCTTGATTCTCCAATTGAGCTGCCTGGGCACTCTGAGCAGGCATAAGTGCCATCACTCCAGGAGTACACGCTAACCCCACGCCAACTAGTGACATGGCTTTTTTACCAGTAAATTTATACTGAAAGGTGACTTGCTTTTTTTGATGTCTTTCACTACGGGTACGATACTCTGACATTTTCTTCCTCCTGAAAAAACTTATATAAAATTAAGATAATTATAAAGATAACTAAGTATATGTATTATAGCTTGAATTTTTTGGCTAATCAAATGTTTCCCCCTTTGTAACAAATATTTAATATACGCAACATTAAAAAGTTTTCTTAACGTCTTTTCTGACAATCTGCCTAATTTTACCAAAAAACAAAAAGACTCTTTATCAACTGCTACAGAAAAAGCAATTTATAAGAGTCTTTTAATGATTAATTACAAGGAATTATAAACATTAACGACATTTTCAACAGTGAAGCCAAATTCACTAAGCACTTTTTCACCAGGAGCAGAAGCACCAAAATGATTAATTGCAACTACTTTTCCGGCAAAACCAGTGTATCTTTCCCAACCAAACGGAGAAGCAGCTTCAATCGCCACACGATTTTGTACTGCTTGAGGTAAGACACTTTCTTTATATTCGGCACTTTGAGCTTCAAATAAATCAAAACTTGGTAGTGATACAACCGAAACATCTTTCCCAGCCTTCTGCAATTCAGCTTGAGCTTTTACAGCTAAATCAACTTCTGAACCAGTTGCAATCAAGATACCTTCAGGTGTTTCACCTTGTTGCGGTGAAACAACATAGCCACCTTTAGCCACATTTTCATCTGCATTTTCTTTTGTACCAGGTAAAACAGGTAAGTTTTGGCGACTTAAAACTAAAACAGTTGGTTTATTTGTTGTTGTCATAGCAATTTTCCAAGCTGCTCTTGTTTCATTTCCGTCAGCCGGACGAATAACTTGAACATTTGGTATGCAACGCACACTTGCTAATTGTTCAATTGGTTCATGAGTTGGTCCATCTTCACCAACAGCCACTGAGTCATGGGTTAAAACATATACAACAGGTGCATTTTGAATCGCTGATAAACGCAATGCCGGACGTAAATAATCCGTAAAGACAAAGAATGTTCCACCATAGACACGGGTACCACCATGTAATTGGATACCGTTCATAGCAGCTGCCATAGCGAATTCTCTAACACCAAACCAGATATTCCGTCCTTCGTATTGACCCGGTTCAAAATCTTTTTCTGCAGCTACCATCGTATTATTCGAAGATGATAAGTCTGCCGAACCACCCCACAGACTTGGAACTGCTTTAGATAAGGCTTGAATCATTTCTTTACTTGATACACGACTTGCTTGAGCGGTGCCTTCTTCATAGACAGGTAATTTGTCATCCCAATCAGCTGGAAGTTCACCGGCAAATGCTGCTTTAAATTGTGCCGCTAGTTCTGGATAGGCTTGGGTATATTCGGTGAAAACTTTATCCCAGGCCTCTTCAGCTTTTTGTCCCCGATCGTTGATCGTTTCTTTAAAGCGTGCCGCTGCTTGTGCTGGCACGGTGAAATCTGGATATTCCCAACCATAAGCTTTCTTAGCTGCAGCAATTCCTTCTACTCCTAATGGGGCACCATGAACTTTATTCGTACCTTCATTTGGTGCACCAAAGCCAATAATTGTTTTCACTTCAATTAATGATGGTTGATCCACGTTTTCTTTTGCTTTTTCTATGGCTGCTGAAATTTCTTCTAAATCATTACCATCTTTAACTAAAATATGTTGCCAACCATAGGCTTCAAAGCGCTTGCCAACATTTTCTGTGAAGGCTTTTGAAGTTGGTCCATCTAAAGAAATATCATTTGAATCATACAAAACAACGAGTTTGCCTAATTTCATGTGACCAGCCATAGAGGCAGCTTCTTGTGAGACACCTTCCATTAAGTCGCCATCACCACAAAGTGCATACGTGTAATGATCAACAACATTGAAATTATCACGATTATAAATCGCTGCTAAATGCGCTTCGCTCATTGCCATTCCGACTGCCATGGCAATCCCTTGACCTAAAGGACCAGTTGTTGCTTCTACACCATCAGTATGATTTACTTCTGGATGCCCAGGTGTTTTGCTATCCCATTGACGGAAATTTTTCAAATCATCAATTGTGACGTTATATCCTGCACAATGTAATAAACTGTAAAGTAAAGCCGACCCATGTCCGGCAGATAAAACAAAACGATCACGGTCTGCCCAGTTACGAGAAGTTGCTGGGTTAATTTTCAAATGTTTTGTCCAAAGAGCGTAAGCCATTGGCGCTGCCCCCATTGGTAAGCCTGGGTGACCAGAATTTGCGGATTGAATCGCTTCAATACTTAATGTACGTAAGGTGTTAACGCTCAATTCATCGATTTTATCAAACAATTGTGCTTCCTCCTGTTTTTAGGTTTTTTTTACCTTTATTATTTACATCCCTATTGTATAGGATTATTACCGGAAAAGCAATTAAATATCAATCTCGATTGTGTAAACCTTTTTCTTTTTGAATTTGTTTTAATTTATCTGGCGTTACGTCGTTTCCTTTAGGATCAACAACCTTCATGCCTTCAATATGATGCCGCATACCGGAGCGGAAAGCTTTTAGATACTCTTCGCGTAAATTTTTTTGTTCCCGTGTTTCTGCATCAGTTAGACCAGCTTCTTTTTTCTTTTTTGCTAGCGCATTAATTCGTGCTAATTTTTCTTCTGATAGCATTTTAAAATCCCCTTTTTATTATGAACGTTAAATTCTTTGAGTGACGCATATCTTTCCTTATCTTAGCTAAAAAAAAGCCTGGTGACAACTACAAACTCAAAGCGAACATCTGTTTGATTTGTTTTATACTTTATGCTAAACTAAAATTATTAAAGAAAGAAGGTGCAGTATGGCTAAACGCACAGAAAATCGCCAAATTGAAATTTTAAAATTTATTCACGATCGCGTCTCGCAAAAAGGTTATCCTCCTACTGTGCGAGAAATTGGTGAAGCAGTCGCTTTGTCTTCCACATCAACTGTTCACGGTCATCTTTCCCGTTTAGAAAAGAAAGGCTTAATTTTACGTGATCCTACCAAACCACGGGCAATTGAATTAACCGAATTGGGTCTTGAAAAAATCGGCGCTCAGCCGGAGACAATTCCGATGCTTGGGGTTGTAACAGCCGGCGAACCAATTTTAGCAGTAGAAGAAGCATCGGATTTCTTTCCCATTCCACCTCATTTATTAAACGACAGTGGTTCTTTGTTCATGTTAACGATCCGCGGTGAAAGTATGATTAATGCTGGCATTTTGGATGGTGATCAAGTTATTGTTCGGAAACAAGCTGCCGCAAGTAATGGTGATATTGTGATTGCCATGACTGACGAAGACGAAGCTACTTGTAAAAGATTTTTCAAAGAACGTGACTATATTAGACTCCAACCAGAAAATGATTATATGGAGCCTATCATTTTGCCAAATGTTAAAATTTTAGGTTTGGTAGTTGGACTTTATCGGGATTTACTCTAGAACGAATAATAAATCTTCGAATTTTTCGAGGATTTATTTTTTTACTTTACAAACCGAACATACTTTCGTATAATCAATATACAAACATTTGTTCGTATATTTTAATTGAGGTGAAAAGGATGAATACAATTCGCAATATTTCTTTAATCGTTTTAGGTTTAATCGTCAGCTTTGTCATTAGTCATTATGGTGTTGCTCTAGCCGCTTTGATTTTTGTTCCCCCTTTTTTAGTCTGGTTTGCCTTATGGGACGAAAAAAAATATCGTCAAAGTATTCGTAAATTTTATCCTTACAATCAAAAACCACGGGATACCTATCATCAATACAAATAATTTTTAGTAATTATTACAATGGGTTACTTTGACCAATAATTTTTAAGGTTTGACAGATTAGTCTTGAGACTTTTGTGTCAAATCTTTTTTATTTGTTTTATATGTAGAGTATTTACAATTGAGGCTATTCCAATCCATATTTACCCTAATGACTGCTACTATCTTTTTTAAACTTTTATAATTCAAATGAAAATTTAAGCGCTTACTATTTTAAAGTCGGATTATTTCCCTTATTTAAAAAACGGCAGTATATTGGTTTTGAGGTAAAAATTTTCATTCTACTAAATAGCATTAAGGAGGAATTTTATTATGACAAGTTATGAACCTAGAAATCCCGAAAAAGATGAACTGCTTTCGCCGGAAAACAGCGTTTTTGTACTAATTGATTATCAGCCTACACAAGTAAACTCCATCAATTCAATGGATCGCCATGAATTAGTTGAAAGTATTGTAAATTTAACAGCTTTGATGCGGGCTTATAATGTCCCTACTATTGTTTCAACGGTCAACGTAGCAACCGGACGTAACAAAGATACTATTCCCCAATTAAAAGAACTAGTAGCTGATTTGCCAAGCTATGACAGAACCTCCATTAACGCATGGGAAGATCGCGAATTTAATGACGCCGTTAAGGCAACGGGTAAAAAGAAAATTATTATTGCCGCATTGTGGACAGAGGCTTGCTTAACTTTTCCAACCTTGGATGCTTTAAAAGAAGGCTATGAAGTCTATGCTGTCGCAGACGCAGTTGGTGGAACAAGCAAAATCGCCCACGAAATGGCACTTCATCGTGTTGAACAAGCTGGTGCTAAAATGACCTCCTTTGCGCAACTTGCTTGCGAATTACAACGTGATTGGAATAGAAGCAATACTGTAGCAAAATTTGTGAAAGCCATGCAAGACAAAGGAATTTTCTTAAAATTAGAATAGTAAAAAAGGAGTAATTTTCATGTTAGATATTCAAGGTTCGCTAAAAAATTTGTCCTGGACAGTAGAACATCACTTTTTGCATATAAAAAATCAGCATCCTTTCATGCGTGCTTGGGCCGTTCAATTTGAATTAGCGTATACTGATTTTCGCGTGATTCAATTAGCGTTGCAATTAGCAGAAAATCAAATGGCGCTCTTAAAGACTTTTACAGCACAATATGATGCAGTCTATCAATATGAAATGGCTTTTGCCAGTGGTGGCTTAGAAGGTTTCAACGAAAAATTCACTTCTATCGCAGAATACGACAAAGCACAAAAAGCTTTACTTACCACCATTGATGAAATCATGCAACTTCAACCTGACGATGCCAATGATTTAATTTAGGAGCGATAAAAATGAAAGTAGTAAATGATATTGTCTATGATATGGGGAATGATTTAAAGTTGGATACCTATGCTCCAACTGGTGATTTCAAAGCGGTTTTACTCTTGATCCACGGGGGCGGTTGGTTTCGTGGCGATAAGAAAAAAGAAAATTTTCTGGCTGAAAAGTTTGTGGAAAATGGCTTTTTTGTAGTTGCTCCAAACTATCGCCTTGCACCTGCTCACCTTTATCCTAGCGCTTTAACGGATATTTTCAATGTCTATGCTTGGGTTAAAAACAATGCTGACTTAAAAAATAAGCTAGTTTTTGCTTTAGGTGCTTCAGCCGGTGGAAATTTGGCAGTTGAACTGGCCTTACAAAAAGGAATTCCCGCTGCTTCTTGGTCAGGGATTATTGATTTATATGATTGGGTGACAAAACACCCCGAAGTGAAAGCAGTTATGAATAAAGAACAACACTTCGATGAACACGAAAGTCGCGAAATCGATCAAGATGGCAGTAATGATCAATTCTATAAATGGTTCATTTTAAACTACGTTAGAAATGATTTAAATTTGTTAAAAGCGGCTACGCCCTTAACACGAATTACAGCTAACAGCGGTCCTGTATTTTTAGCTAATTCGTTGCATGAACTCGTGCCGATCAGCGGTGTTTTAAAATTACAACAAGGACTCGCCACAGTTGGTGTTGAAAGTTGTGTTAAACTGATTGCTGGCACCATTCATGGTGAGGGGTACTGGGAGAAAACCCTGAATCTTACATTAGCTTTCTTTAACGAGCAGCTAGGAAAATAAATAACTCTAAATTTTTAAGGCCTTAAAATATTGGGTAATACCAAATATTTTAAGGCCGTTTTACTTTAATTATTTGCGATAAAAGGTTTTTATATAGCAATATCAGCTTTATTACTATATTCCAAGGTTTAAGTTAAAAAACCGCTACCTACTTTTACTTTAAAATTCGCAGTTTCTATTTTTCATTAACCACATAGTCATATTTCTTTAAATGCTTGAATTTTTTGTCGTTCTATTAAGGTCTTCGTTTTGGTTAAAAAGAAGTATGTCTGGATGCATATAGGTTTATTTGGTAGTAATGCGCAAGCTTAATAATGGCAGTTTAACCAGCCCTAGATGATAAATACAAAATAACGAGTAAAAATGCAATTTCTAGTCCAACATGAGATAAAAGCACCTAAATATAACGGTATAAAAATTAGCTGCCACCGTAAAAAATACAGGTCTCTAATTTGCCCACTCTTCCCTTCTTTTTCTTGCCCTCCTGCTAATAGCAGGAGGGCATTTAGAAAATACGTAACAAAGCAAGCGCCAAAACTGTTTCTTGTATTTTGAAAAATCCCTCGTAAATTTTTAATCGCAAAAAAAAATCGTACCATCTTAACCAGAGAGTACGACTTTTTCTTATTTGTTATAAATTTTGGGACCTTTACGCATATTTTTGCGATCATTTTTTGGTGCTTGCATTTCTTTTACACGGCCGCCGCCTTGTTTTTTCTTAATTATTTCCATCATTTTTTCTTTTGTATTCATGATTTTCTCCTCAATTTGCCTTTAACAATCATTAATTTCAGGCGCAGACTTTGTTAGGCTACCAACTTCAAATCAAGCTGTTTAGCCTGCGACTTTTGATTATACAAGATGCAACTCTTGAAAGCAAATACTGCATTTTTATGAGAAGGTTAACTTTTCCATCCGGTCAAAGGCTGATTTTAAAATAGATACCGGTTGATTTGCGGCAATTCGAACCTGGTCTTTACCAGTTGTTTCACCAAAAGCGACCCCTGGTACCAATAAAACATGACATTCTGCTAATACTTTTTTAACAAAAGTTAAAGAGTCCAAATTAGTTTTAGAGATATCTAAATAAGCATACAAACTTCCTGAAACTTCCCCCATGCTAAGAAAATTAATTTTGGCGACCCGTTTTTCAATATAGCGCAACCGATCGTAAACAAGACTGGCAACTTCGCTAAAGAGCTCTTCCCAATTATCTAAAGCAAAAACACCGGCTGCTTGTGAAATGGAAGGTGCTGTAAAAGTTACGAATTCACTGACATTTCGGCAGGCATCAATAATCTGCTCTGGGGCAATCATAAAACCAATTCGCCACCCCGTCATTGCAAAAGTTTTAGAAAAACTGTTAAAGGTTATAGTATTTTGCGGTGCGTAACTCATCATTGGGGTGAAATTTTCATTAAAACAATAAGCTTCATAAACCTCATCTGAAAAAATATACAAGTTATTTGCAATTGCTAGATCAGCAATTTTTTGCATTGTTTCTTTTGTAAAAACTGCTCCCGTTGGATTATTAGGGGAGTTAATAATAATAATTTTCGTTTTATCGGTGATCTTTTCTGCTAATTTTTCAACATCTAATTGATAGTTTTCTGCTGGATTGGTTGCTACAAATACCGGTATACCTTGACAAGCAAGGACTTGCTCTTTATAAGGGGTAAAGTAAGGTTCATGAATAATCACTTCATCACCTTTATCAACTAAGGCCATTAAGGCTAAATACATACCATGCATCGCACCCACTGTTGCCCGTACTTCATTTTCACTAATTGTCATGTGATAACGTTTTTTGTAATAGCGACAAACAGCACCGAGAAATGTCTTCGTCCCATCTGGCGCTGTATATTTTGTCTCACCATTTTTGGCAGCAGCAAAAGCTGCCGCGATGATTGACTCATTCGTGGTTACATCTAGATCACCAATCGAAAGATCAATTAAATCTGGCGTATCTTTTGCCAAAACAGCAATTTCCATTAGCAAACTATTTTGTTGCTGATATTTTTGATTGATTTGCATTCTATTGGTCAAACTAATCCCTCCTCGCCCATTTTATCTCGTAGTAATTATTTTCTTATTTTAAACAGTAGACCGTAGTTTGCAATCAATTCAAACTCTGATTGAAATCCAAGCTTGTTGCAGACAGTTTTGATGCGATAACGGACTGTATTGGGATGAATAAATAGCGTGTCAGCTGTTTTTTGAATATCACCATTTGCGGCAAAAAAAATGAGTACAGTTTGAAATACCTCTATCCCAAAATCTGCTTGTAGTTCAGCCATTAATTTGTCAACAAGCTTTGTAATCCCAGTATTTAGTTTCATTTTGCCAATCAAAGCTAAAATACCTAAATCATCGTAGTGAAAAATTTTGCCAAATTGATTATTAGCTTCTAAAGCCAACAGGGATTCTTCAAATAATTGTGCTAAATCTTTGTTTTGTTCTTGGTTGCTGCTACAGCCGCCGATAAGATTGGACTTAAAACCAGGCGG
The DNA here is from genome assembly GCF_021011285.1 of Enterococcus sp. SMC-9. Taxonomy (NCBI): domain Bacteria; kingdom Bacillati; phylum Bacillota; class Bacilli; order Lactobacillales; family Enterococcaceae; genus Enterococcus; species Enterococcus sp. SMC-9. Next base: position 237,278 of record NZ_JAILYE010000005.1, on the reverse strand, counting down.
AAAAGTTAGCTCCAAGGTTGTTAGAACAAAAAGTTTATTTTTCCACCGCGTTAAAAATGCAGCTTGGGGAATATCACGTTTAAATTGATCATACTCCCGTAAAGAAAAGACGGCTTGATCTTGTTTTTCAATCAAATATGCTCGACTCTGAGGCTTTAAAACAAGGGATAGCTGTTGATATAAAGACGCAAAATTGTGTTCATCACCATTTAATAACTGTTGAAAACTATGTTCTAAATAATTTAAATAGTCCGCTTGATGAATACTGTTTTTAATTTTAAAAATCAAATTTTCTAAGTAATCCGCTTCTTCCGTCAATAAAAACAAGGGGAAATTTTTTTCGTTGCAATAATTAAGGACCGCTAGGGGAATATCCTTAAAGTAAACATTTTGAATGGCTAAAGAACTCACTTTATCTTGTAATAATTGTTGAATGGTTGGTAACAGTTGCTCTGGATTGTCTTTCATGAACAACAGGCTGGATACAACAATGGAACAAGGTTCAAAATACGGCTGTTCCTTATTTTTCATTAAATCAAATTCGTGATCTAAAATCCCCACATCCATTATCGGATTCTTCAGCCCATTAAAACCAGCACACAAAACAAATCCCTTTGGATCAATAGTGTCCAATAGACCCGTGACAGTCAAACCCATCTTTACACCTCCATCATAAATGAAAAACACGCAAGCATTTTTATTAGCTCTACAAAAAATATATCTTAATTTTGGAAATATTACAAAAAAACCTCTTACATTTATCGCTTACAATGAAAGAAGTAAAGGAGTTGTTTCCATGAATAAAGTTACAGTTTTAAATGAAAATGATTTACGAAAAATTTTAACAATGGAAGAAACTATCGCCGCAGTTGAAGAGGCCTATAAACAAAAAGAGTTAAACAAAGCCCTCGTTCTTCCGATGCTATTCCATGAATTTGAAGCTGGTGTTGCGGATATGGATATCAAAGCTGGTGTTATGCCCGAACTTGAGCGTTACGGTTTAAAAGTCGTCTCTTGGTTTAAAGATAATCCCGCCAAAAACTTACCGGCTTTATTTGGTACTACCCTCTTATTTGATAGTAAAACAGGAGCACCTTGCAGCTTGTTGGATGCTGAATATATCACGGGCATGCGCACCGGTGCCGCAGGGGCCATTGGTGCAAAATATTTAGCTAAAAAAATGGCCAAAACATTGCTAATTATTGGTTCGGGCCAACAAGCCTTTTTTCAGATTGCTGCATATTTGACGGTTTTTGACAGTATATCGGATATTTTTATTTTTGATCCCTTAGATGCAAACAAAGCAAATGCGTTTGTAACAAATTTGGCGACACCTTTAGAAAGTTTGTTAGCCAAAAATCCAACCAAAAAAGTTTCGCTAAAAAATACGAATGTTAGCGCTGTGACAGATCTTGCGCAAACATTAGAAAAATCAGATTTAGTGGCAACGGTAACCCCTGCCACTACGCCAATTATAAAGGCAAAATGGGTAAAAAAAGGAACACACTTTAGTTGTATTGGCGCTGACATCAGCGGTAAAGAAGAAATTGATCCGCAGATTTTTAAAGATGCTATCATCATCGTTGATGATTTACAACAAGCAATAACTGTTGGTGAAACTGAACGTCCGATCAAAGAAGGAGTTATAAAAAAAGCTGACATTAGCGGTGAAATTGGCGCCCTTATTACAGGAAAAGTTGCAGGTCGTACTGCAGATGATGCCATTACGATTTTTGATTCGACAGGAATTGCACTCCAAGATCTAGCTGTTTCAAATTTAGCACTAAAAATAGCTACTAAAGAAAATATTGGCCAAACTGTCTTTTTATAGTTTTTTTTACAAACACGCGGGAACAGTCATAAATTAAGGAGGAAAAAAATGAATATCAAACCCTTTAAAGTAGAAATGTGGATGAACGAACACGAAGACAAAGCTATTTACAACACTGGTGAAACCTGTGTCGACTCAATTAGTGTCAATGATTTATTCGAATTAGCTGGACTGGATAAAGAAAAAACTTTAAATGATCTTTTAAAAAAACGTCTCACCTATGGCCATATTTTTGGCAATCCAACTTTTAAACAGGGAATCACGAAGCTCTATCAAAATATTACGCCAGATCAAGTTGTTACTACCCATGGTGCAATCGGTGCAAATCATCTTGTCTTATATTCTTTAGTAAATCCCGAAGATGAAGTTGTGGCTATCCTCCCTACCTATCAGCAATTATATTCAATACCGGAATCATTTGGTGCCACGGTTAAAATGTATGCACTAAAAAAAGAAAATAACTTTTTACCAGACTTAGCGGAAGTAAAAAAATTAGTTTCGGATAAAACTAAAGTTATCGTTATTAACAATCCCAACAATCCTTCAGGTGCTTTAATGTCAGCAGATATTTTAAATGGCATCGTTGCTCTTGCCAAAGAAGTTGACGCCTACATTTTATGTGATGAGACATACCGCGGCTTGACACAAACTGATGAAGTGAGTCCTTCTATTGTTGATTTATACGAAAAAGGAATTAGCACAAGTAGCATGTCAAAAGTTTGGTCATTGGCCGGCTTGCGACTGGGTTGGATTGCAACCAGAGATTCTGCTGCTATGGATACCTGTTTAATACATCGCGATCATAATACGATTAGTTGTGGCCTACTAGATGAAGAACTGGCAGCCATTGCACTCACCCATCAAACAGAAATTATGGCCCGCAACTTAACTTTAGTACGTAAAAATTTGCAGATTTTAGACACATGGGTACAAAACGAACCCCATATCCACTACGTGAAACCACAAGCAGGGACGATCACTTTACTGTACTATGATTTTGACATGACAAGTTATGATTTGTGCTTGGATTTAATTGACAATCACGGTATTTTATTCACACCCGGTGAGTGCTTTGAGTTTGAAAAGTGCGTGCGAATTGGCTATGCCTGTAAAACTGATGATTTAAAGACTGGACTTGCAAAATTTTCAGAATATCTTCGTCAATTTGATTAATACTTTAACTTAATACACCTTTATAAATAAAGAGCGGGGATAAGAGGGCTTTAGTGAAGTCCTCTTATCCCTACTCTTTATTTTATTGTCTAATTTTTAACATAATGACAACCTTTGTGCTATGATAACCTGCGGGAGTGTGGAAGATGAAAAAAATGCTAACAATATTACTAATTCTATTTGGATTTGTCCTTACTGGTTGTCACACCTCAACTGAGGCAAATCAATTTAAGCTAAAAAATGATACGTTTTGGATTGCCACGGATATTCATTTTATTGCCCCGTCTCTTCACGATGATGGCAAAGAATTTCAATTTATCAAAGGAACTGCCGCCGGAAAAGATTTGGATTATCAAGAAGAATCTTTAACAGCCTTTGTGGCTAAAGCAAAAAAAGTAAAGCCTGCGGCAATTATTTTGACAGGTGACTTAACCTTAAATGGTGAAAAACAAAGTGCCAAAGAAATGGCTGAAATTTTAGCTCCTGTAAAAAAGACTGGTACAAAGATACTTGCGATTCCTGGGAACCACGATATTTTTGATGGTTGGGCTCGCAAATACCAAGGCGATACCAAAGAGCGTATTGCCCAAATCTCACCTACTGACTTTAAAGAATTTTTCCCCGATGGGTATAAACTTGCGACTAGTACAGATAGCGCATCATTAAGTTATGCAATTAAAATCGACAAAAAATATGACTTTATTTTCTTAGATACAAATGAATACCCCATTCAAACCAGTCGTGCGCAACCCCATACAGGTGGCCAAGTAAAAGATGAAACTTTAAATTGGCTTGAAAAAAGATTGCAAATTGCTGAAAGTAAAAACAAAGTTCCGATTCTTTTTATGCATCATAATCTTTTTATTCATAACCCTCTTGTTTACAAAGGTTATGTCTTGTCAAACGCTCAAACTCTTAAAAGTCTTTTAGCAAAATATCCGGTGCCTGTAGTTTTTTCCGGTCATATTCATGCTCAAGATATTATGAAAGATCCTACTGGAAAAACTGACATTACTGAAGTTGTTACCAGCTCCTTTGCGATTGCTGATCATGCTTATGGTGAATTAAAGCTTACCCCAGGCAAAATTTCCTATCACAGACAAACAGTTGACGTAGACGCTTGGGCTAAAGAAAATAAAATGACGGCTAAAAATATCCGTCAACATAATGCATATTTAAAAGAACTTTTCTTCAAAGATGGGCAAAGATTAGCTTATCAACAGCTTTTAGATCAAAAGGTGCGGGATGAAAATATTTTAGCGCCCGCAGCTAAATTAGTTGGTGAAGTAAATTACAATTATTTTACTGGACAAGATGACTATTCATCAAAGAAAAGAGAGCAAATAAAGCAGTCTTTTGCTTATAAAGAACTTGGCAAATATTCTCCCTTTTTACAAAAATACATTGATTCGGCCATTAACGATACCAATTTAGCAGATCAAAAATTAGTCATTAAACCTTAAGCAAAAAAACTTCAGGAAGTGTCACCAAGACGGTTTCCTGAAGTTTTTGTTTGTAAAGCCCACCTAAAGTCCTTCATTATTAAACACTACCGTTAAGATTGAATTGTTTCAATTAGGTTAGTTACTATCTTTATTCTTACTACTCTTATATGACTAGAAGTTTATTCATAACGCAATGCATCAATTGGGTCCAACCGAGCAGCGCGATTTGCAGGGAATGTTCCTGCTAAAAAGGCAATTAACATAATGATTACCATAATCATGGCAACCGATGAGAAATTAAACTGCAATAGGTTAAAGCCATCTAATCCTTGTAAGAAAGAATCGGTTGCTACTTTATTTACGACTTTTGCAGCTCCCATTGCAACAGCAACACCTAATGCTGATCCCCAAAAACCAATTAAAATCGCTTCAATACTAAAGGCTAAGAAAACTTTTCCTCGCCCCATTCCCATTGCTTTCATTAAACCAATTTCTCGCGTGCGTTCTTGTACTGACATATACAACGTGTTAATGATCCCAAAACTGGCTGCCAATAATGCAATAGCACCAAACAATGTTAATACACCTGTGATTGCATCGACGGTTGAATGAATCATCCCCACCTGATCAGCAAAGGTACTCGCCCCATACCCGTATTTACTCAATTTTTCTTTTAATTTTGTAATATTATTTTCTGTTGGATTTTTGACAGTTGCCAAAATAGCGTAATATTGATTTTGCATCCCCTTAGGCAAGCCAGCCTTATTGATGGCAATTAATTTTTCAGCCAAAGCTTTACTAACGACAGAATCACCATTATTTACAATACTTGGATTGCGCACGCCGACAACAGTTGCCACCACTTCTGATTGCGCTTTTGTCGCTTGTGACGAGGCCGCTATTCTAATTTTTTTCCCTAGTGCATCTTGTGCATTAGCAAAACCTAAACTCTTGACATAATTTGCAGCTAATGCAATTTCATAGGCATCGCCTTTTTGACTCACTTGTTTACCAGCTTTTAAGTCAACATCAATGCCATCTGTACTTGATGCAGATAAAACAAACTTTTTATTATTTTTTCCGACAATATAATCTGGACTAAAAGATTCGGCTGGTTTTACATCTGTTAAGCCAGCAATTTTTGCAATTTTTGTGACGTCTTTTTCGTCCAATAAATAAGAGTCCTCGGCATTGCCTTGTTCTTCCGTGTATTCTTTTGGTTCATCACTGGCTTTGTTTGGGTCATCACTAACAGCTTTGTTTATCATTAATAAATCATCACGACCAACATTTTTTACTTGTTTATCGACATAGTCGTTAACCCCAGCTTTAATACCCAACGTCATCGAAATAGTAAATGCGCCGATAAAAATCGCTAAAATAGTTAAAATGGTTCGCCCTTTATTCCGCCATAAATTTGCACTGGCAGAAGTTATTGTATCCCATAAATTCATGAACGTTCCTCCTTAACAATAAAGCCGTCTTTAATGTGAATTTGCCGATCACACCGGGCAGCAAGATCAGGATCATGGGTAACGATAATTAAGGTGATACCCTTTTGGCGATTTAAACGAAAAAGTAATTCTTCCACCTTTTCACCAGTGGCAGAGTCTAAATTTCCTGTAGGTTCATCAGCAAAAATAATTTCTGGATCGTTGACTAAAGCACGGGCAATACATACGCGCTGTTTTTGGCCACCTGATAAATTATTGGCCTTGTTTTGCGCTTTATCTGCTAAATCCACTGCAGCTAAAGCCGCCATCGCTTTTTCCTTACGTTCTTTACCTGTAATACCGGCAATTTTTAACGGCAAAATAACATTATCTAAAACACTGTCTTTGGCATTCAAAAAGAATTGTTGAAAAACAAAGCCAAAGGTTTGATTGCGTAATTTATTCAACTCTTTCTTTTTAATACCATTTGTTTCTTGACCAACTATTTTGACTTGACCTGTTGTTGGCTTATCTAACAAGGCCAAAATATGCATCAATGTCGATTTACCGGAGCCGCTTTTCCCGACAATCGCCACCGATTCTCCTTTTTCAATTTTCAAACTGATTTCTTTTAATGCCGTGAATGCGGTGTTTCCTGAACCATATGTTTTCCCTACACTTAATGTTTCAATTACTTCCATTTTACGCCTCCTTATGAGCCTTCAAAAAAATAACCAATAAGATAACAGTCATTTTCTTCACTTATTCAGTCTACCGCTACTGTAAATGATAAAAATCAGACCTAAGGTGTATTTTTTTATCGTCTTTTAGTCCGTTGTTGCCTGCAAAATCCTTCATTTCAAAAAAATAGCAGTGAAATAAGACGTAGGTTCTTTCAAACGTTAGATTTTTAGTCCAGCTTCAAAGAATCTATCGGCATCAAATTTCTCTGCTATTTGTTATGCTTAGATTTAATTGCTATTTGTAAAAAAGTTAATTCAAAGCACCTAGTAAGAGCATTTAGGCAATAGGGAGCTTTAACAAACCGCGAAATACATATTTTAATTGATCCACTCCATTATAAAATCAGCTAAGGCTGAAGTATCTTTTTTACATTATTCAGCTTCTTCAATATCTTTTGTTATATCGGCTAATTTTATTTCATTTGCTAAATATTCCGGACTTTCTGTCGGAAAATGTTGTCGAAATTCAGCTAATTCCATTACGTCTACTTGTCCTTTTGTCAACTTGAAATCCAAGACATGACCGCCGAATTTATGGTCATCACTAATAAAATGTAAATGAAAACCTGCTGCAGCCGCCCCATGAAATAGCTTGGGCGTAAAAAAACCCACGATTGTCCCAGAAATTTCAGCGGCTGAAAATTCGGGTTGGTTGCGTGCAATTTCGACAAATCTTGGATAGGGTTTAACTTGTTTAGGTGCTATCCGTACATGCATATGCTTAAATGTTCCCGCAACTTTGATAGCCGCAAATAGATTATGGCTAATTTTATTTAAAATTTCTGCTTTTAATTCATCATCTGTTATAGCAGAGCTTGGAAATTGAAGATCGGATTCAAAATGAGTAACCGCTGCATAAGGCGTCAGTTCTTCTCCGCTTAATTGATGAATGGCCCCTGTCTGGTCAGCATGATAGATTACACCGTCTAAGAAAATGACTTCTCCATTGGAACCTTCCAATGTCCCTAACCCAAAATCACCATAGTTAGACAACGTGCCAATTTTCTCTGTCCCCTCCATTAAATCTTGCATCAAACCGCCTAAAGTTCCATGTTGATAAATATAATTTTTAGCTTTCACTAACATATCAAATCTCCTCTTATTTCAAACTTAACAAAGAAAATAAACCTTTTTTACTTTATTAAGTGGCCACTGTAGCTGCTGGTTATCCTTTAATAAAATTGATCGGGCAAAATTGTTTTACCTAATTCCTTGTTATCAGAATAATCAATTGGAATGTCAATGATTACAGGACCTTCTGTTTCTAAGCCCGTTTGAATTGCCGCCTCTAATTCCGCTTTTGAAGTTGCCCGTAATCCTTTTGCACCAAATGCTTCGGCATATTTTACAAAGTCAACTGGACCAAAATGCACCCCTGAAGAACGATCGTATTTCATTTCTTCTTGAAATTCCACCATATTATAGCTGCCATCATTCCAAATCAAATGAATAATTTTTTGTTTTAGGCGTACTGCCGTTTCAAGTTCTTGGGCTGAAAATAGGAAGCCGCCATCACCAGAAATTGAAAAAATTTGCGTATTTGGTCGTACTAACGCCGCTGAAATTGCCCACGGTAACGCAACACCTAGTGTCTGCATCCCATTACTAAATAAAAGCTTGCGTGGTTCATAACTGCGAAAATGTCGTGCCATCCAAATATAATGGCTTCCGACATCTACAGTCACTGTCATTTCATCGGAAACATTTTTTTGCAAAGTATCAATCACTTCTAATGGGTGAACACGTCCAGTGTGAGGCGCACTTTTTTGCATGCCATTTTTCAATTTATCTTGTAGCGTAACCAGGTAGTTATTCGCATCTGAGGATAGGCGATAATCCACAATCTTGCCACTTAATTTTTCAATCGTTTTAGCGATACTGCCAATCAATTCTGCTTCTGGTTGCATATATTGATCAATTTCCATCGGCACTTCATCAATCACGATAATGCGTGCATCTTTTTCGGCATTCCAGTTTCGTGCTTCATATTCAATGGGATCATAGCCAATTGCTATTACTAAATCACTACGTTTTAATAACATATCACCAGGTTGATTTCGAAATAAACCAACACGTCCAAAGAAGTGATTTTCTAATTCTCGTGAGATAATACCCGCACCTTGGAAAGTTTCTACTACTGGCATTCCGGTTTTTTTAACTAACATTCGAATTGCCGCTGTTTCTTTTTGCCCAGAAGCACGCATTCCAACTAATAATGTTGGTAATTTGGCTTCATTAATTCGTTTCACTAGATCATCTATATCCTCATCAGAAGCAGCTCCTAACTTAGGCGCTGACAGAGGCTTGATTGCATCACTGTTCACCACACCATCGGTAACATCTTGCGGAATTGATAAAAAGCTGGCTCCTTTTTTAGCTGTTTTCGCTATCCGATACGCATTGGCAATGCTTTCTGAAAGATTTTCTGGATCTTGAATTTCTGAACTATATTTTGTGATTGGTGCAAATAATGCTGCATTATCCATACTTTGATGTGTTAATTTGGAAAGATCAGAACGTTTGACCTGTCCAGCTAATGCTAAGACAGGATCGCCTTCAGCTGTTGCGGTTACTAATCCTGTCGCTAGATTACTTGCGCCAGGACCGCTAGTTGCGATTACTACACCTGGTTCTCCCGTTAAGCGTCCAATTGCTTGTGCCATAAAAGCAGCGTTTTGCTCGTGACGCGCCAAAATCAACTGCGGACCATGATCTTCTAATGTATCAAAAACACCATCAATTTTTGCACCGGGAATGCCAAAAATAAATGGGACATTATGATTTTCCAAACTATTGACAATGATTTCTGCACCTTTTTTACTCACTGTATTACATCTCCTTAAAAACTGTATCACTAACAATTATTAATTTAGCACTTATGCCTTTATTTTTCAACAATGTAACACTATCGTATATTGTTTTACTGAAAATTAATTTTTTTTCAATTCATTTAATGTTTATATTTATTTTTGCTATTTGAAACTACAATGTTCATCTGAATAGTCAGGTATAAAAATAGCGAGCGCAAAAAGTTAGATTTTTGGTCTAACTTTTTGCGCTCGCTACAATACTGAGACATTTTTTTATACTAGAAACGTTAAAATTTCCGATTACCTCATAATCAAATAATCCTAACTACCTTTTAAAAAAAGCCACTACCAGCCCAGTGGTTAATCGGGCCAAATTTATGCCCGATGACAAGTTCAGCTGCAATTGCCTTATTGACAAATTCTTTAGCAATTTTTACCGCTGTCAACACATCGTTTCCTTTGGCCAACTCAGCTGCAATACAAGCTGACAAAGAATCTCCGGTACCATTTATTCGCTCTGTTTTAAAGTATGGGGCTTTTAACCAATGACTTTCTCCTGTCGCTAATAACAAGTAGTCCACAACTTCTATTTGTTTTTCATCTTGATGGGCACCTTTTATTACCACATTTTTAGCTCCCATCTTCTGTAAAATAAGAGCTGCTGTTTCAAAATCTTTTGCGGTATTTAATTTTATGCCCGTTAATTTCTCTGCTTCATAAAAATTTGGCGTTAAAACGAAAGCTAAAGGAAGTAATTCTTCCTTTAAGGTTGCCAAAGCTTCTTCTTCAATTAACATATTGCCGTGTTTTGTCATAATAACCGGATCAACAACTAAAGGACCAAAATCATACAACTTGTAATTTTTAACAATCGTGCGAATCAGTTCTGAATTTCCTAACATGCCAGTTTTGCTAGCGCGAATCTGGTAATCTGCTGCTAGTAATTCAAATTCTTTATCAATAAATTCTGTCGGTAATGTTACACTGGCCTCAATCCCATAGGAATTTCCAGCGACACAAGCGGTCATAACGGATGCCCCATAGACCTTTCTTGCAAAAAAAGTATGTAAATCTGCTTGCATTCCGGCTGAACCATCACTATCAGAACCTGCAATAGTCAGCGCTTGTGGATACTGTTCCATACTTGTCAATCTCCTTTTTAAATCGTGTAATTTTTGTTTGAAAAATGCGGAACCTTTTATCTCGTTTATTTGACGACAATCCTGCGCAATAATATGATACCATCGTCTATTGGGAAAACTTCCTAGCGCTTGTCTAAGCTATAAGTATCGCGTTATAGCCAGACTAGTCACCTTCAGGATCTTAACCCTAATTTTCAAGCAATAAAATGCGCCATCGCAAAAATCTAGTCTAAAGTAGCCGAAGGTAGCTTTCTAGTTTATTCAGAACTTTAAAGGCTGATATCTCTCTTTGCCATTTGGTGTAGTCTTCTTAATTATATTTCCTTTACCCTTTTTTAACGTGGCTATCAGTGTTTTAAAATCACCTATAGCACTAGTTGAAGTAACTAAATCCAAGCTGAATATATTATAGCATTGATAGCTTTTTTACAGGTATTCTAACTATTCGCATTTGTTGTAAATTTTATTTGCGATATTCTTTGCTTGATTTTACTAACACACTAGATAAACTGGCTCCTTTACTTTCTATGTTCACCTGAATACTTACTAGGGGGAAAAATCTCTAAAAATTTTTTATTACTTATCTCAGACACCCTGACTTCTATTTTGAAATCTATTATTTTCTTAATAAAACAACAAAAAAAGAGTTAAAACGCGAAAGTTCTAACTCTAAAAATCATTAAATTACATTGTATCTATAGTACTGCACTCAGGTTTAGTCTTTAGTCAAAATTCCTACGCACTCCACATGGGTTGTTTGTGGAAATAAATCAACCGGTTGGATTTTTTTACATGTGTATCCTTTTGCCTCAAAATCAATTAAATCTCGCGCCATTGTACCTGGATTACATGAAATATAAATAACTTTTTCTGGATTCATATCACAGGCAGCATTAATGAAGTCTGTTGTTAATCCTTTTCGTGGTGGATCAACGAAAATAACAGCTGGCTGCATTTCTTCTTTTGACCACTGCCCCATCACCTTTGTTGCATCCCCAACAAGATAAGTCGCATTATCAATTTCATTTAATTCAGCGTTTTTCTTTGCATCGGAAACGGCAGCTGGAATAGATTCCATCCCGTACACGTGTTTAACGCGATCTGCTACAGACAAACCAATTGTACCAATACCCGCATAAGCGTCAATGACAACATCATCTGGTTTTAGGGCAGCCATTTCAAAGGCTGTCTCATACAATACTTCTGTTTGTTCTGTATTGACTTGGTAGAAAGATTTTGCTGAAATTCGGAAAGTTTTTCCTAGCAATGTATCTTCAATGTAGTCTTGACCATAGAGAACTTTTTCATGTTCCCCTAAAATGACATTCGTTTTTTCAGTGTTAACATTTTGCATAACACTAACGACTTCTGGAATTTCTTTATGAATTTGAGCGGCGATTTCTTCACCTTTAAAGAATTTATTGCGCAAGGTTACCAATACCACCATCATTTGACGAGAATAATGACCTTGACGAATAACAATATGGCGCAGTAAACCTTCGTGTTGTTGCTCATTATACGCTTTTACATTGAAGCGTTCCAAAATATCGCGAACTTTAATAATCGCAGCGTCAATAGCGGGATCTTGAATATAAAAGTCTTCAATCGCTACCAAGTCGTGACTGTTCTTACGATAAAAACCAGTTTGTAGCTGTCCATCTTTACGCCGTACTGGAATTTGAGCTTTATTGCGGTAGCCGGTAGGTTTTGCCATTCCGATTGTGGGTAAAACAGGAATATCTGGCATTTTCGCAATTTTTTGTAAAACATTTTCAATCTGCTTTTGTTTAAAAAGCAGTTGCTCTTCATATGTTAAGTGGCTTAATGGTGCAATCCCGGTACGCAATATATCTTCGTTTGCAACTTCAACCCGTTTTGGGCTTTTTTCTAAGTAAGAAACAACACGCCCAATACCAAATTTTTTACCGACTTTAATTACTTTTAAAATAACTTTTTCACCGGGAAGTGCATTGTCGACAAACAATGGGTAATGATCAATCTTTGCGACCCCCATTCCTTCATAAGTTAAATCTGAAATCACAACTTCGTACTGACTATTTTTCTCCACTGGATATACTTGATCTGTTTTTTTCATAGTTCCTCCTAAATTTAGAACAAAAAACAACCTTAACGGCTGTTGACTGACTTTGCTTAAAACAATCCTTGTTTATTCTAAGGCATAAACTTGACTTATACAACCAAAAACTCCACATCCGCTAAGGGGAATGTGGAGTTTATAATTATTTCTTATCATTTGAGCTAGCGATTTGACCATCGCCATCAATATCTTCATCCGTTAGTTTTTCAACTTCTTTAATAAAGTCACGACTAACCTCTTCATAGTCAGCCTCTTCTTCTTCATAACCGACAATTGCATCGTCTGGAATTGCATCTAGATTCGCATACATTTCAATATGATGATGGTGATTGACAAAAGTCATTGGGGCATCACCGCCGTATTCACCATCTAAATTAATCATCAAGCGATTTTTCTCACCAACGGTATCAACTTCTAAACGGCTCGTTTTGGTATAAATAATCCGTTTATCATTGATATGTTTCCCACCATTTAGCATTAAAGCGACCAGATGGACAATTTCAAAAATGTTAGCTGTCTTGACAATAATCAAAGAAAACTTACCATCATCTAATTTGGCATCTGGTGCAATTTGCTCAAAACCACCCACTGAATTCGTCAAAGCTAAGAAAAACATGGAAGCATTGCCTTCGTATTCGCCTTCGTCATATTTCAAGTGCATTTTAATTGGCTTTACCCGTGGCAATAATTCTGCCCCTTTGGCTAAGTATGCCAAGTAACCAAAAATACTCTTTAACTCTGAAGGCACTTCATACGTCAATTCTGTCAAATGCCCACCAGCAGCAATATTAATAAAATAATTTTCTTTTGCCTGACCAATATCCATTTTGATCGTTTGTTTTTTTAAAATAACTTCTGCCGCAGATTTCAAATTATCTCGCGGAATTTTCAAGGCTCTAGCATAATCGTTGGTTGTTCCTGCAGGAATAATTGCCATTTTGGGACGTTTTTTTAATGGTGCGATACCATTCACAACTTCGTTAATAGTACCATCACCACCTGCTGCAACAATTAAATCAAAACCAGCTTTAGCAGCACGGGTAGCTTCATTTTTAGCTGAGTTTGGTTCAGGGGTTGTTGCAAAAGCACTAGCTTCAAAACCGGCTTGTTCCAATACCTGCAAGATATCGGCCAAGCTGCGTTTTGTTGCCTCTTTACCTGATGTTGGATTGTAAATCACGCGTGCTTTTTTCATACTCTTATTAGCGTTTGGCCAATTCAGTCTGTAACAATTGGTTAACCACGGCCGGATTCGCTTTCCCTTTCGTTTGTTTCATAATTTGTCCCACTAAAAAGCCAACTGCACGATCTTTACCATTTTTAAAGTCTTCAATTGATTGCGCATTGCTATCTAACACTTCATTAATAATTGGCAATAATTGAGCAGGATCAGATAACTGTACTAATCCTTTTGCTTTTACAACTTCACTGGCATCGCCACCGTTTTGAATTAATTCTCGGAAGACTTTTTTAGCGATTTTAGAGCTGATTGTGCCATCTTGAATTAAGACAATCATACCTGCTAAGTTTGCTGGTGTAAGTTTTGTTTCTTCTAATTCTAGCTTTTCACTATTTAAATAAGCAGAGACTTCACCCATCAACCAGTTGGATGCAAGTTTGGCATCTGCACCTTTTTGTAATGTTGCTTCAAAGAAATCAGACATTTCTTTTGTTAAAGTTAAGACTTTAGCATCATATTCTGGTAAACCAAAATCATTCATATAGCGTAAGCGACGAGAAGCCGGTAATTCAGGTAATGTTGCTTTTACTTTTGTGATCCATTCATCATCAATGACAAAACGAGGAATATCTGGTTCTGGGAAGTAACGGTAATCACTTGAACCTTCTTTGACCCGCATCAAAATTGTTTTGTTAGTTGTTTCATCAAAGCGACGTGTTTCTTGTTGAATTTCGCCACCTGAAAGTAAAACTTTAGCCTGACGTTTTTCTTCAAAAGCTAGTCCTTTTTTAACAAAGCTCATGGAGTTTAAGTTTTTTAATTCCGTTTTGGTACCAAATTCCTCTTGCCCGTAAGGACGAATCGAGATATTGGCATCACAGCGCATAGAGCCTTCTTCCATTTTTACATCTGAGACATCTGTAAATAAGATAATTGAACGTAATGCTTCTAAATACGCATACGCTTCTTCTGGAGAACGCATATCTGCTTCTGAAACGATTTCGATTAGCGGCGTTCCTTGACGATTTAAATCCACATAAGAGTAACCACCAATACCGTGCATATTTTTACCAGCATCTTCTTCCAAATGAACCCGCTCAATGCGAATTTTTTTCTTTTGGCCTTCTACTTCAATTTCAATCCAGCCATCATGTCCGATTGGTTGGTCAAATTGGGAAATTTGGTACGCTTTAGGATTATCTGGATAAAAATAGTTTTTACGGTCAAAGTGCGTTTCTTTTGAGATTTCACAGTTCAAAGCTAAAGCTGCTTTCATCCCGAATTCGACGGCTGCTTTATTCATGACTGGTAATACCCCTGGATAGCCCCAGTCAATTACGTTAGTGTTACTATTTGGTTCAGCCCCAAAGTGAGCTGGCGCTGGTGAAAAGATTTTAGAGTTGGTTTTTAGTTCCACGTGAACTTCTAACCCAATAACTGTTTCAAAATTCATTATTTATTCCCCCCTAAAATCACTGGTTTTTGTAAATGAAAGTCAGTAGCACCTTCAAATGCTGCTGCTGCTTGATACATTGTAGCTTCATCAAATTGTTTGCCGATAATTTGTAAGCCCACTGGTAATCCTTCAGAAAAGCCTGCTGGGATAGACATCCCAGGAAGTCCGGCTAAATTGACTGGAATTGTTAAAATATCACTCATATACATCGTGATCGGATCATTAATTTTCTCACCTAAGCCAAAAGCTACAGTTGGTGAAGCAGGTCCAATAATTAAATCGTAGTCATTAAAGACTTTGTCAAAATCTTGTTTAATTAAGGTCCGTACTTGTCCAGCCTTTTTGAAGTAAGCATCATAATAGCCAGCGCTTAACGAGAAAGTTCCTAACATAATTCGACGTTTGACTTCTGTACCGAAACCTTCGCTACGAGATTTTACGTAAACATCTTCTAGATTTTCCACATTTTCAGCGCGGTATCCATAGCGAATGCCATCAAAACGTTGTAAGTTTGAGCTTGCTTCAGAAGAAGCGATAATATAATAAACCGCAACACCATATTTTGAATGGGGCAGACTAACTTCTTCAACTGTAGCGCCTAATTTTTCAAAAGTTGCCGCAGCTTTTTCAATCGCCGCTTTAACCCCAGGCTCCACACCTTCACCAAGATATTCTTTTGGCAAACCAATTTTTAAGCCTTTTACGCCTTTTTCAAGGTTAGCTGTAAAATCAGGAACTGAAATACCCGAGCTCGTGCCATCTTTTTCATCATAACCACTAATTGCATTTAAAGTCAGTGCGTTATCTTTCACGTTTTTCGTTAATGGTCCAATTTGGTCCAAAGAAGATGCAAAAGCGATTAAGCCGAAACGTGATACGCGACCATATGTCGGTTTCATCCCCACAATTCCATTAAAAGCAGCAGGTTGTCGAATTGAGCCACCCGTATCACTACCTAAAGAAACCAGCACTTCTCCTGCGGCTACTGCTGCGGCAGAACCACCCGATGAACCACCAGGAACTTTTGTTTCATCCCAAGCGTTTTTGGTCTTTTTAAAATAAGATGTTTCACTACTACCGCCCATGGCAAATTCGTCCATGTTTAATTTACCAACAGGAATCATATCAGCTTGATAAATTTTATCCATGACTGTTGCATCATAAATTGGTTCAAAATTAGATAAAATTTTAGAAGCAGCTGTAGTTAAAATATCCTTGGTTACAATATTGTCTTTAATCCCAATCGGAATACCCGCTAAAATATTATCTTCAGCAATTCCTTTTAAATCTAAAGCTTTTGCTTGTGCCAATGCTTTTTCTTCACTAACTGTAATAAAAGCATCCACTTTTGGTTCTGTTTCTTTAATGCGCGCAATTGTTGCTGCTGTTAAATCAGTGGCTGTGATTTCTTTTGCAACAAGTAAATCATGTAATTCGCTTAAATTTTTATCGTAAAAGTTTTCCATTAAGCGCCAGCCTCCCCATTGTCAATAATTGCCGGCACTTTAATAAAGCCGTCTTCTTTTTCTGGTACATTTTTCATTAAATCAGCCCGATTCATTCCAGCCTCTGCACGGTCAGGGCGCATAACGTTAACGGTTTCCACTACATTGGAAGTAAAGGGAACGCCGGTTGTATCAACTTCTTCTAAAAGTTCTACCATTTCGATAATTTTACCCAATTGATTGGTAAATTCTGCTGCTTCTGTTTCAGAAAATGAAAGTTTTGCAAGCTTTGCTACATGCTTAACTTGTTCTTCACTAATTGCCATACTACCCCTTCTTTCTTGCCACTAAGTATTTAAACGTGGTGTGTAAAATACTTTTTCTTTTCTATAATGAAATAATTCCGCCTATTTTTCAAGTCACTAATTGAAAATATAAGAAATAATCTCTTTTTGTTCGGGTTTTTTTGCTACGAAAGCTTGTGGTCCCTCCACAGAATTAATTTGAACTTCGACATTACCATTCACCGAGTCAAAAATTGACTCTACTTGTTTTCCGACATATTGCGTGAAACTTGTAATTTCAGTTTTACTATAATACTTTGTTTCAATCGTAATCGTTAAGTTTTCTGCCTGCTCATCGACATAATAAATCTCACCGGTAACACCCACTAAATTTGGAAAGAAATTTTGAACCGCCGATTGAAAAGAATTAAACTTCGTACTCATGCCATCTTGGGTCGCGATATTTTTGGCATCGGCAGCTACAGGAAGTGCCAAATGACTTTCGTTAACTCCTTTAAAATCAGCAATCGTCGTATCCCCGTTTTTGCTCACCGCGGTATAGATGTAATTTCCTCCGTTGATATCTTCTTTACTAGCTTGTTCAAAGATGCCAACCACGATGGGGATATTTTTCAAACCATCCATTTTACGTACTCTTGTAAGGACAGCGTTGATCGTTTTTCTAGCATTGGCCATCAATTCATCCCGGGAGATTTGCGTTTGACTATCATCGTCATAATAAACTGAGTTAAAAGCAAAGCCCAAAGACATTCCCGCTAAAGTTTTCCCATCTTCTTTTAGGAAATCTTGCTCCATTAATTGTTGAAAAATGATAGGTTGGCTTTTGTCCGCAGGATTTAATCCTTGATTATTTTCGTCTGAATTACGTTCCAACCATTTTTCAATTGTATCATAGTCTAACTTTTGACCTTCTTGGAAAAAATATTTGTCAGGTGAAAAAGTCTGGTGGGATAAACGCAACAATCCTGTTTCAAAATTATCTTGATTGTAGCCACTGTTTAGTTTTGTGGCATTTAATTCTCTAGCTGCACTCGTTTTGTAACGACCATCATTAATCACAGCTTGATATTCGGAGCGGTCAATTCGACCAGTCGTCATATTCTCGCCATTATTTTTTCCGCCATTGTCTACATTTGTAACGCCTTTGTCTAAATTGCCGCAACCTGTAAGCAACAGTACTAATGCGCTTGTTAAAAACAATGATTTAATCTTCATTAACTAAACTCCTATCTAGCGCTTCTACCATCTGCTCTTCATTCCAGACAGTAATGCCTAACTCTTCTGCTTTTGAAAGCTTACTACCGGCATCTTCTCCCGCAACTACAATATCAGTTTTTTTCGACACGCTACCAGTAACTTTCCCACCAAGATTTTCAATTTTTTCTTTGGCTTCATTGCGATTGTAATGGGTTAATTTACCCGTTAAAACAATTGTTTTACCATTAAAAGGTGAATCAATTTCTGATTGCTGAACAACTCTTCCTTTAAAGGAGAAGTTAACGCCTGCTGTTTTTAACTCTTGTAGGAGTTCATGTACCTCTTCGTTTTCAAAATAAGTCACAACACTATCAGCAATTGTTTCACCCAAAGTATCCAATGAGATGATGCTTTTTTTGTCTGCTATGGCAATTGACGCTAAGTCGCCAAAGTTTTCGGCTAAGATCTTTGCCGCTTTGGCACCAACATGGCGAATTCCCAAACCAAACAACAAACGCTCAACAGAATTATCTTTACTAGCGGCAATCGCTTGTAAAATATTGTTGGCCGATTTTTCTTTGATTTTAGGTAACGTCAACAACTGCTCACGTGTTAAACTATATAGCCCCGCAACATCGGTTAATAAGTGGTGGTCATACATTTGAGCCAGTACTTTGGGCCCTAAACCATCAATATTCATCGCGTCCCGGGAAACAAAATGACGTAAGCCTTCTTTGATTAAGGCAGGACATTTGGGATTAATACACCGTAAAGCCACTTCATCGTCTAAGTGGACCAACTCACTGCCACAAATTGGACAAGTGGTTGGAATTGAAACAGGCTGACTATCTTTTTTTCGTAAAGGCAAGACGACTTGCGCTACTTCTGGGATGATGTCACCGGCTTTGTAAATTGTAACAGTATCAAAAGTGTGCAAATCCTTTTGTTTAATAAAATCAACATTGTGCAAACTAGCACGACTAACGGTAGTACCCGCTATTCTGACAGGCTCCATGACAGCGGTTGGGGTAATCACACCGGTTCGGCCAATTGACCATTCAATATCCAGTAATGTCGTTTGCGCTTCTTCTGGTGGAAATTTATAAGCAGCAGCCCACCGGGGTGCTTTAACTGTGAAGCCTAATTCATCTTGTTGGTGAAAATCATTGACCTTAATTACCACCCCATCGATTTCATATGGCAGTGTTGTCCGCCGTTTGTGGAATTCTTCGATATAAGCCCAAATTTCATCAATATTTTTGCATAGGCGCCGCTCTTTGTTAACGTGAAAGCCAACATTTTCTAATTGCTTTAAAGCAGTATATTGGTCATCAACATGTAGTGGTCCAAAATCAACTACTGTATATAAAAAAGTATCTAAATTTCGTTTGGCCGTGACTTTGGGATCTAATTGTCGTAAACTACCTGCCGCAGCATTCCGGGGATTAGCAAAAATCGCTTGTCCGGCTTCGTCTCTTTTTTCATTTAAAGCCACAAAGGATTTTTTTGGCATAAAACATTCACCCCGGACTTCAATTGTCAAAGGTTCTTGTAAACGCAACGGAATCGAACGCACCGTTTTTAAATTCTCGGTAATATTTTCGCCAACTGTTCCATCTCCACGAGTAGCCCCCCGAATAAAAAGTCCCTCTTCATAGCGTAATGTCACCGAAAGTCCGTCGATTTTCAATTCACAAACATACGTAACGTTTTCTCCTAACTCTTTTGTCACCCGGTTTGTAAAGGCGATGATCTCTTCTTTATTAAAGACATCATTCAAACTATATAAGGGCACATCGTGAACAACTTTTTCAAATCCTTGTAATACTTGTCCGCCTACCCGTTGTGTTGGTGAGTCAGGTGTCACAAGCTCAGGATAGCTTGCTTCGATTGCAACTAAATCGTGATAAAGTTTGTCATAGACATAATCTTCAACTGTCGGATTATCTTTAACATAGTATTCATAGGCATAGGTGTTTAATTCTTGTCGTAAAGCAGCTGCTTTTTTTGCTAATTCCGTTATAGATTCTGACATGCACACTTTTCCTTTCTAAAAACTAAACTTTTTCGATTGGGGCAAAAGCTGCTAACAGGCGTTTGATTCCTTGCTCTGGAAAAGCAACGTCCAATTCCATATCTTTTGCCGTCCCGTTTGTTTTTACCACGGTTCCAACTCCCCATTTTTTATGGCGTAATTTATCTCCAACTTGCCAAGCTGATTTCTCGCCACCGGTATTTTGTTTTGCAGTTACCCCGGTAATAGACGGTTGTTGGTATGTTCTGGTTGCTTGAGCTTTTCTAGCAGAAAAAGGGCGACTATTTGCGGGCTGAGCTACTTGACCAGCTTTTGTAAGTAGGTCATCTTCAATTTCTTCTAAAAAGCGAGAAGGGCGGTTGTATTGGGTTTTCCCGTATAAGGTCCGAGTGAAAGCGTTCGTTAAATACAATTCCTCTTCTGCCCTTGTGATTCCTACATAAGCCAAGCGTCGCTCTTCTTCTAATTCACTTTCTTCCATTAGCGCCCGTGATAAGGGAAATACCCCTTCTTCTAAGCCAATTAAAAAGACAACAGGAAATTCCAGTCCTTTAGCAGCGTGAAGGGTCATTAACGTCACTTGACTATTTGACTCTTCAAAACTGTCCACATCTGACAACAAAGCCAAATCATTTAAAAAGACCGATAATTTATCGTCTGCATTTTCTTCATCGCCGCTATTTTCCCGCTCGTAATTTTTATCAAATTCTTGTGTTACTGTTAAAAACTCTTCTAAGTTTTCTAAGCGATTTTGGGCTTCTAGCGTGTTTTGGCGCTTCAATTCATCTTCGTAACCACTTTTTGCTAAGACCTCTTTGGTCAATTCGGTAACAGTTAAATAGGTGCGCATTTTTTGAAAGTTTGCGATTAGTTCGGCAAAATCAGCCAACTCTTTTCCTGCTTTACCACTAATATTGGCCAATGCTGAATTTTCAGCTGCTTCTAAAAGTGAAAAGCCGTGGAGATTACCAAATTGTCGCAATTTCTCTAACGAAGTAGTACCAATACCGCGTTTTGGTACATTAACAATTCGTTCAAAACTTAATGAATCAGCGGGATTGGCAATGACTTGCAAGTATGCCAGAATATCTTTAATTTCTTTTCGATCGTAGAACTTATGGCCGCCTACCATTTTGTAAGGCATATTTGACTTCAATAACGTTTCTTCAACCACACGAGATTGGGCATTGGTCCGATATAAAATAGCGAAATCACCGTAATCACGTTTTTGCTCTTGTTTTTTTTGCTGAATTTCACTGACGATAAATCGTGCCTCATCTCGTTCATTGTCACCACGATAATAAGTGATTTTCTCGCCTGAATCGTTTTGTGTCCAAAGCTTTTTGTCTTTGCGATTTTGGTTATTTTGAATTACTTGGTTTGCGGCATTTAAGATATTTTGGGTGGAACGATAATTTTGCTCCAATAAAATAACTTTAGCGTCAGGATAATCTTTTTCAAAGTCCAAGATGTTTTGCATATCTGCTCCCCGCCAACCATAAATACTTTGATCGGCATCTCCCACCACACATAAATTGCGAAAACGCTCAGCCAGCATATTAACTAACGTATATTGGGCATGGTTGGTATCTTGATATTCATCAACATGGATATAATGAAATTTATTTTGATAATAGTGCAGTGATTCAGGATGCTCTTTAAATAAACGAATTGTATTCATGATTAAGTCATCAAAGTCCATACATTCATTTACTTTTAATTCTTGTTGATACATATCATAACAACGGGCAACAATCTCTTCAAAAAAGACACCTTGTTGTGCTTCATAATCACTTGGTGTTAAAAGTGCATTTTTAGCATTTGAAATCGCCGCTAAAATAGAGCGTGGATCATATTTTTTTGGATCGATATTCAATTCTTTTAAAACACGCTTCATTAAGGTTAATTGTTCAGAACCATCAATAATGGTAAAATTCCGCGAATAGCCAATATAATCTACCTCTCGTCGCAATATGCGGACACACATTGAGTGAAAAGTAGAGACCCAGACATCTTCACCACCAGCCGGGATAATTTTATTCACCCGTTCTTTCATTTCTTTAGCAGCTTTATTTGTAAAAGTAATCGCCAAAATATTCCAAGGATTTACTTCTTTTTCTTCAATTAAATACGCGATTCTATGAGTTAACACGCGGGTTTTACCACTTCCAGCTCCTGCCATGAGCAACAATGGACCTTCTGTATTTTTGACAGCTTCTTTTTGACGAGGATTCATTCCCTCTAATAATGGATTGGGTGACACATAACAACATCCTCTCTAATTCAATCTTTTTAATTATAGCATTTTAGCCTCTTTGGATAAATTGAAAAAGGAAAAAATCTTAGGTTTTTTATAAGTTCACAGGAATATAAAAAGATGTAAAAAAGCAGACACAATTGTGCTTTGCTCTTTTAGCCGAAATTTATTTGTCCTATTAAAAAAAATCCGCTATGATAATAACGCAGTCTATTTTGACAAGTGGATGAAGGAAACGGCGGGGTTAATGTGAAGAAGTTTTTGGATACGCTAGATAAAACAAAAATAAAATATATTGGAAAAGGAATTTTAGTTGGGACTTTGGCGGGAATTGTGGTGAGTGTATTTCGCCTTTGGATTGAAAAGATTGGTGAAATTTTACCTGTCATTTATCAGTACTTAAAAGTACAGCCAATTTTTTTAATTCCTTGGACTATTTTGATGCTTTTATGTGCCATTGTCGTTGGTGCTTTAATTAAAAGCGAGCCCAATATTAAAGGAAGTGGGATTCCTCAGGTTGAAGGACAGTTGAAAGATGAAATTTCGGTTTTGTGGTGGTCGGTTTTGTGGAAGAAATTTATCGGCGGTATTTTAAGCGTTGGTACAGGCTTATTCCTCGGAAGAGAAGGCCCCTCTATCCAGCTGGGGGCCAGCTGTGCTCAAGGTGTTGCTACTAAAATGAAAGCTGGCAAAAGCGAAGAGAAAATTTTACTGTCCAGTGGTGCAGCTGCTGGTTTGGCCGCTGCCTTTAACGCACCTGTTGCCGGCTTATTATTTGTCGTTGAAGAAGTTCATCATAACTTTTCCCCATTGGTTTGGTTGACCTCTTTTGCTGCCGCTTTAATGTCTAATTTCGTTTCTTTAACTATTTTTGGCTTACAACCGGTACTGCATTTAGGTGATATTCCTTCTTTGCCGTTAAGACATTATTGGCTACTTATTTTATTAGGAATTGTCTTAGGGATTTTAGGCCGCTTTTATCAAATTATTTTACTAGCACTAGAGAAATGGTATGGCTTTTTACCCTTACCGGCTCATTTGCGTGGTATTATTCCATTTCTTTTGGTCATTTTTGTCGGCCTATTTTTTCCTAATTATCTTGGCGGCGGCAATCAAATCATTATTGCTTTAGGGCAACATTCCCCTACTTTAATCGCATTATTTGGTTTACTGAGCTTGCGTTTTATTTTTTCGATGGTTTCTTATGGCTCCGGACTTCCTGGTGGGATATTTTTACCCATTTTAACTCTAGGCGCAATAATAGGTAGTCTTTTTGCTAACTGCGCTGTGATTTTCTTTGGTTTAGAGCCCACCTTTGTTAAAGATTTCATCGTGATCGCCATGGCAGGATATTTTGCTGCCATCGGTAAGGCACCGCTAACTGCCATCATTTTGGTCACTGAAATGGTTGGATCACTCGTACATTTAATGCCCCTCGGCTTGACTGCACTAGTAGCATATGTCGTAGTAGATATTTTAGGTGGCGATCCAATTTATGAGGCACTTTTGGAGCGACTTGTGAAAGGCAAAAAGACGCATTTAACCGGGCAAAGAACAACTGTCGAAATCCCAGTTTTGGCTGGTAGCAAACTAGATGGGACGTTGGTTCGTGATTTTGATTGGCCAAATCATATGCTCTTAGCACTTTTACGTCGTGGTGATCGTGAAATTCTCCCCCATGGGGATACAGTTATCAAAATGGGGGATACGTTAGAAATTCTAACAGATACGACCCATGCTGGTGATATTGTCCGCACTATTAATGAACAAATGTGATAAGAAAAACTGCTAGAACAAAAAAACGCAAGACCCAACAGGATCTCGCGTTTTTTTTATTCTTGTGGGAATAAGTAGACCATCGAATACGGCGTGCCAGAAAAAATATTGGAAATCATATTACCTGCTAATACCTGATGCCAAAAGCGGTTTTGATGACCATTATTCCCCCAAAAGATACCAATGTGACAATCCGCTCCATATTCTCCCCAACGCCCTTCAAGGTATAAAATATCACCTTTTTTAGCACGACCACTTTTTAGTAATGCGTTGATGGAGCCATACGTGTAATATTTACAATTTTTCTTCAAGGCATCGCGCCACAATGTAGCATTTGCCGCACCGCCATACCCTAAACGTGTAATTGGCGCTAAATTAGCCCCGCTGTTACGCATTGCTGCAGCTACAAATCCCGTACAGTTCATACCTTGTCCATATTTATTGGGACGACCCTTTGGTTGCATGAATACTTCTTGATTGCTGATACCACCATAGCCTAACCCCCGATAGCGCGTTCCAACATAAAAGCCATTTTTCTCATTGGTCGTCATATGCTTTAATACTTTTCCCCGCGTTGTTCCCAAATATGCAGCTGTACCTTTTTTAATCCGGACCGCTGCACTATTGACATAACCTAGCCACTTGCCTTTGCCATTATAAATGGAATAGTATTTTGCCCCGTTAAAATGTTGATAATAGCCGCGAGCTTGAACACTCTGATTAAAAATAGCAGAGGTTTTCCCACGTTTTTTAAAATTGAAATCATTGTAAGTTAAATAATTACGGGAAATAACAACGCCTTCATCCCCTAATTTTTGATACATTCCGCCTTTGCCATTACCGGTTTTTGCACTTGCGGCATTCACATAACCCAACCACTTGCCTTTGTTATCGTAAACAGTATAATAACGGGCCCCGTTAAAATGTTCATAATAACCTCGGGCTTGATACGTTTTTTTGTATAAGTTCTTGGTGGTGCGTAATTTTTTAAAATTAAAATTACTGTACATCCAATAGTTAGCGTTCGTAAACGTAATGTAACGATTACTACTTTGGTAAATACCACCTTTGCCATTACCGGTTTTTGCACTTGCAGCATTCACATAACCCAGCCACTTGCCTTTGTTATCGTAAACGGTATAATAACGGGCCCCGTTAAAATGTTCATAATAACCTCGGGCTTGATATGTTTTTTTATACAGCGTTTTAGTTGTCCGTAACTTTTTAAAATCAAAATTACTGTACATCCAATAGTTAGCATTCGTAAACGTAATGTAGCGATTACTACTTTGGTAAATACCACCTTTGCCATTACCAGTTTTAACAAAATTTTCTGGCACATAGCCAATCCACTTACCTTTATTATCATAAATCGTGTAATATTTCTTCCCATTAAAGTGGAGATAAAATCCCCGCGCATCATAAGTTTTTAAATAGTAAGCAGTGGTTTTATTACGCAACGCAAAATTAAAGTCCTTATATATATCACCACTTTTTTCCACAAATGTGACATATTGGCGATTTGCTTGATAAATCCCTCCTGCAGAAGTTTCTTTTAAAACCGTAGCGTCAACGATCCCAACAGCATTATTTTTGTTATCAACAAGCACCTCATACCGTGTACCAGAGTAATCAATATAATAGCCTTTAGCTTTTAATGTCTTACGCAAAATACTCTTAGTAGATTGTGGAGCCGAAGAAAAATTAGCAAATAAGACATTTTTCTCCTCTAGTGTGACAAAATATTTTTCTACTTCATAGGAAATCTCATTTCCTTGTGAGAAGTCACTTGTGGTAACATCTGCCACCAAAACATACCCCAGATCTTTGTCCCCACTAGTAAGTAAGTAGTAGTCTTGTCCTTCTAAAGTAATCGTTTTAGTAACCTGATACGTTTTATTTAATTGCTCTTTGTTTGGTGTTGTGTAAGTATTTAAATCTGTCAAATTTTGATAAATTTTTAATGAATAATTTTGATTGGTCAAAGTGACATATTTTGCTTGAACCAAGTTGCTTTTAATAAAGGCAGCCTTTTTATTTTGCAATTGCTTTTCTGATTGTTTTTCTGACTGTCTTGTTGAACTTTGCGTAGTGCTTGAATCAGTCTTTGTTTCTTCATTCAACGAGGTACTCGTTTCATTTTTTTCAATCGTCTGTTCACTGCTACTTGTAAATTCTTCGCTTAAATTTATTTCCTCTGTTGAAGAAGGAAGTGAAGTATCGCTTCTTATATCCGTTTCTGATACAGCTTCACTATTGACGCTACCTTTTGTTTCTGTCAGCGTTTGTGCTACTACTTGCATCGGCACCACACCTTGCAAAATACACAATAAACCAAACCAAATCCCTAATTTTTTCATTTAAATGCACTCCTATTCTACAGGGCCCAAATTTTTTTCGCCACATCCTCATTAACGTACACAGAAATTTGTCCGCCATTTACCGGAAACAAACCACGACCATTTTCATCCAATACAACATGAGTATCATTATTTTTCAAAACATCAACAAACGTTTTCCCAGCATGAATTGCGCTGATGGTCATCTCTTTTTGATTGGCATCAGAATCCGTTAAAATGACTGCAAAACCAGATAATTCTTTATCAAAGTCCCCTGTAAAAACCCAACCAATGCAATCAGGATCATCAAAGTAATCCACTTCGTTACCATAGGCTAAGTGTTGGCGGATTTTAAGTAGGTACTCAAGCTTTTCCCCCACTGGTCCAATGTTTTGTGTTTTAATACCATACAAATCTCCCCAAAAAATAGTGGGCGTGCCAATTTTACGTAATAAAATTAGCGCATAGGCATGAACTTTAAACCAGCCCTCCACCCATGATTCTAAACTTTGTCCTTTTTGAGTATCGTGATTATCCACAAAAGTTACTGCATACTCAGGCCTTGACTCTACTAGAGTTCCCGTAAAAATCTCCCGTAAGTCAAAGGTACCGTTTCCGCGACTAGCTTGATAAAAATTAAAGTGTAAAGGCACGTCAAATAAATAAATTAGGTTGCCAGAAGAATCAATATAGTTTTCCAATTTGTCTAACTCATCGGTCCAATATTCTCCTACTACAAAAAGCGGTGCCCCTTTTTCTTGCCTTCGCTTCAATAACCAATCAACAAAAAAGTCAAATTGAATATGCTTCACTGCATCCAAGCGGAACCCATCGACATTCGTCTGTTCTAAAAACCATTTGCCCCAACGATCCAACTGTTCGATTGTTTCTTCATAAGTCATGTCCAAATTACAGCCCATCAAATAGTCAAAGTTACCATTTTCCGAGTCGACATCTGAAACCCAGCCCTTATCGGCAAGATTAAAAATTGCATGATCTTTATTATGGGCATCATAATCAACGCCAGAAAAATTCCGCCAGCTCCATATATAATCATCATATTTTCCTTTGCGACCTGGAAAAGTAAAGCGCGTCCATGCCTCAATTTCTTCTTCATCACTAATTTGCTGATTACGATTATCCCAACTGTATTTAACAGCTGAGACTTTTTCTGTCTCATCAGCTCCCATAAAATGATTAAAAACAATGTCTGCATAAACATCTATTTGATTTTCTTGTAACTTTTTAATTGCTGTCAAATATTCTTCTTTTGTACCGTATTTGGTTGCAACTGAACCTTTTTGATCAAATTCACCTAAATCATAGAGGTCATAAGTACCGTAACCAACGTCATTTACCCCTGCAGACCCTTTTGCTGCTGGAGGTAACCAAAGTGCATTGATGCCCAATTTTTTAAAGTAATCAATTTCTGTAACCAATGACTGCCAATGATTACTGTTGGCCTCAAGTTCCCATTGAAATGCTTGTAATAAAGTTTTATTCATTTTACCAACACCCTTCTACTTATAATTAAGCCAAAGTTCTCAACTTTTTTCAATTGTTAGCCCTTCCACTGCAGTTTTTTAACCCTTTTCAATTTCCTTTGTGATTTGTTTTGAACGTTTTTGACTGTTTATAGTTGAATTTGAAAGAAAAACGTGCTACTATATGGTCGAAGGAGGAATTGTAAATGCTTACAGAAGAAAGACAACAAAAAATTTTGCAACTCCTTGCTCAAAATAATATCGTCAAACTGCATGAGTTAACCACCTTATTAGATGCTTCTGAATCAACAATTCGACGTGATTTACAAGAATTAGAGAATCAAAAATTGCTAATTCGGATCCACGGCGGTGCAAAGCGAGCAGGTCAGCATATTGGTTTTGAAGCAGACATGCAGACAAAAACTAAGGAAAATGTTTCTGCTAAACAAATGATCGCTAAACTCGCAGTCACACAAATTCAAAAAGATGATGTCATTTATTTGGATGCCGGAAGTAGTACATTAGAATTAATTCCCCTACTTACGACTGGAACATCTTTAAAAGTTGTGACCAATTCCGTTAAACACGCTGCACAATTGATTGATTTAAATATCGATACCATCATCTTGGGTGGAGCCATTAAACTTTCAACCAATGCCACGTTGGGAAATACCAGCTTAAAACAATTGGCTGAATTTAATTTCAACAAAGCGTTTTTAGGGATAAACGGAATTGACTTAACTGCAGGATATACTACTCCTGATCCAGAAGAAGCAATTTTAAAAAAAGTAGCCCTACAACAAGCAGAAGAAGGATTTATTTTGGCAGACCATAGTAAGTTTAATCAAATTAGCTTTGCAAAAGTAGCACCATTAGATGCAGCTACCATCTTGACAGATTATTGTCCTGAAGAGCACGTAGAATTGTATCGTGAAGTCAAAATATTGGAGGCAAAAAAATGATTTACACCGTTACGCTAAACCCCTCAATCGACTATATCGTCCATGTGGATGACTTAAAAATCGGTGAAGTAAATCGGATGAAAAAAGATCTGAAATTACCTGGTGGTAAGGGTATTAACGTCTCTCGCATATTAAAGCGGAATAATGTTGAAAATATCGCCTTAGGATTTTTAGGTGGTTTTACGGGTACTTTTATCACTGACTGGCTAAGTCAGGAAAATATTGAACAAAACTTCACCCAAATTAATGCAGATACGCGGATTAACATTAAGTTAAAGGCAGAAGCTGAAACGGAAATCAACGGTCTAGGTCCTGACATTTCAGCAAAAGACATTGCCGATTTAAAAGCAAAATTAAGCACTGTTACTAAAGGAGATATCGTCGTTTTATCTGGCAGCGCTCCTGCTAGTTTACCAAGTGGCTTTTATCAAGAGCTTGTTCAATTAGTAAAAGAAAATAAAGCTGATTTTGTTATTGATACGACCGGTCAAGACTTGATGGATGCTTTGACTAGTCAACCGGTATTAGTAAAACCAAATAACCACGAATTAGCAGAAGCTTATCACACTACTTTCAACAACATTTCAGATATCATTCCTTTTGGTAAGAAACTGCTGAATACCGGGGCTCAAAATGCCATCATTTCAATGGCTGGCGATGGCGCACTGCTCTTCACAAAAGAAGGCGTTTACCAATCAAATGTATTAAAACGCCCCTTAAAAAATTCAGTCGGTGCAGGCGACTCTATGATCGCAGGTTTCATCGGCGCCTATAGTGAGAATAAGGATGCAGTGAATGCCTTTAAATGGGGCGTTGCCAGCGGAAGTGCCACTGCGTTTTCAGATGATTTGGCACAAGCAGAATTTATTCAAGAACTATTAGCTGAAGTTGTAATTGAAAAAATTGCCGATTAATTTCGGTTAAAAATAAGCTGTCGTTTTAACATTAAGGAGGAAAACAATGAATATCAATGAATTATTGATTAAAGATGCCATGATTATGGATCTGAAGGCCACTGACAAAAAAGGTGCAATCGATGAAATGGTTCAAAAAATGTATGATGTCGGCCGAATTTCAGACATCGCAGTTTACAAAGAAGGTATTTTAGCCCGAGAAGCACAAACTTCAACTGGTTTAGGTGATGGGATTGCGATGCCCCATGCAAAAAATAAAGCCGTTAAAGAAGCGACAGTATTATTTGCTAAAAGTAATGCCGGTGTTGACTATGAAGCACTAGATGGTCAACCCACTTATCTATTTTTCATGATTGCCGCTCCAGAAGGTGCAAACGATACCCATTTACAAGCGTTAGCTGCCCTTTCTCGTTTGCTCATTGATGCTGATTTTGTTGCACAATTAAAATCAGCCAAAACACCAGATGAAGTGCAACAACTATTTACCGACGCACAAGCAAAAAAAGACGAAGAAGCAAAAGCTGAAAAGAAAGCTGCCGAAGAAGAAGAATTAAAGAGCTTTAATCGCAAATACATCGTTGCTGTTACCGCTTGTCCAACTGGTATCGCCCATACTTACATGGCCGAAGACGCCTTGAAAAAACAAGCCAAAGAAATGGGTGTTGACATTAAAGTTGAGACAAACGGCTCAGAAGGAATTAAAAATCGTTTAACGGCTGAAGATATTGCTCGCGCTGATGGTGTCATTGTCGCCGCAGACAAAAAAGTTGAAATGGATCGTTTTGATGGCAAACATTTAGTGAACCGCCCTGTTAGTGATGGTATTCGTAAACCAGAAAACTTGATCAATGAAGCATTGAGCGGTTCTGCGCCAGTATTTAAAGGCGATGGTTCTGCCTCTAGTAGTTCAGATGAAAGCGCAGATGGCACAGTAGGACAACGGATATATAAAGACTTAATGAACGGTGTTTCACACATGTTACCGTTTGTTATCGGTGGTGGTATTGCCATTGCTTTATCCTTTATGATTGACCAATTTATGGGCGTTCCAAAAGACAGTTTAGCGCAATTAGGTAACTATAATATACAAGCATCTTGGTTCAACCAAATTGGTAGTGCAGCGTTTGGTTTTATGTTGCCAGTCTTAGCTGGTTTTATTGCTTCAAGTATTGCTGATCGTCCTGGTTTAATTGTTGGTTTTGCCGCAGGTGCTTTAGCAAATACTGGCGGTGCTGGCTTCTTAGGTGCTTTAATTGGTGGTTTCCTTGGTGGTTATGTTATCTTGTTCTTACGGAAATTATTTAAAGGTCTACCAAAATCACTTGATGGGATTAAAACTATTTTGTTCTATCCAGTATTCGGACTTTTAATTACTGGTTTTCTAATGCTTATCATCAACGTACCCATGAAAGTAATTAACGATGCGTTAAATAGTTTCTTAACTGGTTTAAGTGGTTCTAATGCAGCTTTACTTGGCGCTTTACTAGCTGGTATGATGGCAGCAGATTTAGGTGGCCCAATTAATAAAGCAGCCTATGTTTTTGGTACAGCAACATTAGCTACGACAGTCGCTTCTGGCGGTAGTGTGGTAATGGCTTCTGTCATGGCCGGTGGTATGGTTCCTCCATTAGCAATTTTTGTAGCTACACGTTTATTCAAAAATAAATTTACGAAAGATCAACAAGATGCTGGTTTAACAAACATTGTAATGGGACTGTCTTTTGTTACCGAGGGCTCTATTCCATTTGCTGCAGCTGATCCGCTACGTGCTATTCCAAGTTTCATTATCGGTTCTGCAATTACAGGAGCATTAGTTGGTGCTAAAGATATTCTATTACTTGCACCTCATGGTGGTATTTTCGTAGTATTCTTAGTCAGCAACCCAATTTTATATCTAGTATTTATTGCCATCGGGGCAGTAATTTCTGGTATCATTTTTGGATTATTAAAAAAAGACGTTAACTAAACAAATAAAACTTCGTAAAAAGACCAACGATTCATATTGATGAATTGTTGGTCTTTTTTATAACAGACATTGCTAGTGAAAAATTACTACTCTTTCCCACTCCTAATTTTTTGAACTTCCAATTTTACTTCTAATTGCCAATACTTGTAAATACATAGGCAGCTTCCTAATAAAATAATTGCTAGGGCTAACGGAATTTTCATGAAAAAATCCGGTAACATTAACAGTAAGATTGTCAGAACACCCGTTGGTAACATATACTTTTTAAACAATAAATCTTCCATTTTTTAACCCCCTACACGACTTTTATTTCATTCGTATTTTTCATTGCCGAAAATGGTACAAAATTGACGCGCAAATGATTTTTTTTCTTTTTCATATCAAAATATACACGCTGTTTGCGTTTTTTTAACCGTGCAAAATGGATATCCTGCATCCGCTCTTTTAAGATTTTATATGGCACTTTAGTTAGAAAATCATCCGGCAGATAAATATTTAAGATTGCTAAATATTCATGGTAGCGATCATCGGTGATATTTATTTCTAAGTAGTTCCGCAAATAAAATTCATATGCGCAAAGACCCTCATCCAGAGAATACTGCGGATTTAAAACAAGATAATTCATCATCTTCATTCCCTGCTCATCGATCCAAGGAAAATAAGCCTGCGCATTTAAAACGCCTTTGACACGTCTTTCTTGGTAATTATCGTGAACAATATCATAAACACGGGTCACAAAATGCGTTGCTTCTTTTTTAGGTGTTGGCTGCAACCGGTCATTTTGGTATTGAACTGTTTGAATAACATTTTCTGTGTATGCGTATTCAATTAAGGGTTCACGTAATATTCCAACGCCATTATCCCAGGCTAATTGATCAATCCCCATCTGGTCTCTAAACAAGCGCTGATAGCCCAAATTCAAGTCTTCTTGCCAACGATAAGGATCTTTGTAAAGTTCAACGAACCACACATCTTCTGCAGTTTTTGTTACTTGTTCAACTTGTTGCACTTCTTCTACCACCGCTAATGGAATGATTTTATGATAACGAGCAGTGAAGTAGACGCGCCAACAGGAAGTTAAACAAAAACCACGATAAAAAATGTCATACCCAGCAAACTGATTACAATCTACCACTGTTTTATTTTCTTTATTACGGATTTTAGGTAATTTTTCTATTTCTGCTAGCGGCTGAAATACTTGGCGCATTTTTATATCATCGGTATTGTGATACAAATACTCATCGTAATTTCTGATGTAGCCAAATAAGCCGCGTTCCTTCATTTTGACATCGACATAATTTAAGATTATTTGCTTGTTTTTTAAAAAGATTTCTTGTGAAACGAGATGCTTTTCTAATAAATTACCATCGACCAAATGAAAATAAGATTCATTGGGACCTTCTTTTACAATAAACTCCAAATCTTCTTGCTCAGTTAATTGACTCAAAAGTTGATGAACACGCTTTAAAGAAAAAGACTGCATCTCTTCATGGTTCACAATCATCTGCTGTGGTTGATAGAGCAGGCGAACAAAGACAAGCCAGTCTTGCAAATGACGCTTGATCATTTGGTCATTTAAGTTGATATATTGCACTGTGATAAACATCTTATTTGTCAACTTCATCATCTCACCGCCTTTTAATCTTTCTATAATTTTATTATAACTAATATTGGCGTTAAAAAAAAGTAAAAAGGAATCGTTTTTTCTTAAAAATCCTACTAAAACGTGCTAAACTCTAACTGGAGGTGGATTGCGATGGGTTTGAAATTTGAACGAGATGATTCATTAGATAAAATGTTTGATGATTTGGTAATTTTACCGGACAAAAAAGAGGAAGTTGATGTTTCCCGCTTTTTAAAACCAGAAATAAAAAAAGAACAAAAAAAGAGCAAAAAAACAGAGTCGAATCAGAAATGATTCGACTCTATTTAATTGCTTTTTCAATAGCTTGCCACGCTTCTTCTTTTCCTTCTTTGGTCACCGAAGAAAAAATAATGAACGTATCCGATTTATCAAAATCCAAAGCTTTTTTAATGACTGATTCGTGTTTATTCCATTTGCCACGGGGAATTTTATCTGCTTTTGTTGCAACTACAATTACAGGTAAGTCGTAGTACTTCAAAAACTGATACATTTGAATATCTTCTTGACTAGGGGCATGGCGTAAATCGACTAAAGATACTACTGCCTTCAATTGTTCCCTTTGAGTCAAGTAAGTTTCAATCATCTGCCCCCATTTAGCCCGTTCACTCTTAGACACTTTGGCGTAGCCATAGCCTGGAACGTCAACAAAGTGCAATGTATCTTCAATCAAATAAAAATTGAGAGTTTGGGTTTTTCCGGGCTTAGAAGAAGTTCGGGCAAGATTTTTTCGCTGGATTAGCGTATTAATGAAAGACGATTTTCCGACATTAGAACGTCCTGCCAACGCGATTTCTGGTAAATCTGTTTCGGGATATTGTTTTGGCGCTACGGCACTAATCACAATTTCTGCGTTATGAACTTTCATCTATTCCACTCCTTTAAAAATCAAGCTAAAAGCTGGGTACGAGCCCCAGCTTTTTTATTCATTTATCCCGCTTTTTTCTCAGCATAAATAACTTTTGGTGTACCAACACCTGTGACAGCATCTTCTGTGATGATAACTTCTTTAATATCTCCATCGCTTGGCACATCAAACATGACATCCATCATAATATCTTCAATAATCGAGCGCAGACCCCGCGCACCAGTATTACGCTCAATCGCTTTTGCTGCAATTGCTTTTAGCGCGGATGGTTCAAAGGTTAATTCAGTCTCATCTAAAGACATCAACTTTTTGTATTGTTTGACTAATGCATTTTTAGGCTCCGTTAAAATGCGGACTAAATCATCATTTGTCAATTTATCTAAGGCAGCCATGACTGGCAAGCGCCCGATAAATTCAGGAATCAAACCAAACTTCAATAAATCTTCAGGGATGATGTGTTGCATCACACTTTCGTCATCACCGATTTTTCTATTGTTCGTGCCAAAACCGATGATTTTTTCACCCATTCGATTTTTAACGATTGTTTCAATTCCATCAAAAGCACCACCAACGATAAATAAGATGTTAGTCGTATCAATTTGAATCATTTCTTGATGAGGATGCTTTCTGCCGCCTTGTGGTGGTACACTTGCTTCTGTGCCTTCTAAGATTTTAAGCAAAGCTTGCTGCACGCCTTCACCAGAAACATCTCGTGTAATCGAAACATTCTCACTCTTACGGGCAATTTTATCGATTTCATCAATATAAATAATCCCTTTTTGGGCTCTTTCAACATTGAAGTCAGCCGCTTGTAAAAGTTTTAATAAAATATTTTCGACATCTTCACCTACATAACCAGCTTCTGTCAAGCTTGTAGCATCCGCAATTGCAAATGGAACGTTAAGAGAACGGGCTAATGTTTGGGCTAAGAAAGTTTTTCCTGAGCCGGTAGGCCCGATTAAACAGATATTACTCTTTTGTAATTCTACCTCATCTTCGCTACTTTCCGCATTCACACGTTTGTAATGATTGTAAACCGCCACAGCCAATGCTTTTTTCGCACGGTCTTGGCCGATTACATATTCATTTAAAATTGCTAAGATTTCTTTTGGTTTAGGTACATCGATGAATTCCCGCACTTCTTCATCCAGGAACTCCTCGTCAATGATCTCTTTGCATAAGTCGATACACTCGTTACAAATGTAGACCCCGGGACCGGCGACGATCTTACGCACTTCTTCTTGCGATTTACCGCAAAATGAACAACGTACAGTTTCATTTCCGCTAGTGTTGTCGTACATGGTCTCACCCCTTGAAAAATTTCCGTACTCTTAACGAGTGCTGGATAACTGATTTAAACAGTCTTAAACTATGATAGCATACTATTTACGAAAGAAAAAGTAGTTGCTTTCATTGTAGCCAAGTACAATCGTTTTTTAATAAAATGTAAAGCCAGCTTCCATTTTTTTAAGGGCAATAAAGCAAAAAAAACCACCAGCACAAGCTGGCGGCTTCAATTTTAAAAATTATTTTTCAACAGCTGTTCCTGTAACAAGTTCAACCGCTTTTTTCATTGTGATATCATGTTTTAACATATCTTCTGTTAAAACGCGTTTGATTTGATCAACTGGCATGTTGTATGCTTCAGACAATTCAGCGATTTCTTTTTCAACATCTGCTTCTGTTGCTTCTAAGTTTTCTGCAGCAGCAATAGCTTCAATTACCAAGTTTGTTTTAACTCGGTTTTCAGCTTCGCCTTCAAATTGTTTGTGTAAATCTGCTTCTGTTGAACCAGTCAATTGGTAATACATTTCAGGTGAAATACCTTGACGTTGCATGTTGTTTAAAAATTCGTCCATAGAACGGTGTACTTCATCATGAACCATTACATGTGGTAAATCAAGAATTTCAGCATTTTCAACAGCAGTTCTAATAGCTAATTCATCTTTAGCATCTTCAGCTGCTTTTTCTTTTGCTTCTGTTAATTCTGTCATGTATTTTTCTTTTAATTCTGCTAAAGTTTCAACGTTTTCGTCGACGTCTTTTGCAAATTCATCATCCAATTCAGGTAATTCTTTTGTTTTTACTTCGTGAACAACTACTTTGAAGATAGCTTCTTTACCAGCTAAATCTTCTGCTTGATAGTCTTCAGGGAAAGTTACAGTAACATCCACATTATC
Source organism: Enterococcus sp. SMC-9 (assembly GCF_021011285.1). NCBI lineage: Bacteria > Bacillati > Bacillota > Bacilli > Lactobacillales > Enterococcaceae > Enterococcus > Enterococcus sp. SMC-9. Next base: position 200,597 of record NZ_JAILYE010000005.1, on the reverse strand, counting down.
GCCAGCTTTATGATCTACTAATTGTTCTTCAAAACCAGGAATGAATGAACCTGAACCTAATTCTAATGAGTAATTGTCGCCTTTGCCGCCTTCAAATGCAACTCCGTCAACAAAACCTTCAAAGTCAATCACAACAGTGTCGCCGTTTGCAGCTGCTTCGTCTTCTTTAATCACTAACTCAGCTTGTTGTTCTTGTTCTTGTTTTAATTTTGCGTCAACGTCTGCTTCTGTGACTGTGCGATCTTGTTTTTCAACAGTTAAGTCTTTGTAGTCCCCTAATTTAACTTCAGGTTTAACCGTAACTTCAGCTTTGATTACCCAATCTTGATCTTTTTCCATGCTGTCAATGTCAATTTTTGGTTGAGAAACAGGATCGATTCCGGCTTCTTTCACTGCAGCTTCGTAATTTTCTGGTAATACAGCGTTCAATGCGTCTTCATATAGAGCTTCTTCGCCGTACATACGGTTAAATACTTGGCGTGAAACTTTCCCTTTACGGAAGCCAGGTACATTTAAATTTCCTTTTACTTTGTTGAATGCTTGTGTCAAACCTTTTTGAATTTCAGCTTGATCGATTGAAAATGTTAATACACCATCATTGGTGCCAGTTTTTTCCCATTTTGCAGTCATGTGTTTCCCTCCGAATAAACTAATTTTACTATGAAATACTTTCATGCATACTTTTAAATAGTACACTAACCCTTAGGAATTGTAAACATTTTAAGGTTATTGAAAGTAAAAAAAACTTTAGAAAATCACTTGATAAATTTGCCGAATTTTTTCTTTTTGTTTTGTGATATCAGCTAGTTTTTCTAGCCCCGCTACTGCTTTATTATTTCCCATCATTGCCTGATATTCTAAAATATAACTTTGCTCCCACCTTTTTAAATCGTCAGTGAAAGGTACAAAAGGATACGTTACAGCTAATTGCGCACTTAGCTCAGTTAAGCAGTAATTTGCCAGTTGGATGTCTGTCGCGGCAATTTCTGTTTCAAAATATGTTTTTAATTTTTGATAAGCTGGGACTTCTTCGGGTAATTTAAGTTCTTTTAAATTTATAGTCGCTATTGTATTATCCCAACGGGCACAACGAATGACTTTATCACAGCCTAGTAAAACGAGCTCCTCTACTAAGCGCGGCCGCAAAAAATTATTTCGGCATTTGGGTAAAAAATCCTGCATTAGCCCGATAAATTGAGGATAAGTTAACTGCCCCACAAAAACTTCCCAGTCCGCTGTTATAATCGGCATTAAACTTTCATCCCACTGATTTAAAAGCTGTCTTTTTACTTGCAAACTTTCCGGATCTAATAAATCAATTGCCAACTCCAATTGTTTAATCTGTTGGGTTAATGTTTTTTTTTGCTCTTTTGTCAAAAGACTATTTTGTATAACTAGCTTACGAGCAGTTAAAAACTGTTGATTTAATAATAAAATTCTTACATAGGTAGTTATTGTTGTCGCCGTTTTCTGATATTCAATCGCAAAGTCTTGTGCTATTTGCAGTGCACTTTTAAAATCTTCACTTTTTAATAAAGCTTCTGTATAGAGCTGATTAATCTCAAATGACATTTCCATCTCATAAGCTTTTTGTAAATAAGTAACGCTCGTTAGAAACTCTTTTTGTTCCATTGCTTTTTTTGCTAAACGAATATTTCGTTGCAATTCATCTGGGAAGACAATTTTTTCACCCATTTTTAACACCTGCTTTGTTAAAATTAAGCCCGTAATTCTTTATTAAAAGCTTTCAAAACATTAATGGTAATTACCGAAGTGTCCGAAAAATAATCACCCACGTGTTGTTTGTGATCTGTAAAGGCTGCTACGATGTACCCTAAAACAAACGGAAATCCCTTTAAGATAAAGCGGCAAACAGTTTCCCTGACAATAACTGTCCCCCAGGAAAGTTCTGTTTCACTTAAAGAAACTACGCGAATGCCAAAGACCATTTTCCCAATAGTTTGTCCGTGATTTAATTTTGTCAATAAAGTGAAATACGCTAAATAAATCGCCAATGACAAAAGACTAGAAAAACTTAAAAAATTAGTTGCTATTTCTACTGCCGCCACGCGATATGTTAAACCTACTGTTGCGTTTGTAATCGCATGAATACACATTAAGTCAAGGCAATAGGCAAACATGCGAATCCAAAAACCAGCATAAAAATAGTTGGGGAAATACTTTTTATTTTCATTTTTTTCATTTAGCAACGGACGCCATATTTTCTGCTGCTTTTTTACTTCTTCTTGGGTGAAGTTTTCCTTATCATCTTTTGTTTTAAATACTTTTGGACCTTGTATTTTATCGCTCATTTTATTGTCCTCCATAATAATAAAGAGGTTTTGGTGCCTGAGCATTTCCAAGTGATGCAAATAAATGCACTAATGTACTATCTTCACTTGGTGCTAGTCCTTGTAATTTAGCTGCCTTATTGCCTAACCAAGAAGAATAAAAACCGGTATCGCCAACAGAATATTCAATTACTTGCGCGTTGGTTAATTTTTGGTCTTTTTTTAGTGCGGCTAGCGCATCTTCTGGAAAACCAATTTCATCAACTAATCCATTTGCTTTTGCTTGTGCTCCATCGTAAATACGACCATCAGCAATTTTACGTACGGCAGCTTCTGACATACCACGACCTTTTGCTACCACTTTAACAAACCGGTCATAGGCATTGTTGACATACGTTTGCAAGACTTCTTGATCTTTTTGAGTGGGTTTTCTAGTAGTAGAGCCCATGTCTTTTAAGGCCCCACTTTTATAGGTTTCATCGGTGATACCTAATTTCTCCATTAAACCACTATAGTTTACCCCAGACATAATGACGCCAATGGAACCTGTTACCGTTTCATCGGTAGCAAAAATTTTATTAGCAGCTGCTGAGATATAATAACCACCGCTGGCAGCCATATTTTTCATACTAACATAGACAGGAATCTTTAATTCTTTAATTTTGGCAAATTCCTTGGCAATTTCAGCACTCTCATAAACTCCACCACCAGGAGAATTTACTTCTAACAAAATCCCTTTAATATTTCCATCCCTCTGAATTTCTTGTAACTGTGCTAGGAAATCTTGGTGACTATACGTTGCCGTCGAAAAGATACCACCACTACCTGTATCTGCAATCGTACCGTCAACAGTCAATTTGGCAATCTGTTTATCAGCATCGCCATCTTCAATGACATTTTTTTCCAATTGATTTGACCCATACAATAATGCATTTAATCCTGCCAGTGCTTGTTGGCTCTCGGCCTCATTATGGGTGGCAACCCGAGAAGACACCGCTGAAAAAACAAACAACCCAACTGCGATAACAACTGCAATCCATCTTCTTTTATTCATTTTCTACTCCTTTAATTTTGACTATTAATATAAATTTTCAATTACAATGACCGTTTCTTCTGCACCTGTAGCCTTTACTTTTTCGGCTTTTTCACTTAACGCAAAACCGCCAAAATATTCCTTACTAACAGGATCTTGCACTTCAAAATAGCGCGCTTTTTTCACTTCAATACTTTCTGGTGAAACCTCTTGCAAACTATCCCAGCCTGTATCTAAAAAAATCTTGGTTTCTTCTGTGATTCCAGCTGTCGCCTCTAATTTTGCAACAGCGGCTTTTAATTGTTTAAAAGACATGCAACGTACGATATTGTCCATTTGGTCCTCCTTTTATTTTGATAGAATAATCCATCACCTGTTTTCTTCGTATCCCTTACGATGAAATGAAAGGTTTTATCTTTCTCATTGTAGCGAAAAGAAAGCAAAAAAAACAGCGATTAAGTAAATAATTGCAAATTAGAAAAAAATAAAAATGCAACGTATTTAAAAAAAATAAAATTGGAACGCTTAAAATAAGACTATACCAATTAAAGGAAATAAAATTTATAATTGACAAAAGCCAAGATAAATAATATCATTTTGGATGTCGTAATAATTAGACCAATAAAAATGAATCTATACCAATTTATTTTTATTCTATCTTTTACTTAATAAAAGCACTCCAATAAGAAGACAAAAAGAAAACAAGATTGAAATAAGAAAGAGGTTTTTTTACATGTGTGGAATCGTCGGAGTCGTTGGAAGAAACGACGCAACAAAAATTATCTTAACTGGTTTAAAACGCTTGGAATATCGCGGCTATGATTCAGCAGGAATCTATGTCGCTGGCAAGAACAATAATCTGCTTAAATCTACTGGTCCCATTAAAAATTTAGAAGCAAAATTAACCCCAGCCATTACTGGCACAATGGGCATTGGACACACACGTTGGGCCACTCATGGTAAACCAACTGAGGAAAATGCGCATCCTCATACAAGTGAAAAAGGTGAGCTGGTTTTAGTACACAATGGCGTTATTGAAAATTATGACGAATTACGCCAAACGTATTTGAGTGAAGATACATTTTACGGTCAAACAGACACTGAAATTGCCGTTCACTTAATTGCTCATTTTAAAAATGAAGGCTTACAAACAAAAGCTGCCTTCAAAAAAGCATTACGCTTAATCGAAGGATCTTACGCTTTTGCCTTAGTTGATACACAAGATGATACAACTATTTATGTCGCAAAAAATAAAAGCCCTCTTTTAATCGGCTTAGGGGATGGCTTTAATGTTTTATGTAGTGATGCCTTAGCAATGTTAGATCAAACGAGCCACTTTGTGGAATTAACGGACGGTGAAATGGTCACACTAACCGCAACAGATGCAATCATTGAAGATGCAGCTGGTCAAATTATCAACCGTGATTTTTATGTTGCAGAACTGGATGCAAGTGACATTGAAAAAGGAACTTATCCTTATTACATGTTAAAAGAAATTGATGAACAACCAGTTGTCATGCGTAAAATTGTACAAAAATATCAAAATGAAGATGGCTCAATTGCGATTGATCCCAACTTGTTAGCTACTTTAGAAAATAGCGATCGCGTTTATATCGTTGCATGCGGCACTAGCAGTCATGCTGGTTGGGCAGCTAAGAAATTTTTTGAAACCTTAACGCAGTTACCTGTAGAAATTCATCTATCCAGTGAATTTGGCTACAATATGCCACTACTATCGGAAAAACCATTTTTCATCTACTTGAGTCAAAGTGGTGAAACAGCTGATAGTCGTCAAGTTTTAGTAAAAACAAATGAATTAGGCTACCCTTCTTTAACTATTACAAATGTAGCCGGCTCTACTTTATCAAGGGAAGCAACTTATACTTTGCTGCTTCATGCGGGTCCTGAGATTGCCGTTGCCTCGACTAAAGCTTATACCGCTCAAATCGCGGTTATGGCTGTTTTAGCTAAAGCTTTGGGAACAAAAAAAGCTATTCTTGCAGCGAATGAATTTGATTTATTCCACGAGTTAGGTTTAATCGCCACAGCAATGGAAACAATGATTAATGAAAAAGAATTGCTAGAAGAATTAACCGCAGAATACTTAACACACACCCGCAACGCCTTTTACATCGGCCGGGGCAATGACTACTATGTTTCAATGGAAGCTGCTTTAAAACTAAAAGAAATTTCTTATATTCAAGCAGAAGGTTTCGCAGCTGGCGAATTAAAACACGGAACAATCGCCCTAATTGAAGATAGTACCCCTGTAATTGGTATCATTACTGACGCTGCAACTGGCTTACACACACGGGGAAATTTACAAGAAGTAAGAAGTCGCGGGGCCAATACCCTTGTTATCGCAACAGAAGAATTAGCAAAGCCAGATGATCAAATTTTATTACCCACGGTTCATCCGCTATTGACTAGCCTACTAGCAGTTGTCCCAACGCAATTAATTGCCTACTTTGCAACCTTACAAAGAGGCTATGATGTTGATAAACCACGAAACTTAGCAAAATCTGTCACCGTCGAATAAGACCGCTACTTTAACCTGCTTATGACCATCCGTTGTCGTAGGCAGGTTTTTTAATAGCTTTTTGGTAAAACCTTATTATGGCATTTCTTTGTGTTTATAGGTCTACAAAATGCAAACGTTGGCTTTTTTATCCATTTCAAGCTATTTTAAATGAAGACGGAGGTGCTTTATGAAAACTTTATTAAAAAATGTCCGCGTGGAAACTAGTTATCTGACAGAAAATGATTTCACTTACGGAACTGCGACGAAAAATATTGCTGTGGCCTTTGAAAATGGAATAATTACAGCGGTGTTTACCAGTGACCAAGTAGATACCAAAACCGATTACACCATAATTGATGGACAAAATGCTTTAATTTTACCTCAATTGCGGGAAATGCACGTTCATTTTGATAAAAGTAAATTAGGTATTCCCTGGACACCGATTGAGCCTGTAAAAAACCGCGTGGAACGTTTCACAAAAGAAATTGCCTATTTAAAAAATGCACCGGTCTCTTTTAGCCAGCGCATGGAAAATTTAATTCATTTAGAACTTTCTTATGGCGTTACGCATTTTCGCTCCCATATTGATGTTCATCCTACTGTGGGGCAAAGTTACTTAGAGGCCGCACAAGCTGTTTTAGCAAACTACCAGGACCAATTGGATTATGAATTAGTGGCTTTCCCCCAACACGGTCTCCTTTTATCCCACGCCTACAATGAAATGAAACTGGCGTTACAAAATGGTGCTAATCTCGTTGGCGGAGTCGACCCAATTAGTATTGATAACAACTTAGAAAAATCTTTGAACCAAACGTTTGATTTAGCAACACAATTTGATGTGCCCATTGATTATCACCTTCATGAACGAGGTGATGACGCCAGAAAAGCTTTCGCTAAAATTTTAGCGCTAACAGAAGAAACCAATTGGCAAAAAAGAGTTACGATTAGTCACGCTTATGGGTTACGAGATTTAAATAAAAGTGAGCAAGCTGAATTATTTTCACGTCTTGCCGCCAATCAAATAACAATTATTTCCAGCATCCCCTTAGACTTTGTTATTCCGCCTTTAACAAAATTAAAACAAGCCGGTGTGAAAACCCAGATTGGTTGTGATAATATTTACGATTGCTGGTCACCTTTTGGTAATGGTGATGTGATAGATAAACTTAATCGCTATGCAGAAATGTTTGACTTAACCTCACAAAAAGAGTTAACGGAAAGTTTAGAATTGGTCACCGATCAAAAATTAATCGCTCCTAACGGTTGGTTAAAAAGCGGGATGCCTGCTAATTTTACTTTGGTAAATGCCACCTCTACAGCCGAATTTGTAGCTCGAAAACTCCCTGTTAGTGCCAGTTACTTTAAAGGCAATAAAGTAAAATAATTTTAGCTATACTTGTGATTGAAACTGCAAAAAAAATGACAGATTACAAATTGTAATCTGTCATTTTTTTATTTAGCACCAATTTCGGCTTGTACGACTGCCGCGATTTTATCGACATAGTAATTTACTAATTCATCCGATGGCGCTTCTGCCATTACGCGTAATAATGGTTCTGTCCCTGAAGGTCGAACCAAAATACGTCCTTCACCATTCATTTCTTTTTCCGCTTCTTCAATTACAGCTTTAATCGCTGGAACTTCCATCGCACCATTTTTGTTTGTGACGCGAATGTTCACTAATTTTTGCGGATAAATTGTTACCTCTGCCGCTAGTTCAGATAATTTTTTGCCGGTTTCTTTGACGATATTTAACAATTGGATACCAGAAAGCATTCCATCACCTGTAGTATTAAAATCGAGGAAAACCATGTGACCTGATTGTTCGCCACCAAAATTGTAATCATTTTTTCGCATTTCTTCGACAACATAACGGTCGCCAACTTGGGTAATCACATCTTTTAAGCCAATAGCTTCTACTGCTTTATGGAAACCTAAATTACTCATTACAGTCGTTACAATTGTATCTTGTTTTAAACGTTTTTTTGATGCTAAATATTTTGCACAAATGTACATAATTTTATCACCATCGACAATATTTCCTAACTCATCCACCGCAATCACACGGTCACCATCACCATCAAAGGCAAGGCCTGCATCAGCACCTTTTTCAACGACAAAAGCCGCCAATTTTTCCGGATGAGTAGAACCAACACCATCATTGATGTTTAATCCGTTAGGGGAAGTTCCCATCGTATAAAAGTCTGTTTCTAAATCAGCAAATAGGCGGTTGACACTTGTTGCAGTTGCACCATTTGCAGCATCAATACAAACTGTTAAGCCTGATAAATCTCCTGAAATAGTTTGTTCTAAAAACTGTGAATATTTCAAAAGACCTTCTGGAAATTCTTCAACTGTCCCCAAACCTTCAGCCGAAGGACGTGGCAGAGTATCTTGTGGTGCATCCAGTAGTGCTTCGATTTCTGCTTCCTGATCGTCCACTAACTTGAAACCGTCACTTCCGAAAAATTTAATACCATTGTCTTCAGCAGGATTATGAGACGCTGAAATCATGACTCCTGCACTCGCTTTTTGCACACGGGTTAAATAAGCCACACCTGGCGTTGAGATTACGCCCAGTGTAAACACTTCAATGCCGACAGATAATAACCCGGCAACCAATGCATTTTCCAATAATTGACCAGACATACGGGTATCGCGGCCAACTAAAACTTTAGGCCGATGTTCACTGTTCTCATGTTGACTTAATACATAGCCACCACAACGCCCTAATTTAAATGCTAATTCTGGTGTTAATTCAACGTTAGCTACGCCACGAACACCATCCGTACCAAAATATTTACCCATTATTCTTACCTCACAAAATTGTTTTAGTTAATTTTATTCATTTGCCGTTGCATCAACAGCTGATTGACTTGTCTCGCTGGTTTCCACCGTAGTTGTCGCTGGAGTTGTTTCAGTTACGCTAGAAGAAGTTTGTGACTGTCTACTAGAGGAATTCGTCGTTGCCGTGCTTGTTGTATTGTGTACCGGCGTGATTTCTACTTTGACTGTCTTTGGTGATGCGACGATGCCATCTTCGGTTGGAACAACCACTTCTCTGGTTGTTTTCTCTGTAATATTCGTAATATCCACCGGTAGAGCGAGACTTTCAATTCCATCAAGTTTTGATTGTGATCCTCTTAGCACCGTTGAAAGGGTATCTAATTTAAAATCATAATGGGAAATCCCATTAGGCAATGTCCCTACTTGCGAAGCATACAGACTGACAATTTTTTCTGGCGCTTTTACTTTTACAATAACTTGCGCTTCTTGGGGATCTGAAACAACACTCAAACGATTCCCCTCTTTATCCAATGCTTCAATCGTTGCTTTTTCTTCAAAGTCAGCACTAGCTGTTTTAGAAGGATCAATTGTTGCAACTACGCGATCAATTTGGGCTAACGTCTTTTCACCAGTGGTAATCTGAGCTTCTTCTGGTTTTACCGTTACACTATCAACCGAGAACCCTTCCCCTAAATTAGAAGAAGAAACAACCGGATGGATTTTAAAAGATTGCGTTACTTTCTTTTCAATCGTCACGGTAACTTTAGTTGGATTAATCGTATAGCCCACAGCGCTACTGCCGTTTTGAATCCGTAATTTCACTTCATGGGTACCTTCTCCTAATCCGGTTAAATCACAAACGACACGGAATCCTCTGGTATCCGGATTTGCTTCAGCATTTAATTGGATACGATTGGCACTGCTTAATTTCACCGAAACATACGGATCAAAGCCTAGGATATAATATTTATCCGAGTCATAAACCGGATGAATTTGCACTTTATTAACTGTTTCTTCAAAATTTTCCGGATTTGTGTTCAATGTCGTTTGAACATTACGTCCGTTGGCATTAAAAAATAAAATCAAGCTGAAAACCAACGCTAAGAAGCCATACAAGATATTGCTTTTGCGACTTGAATTCATTTCTTACCTCCTTTAGCGATACTTTCGATAAAGGATTGCAGCTGGTTTTTCTTTGTCTCTGTTTTTTCTTCTGGAATTAATTCTCTGTGTAAAATTTTCAAATATTCTTCTTGGGATAATTCTGACAACAGTTGATTATTCAAAGTAATACTTACCCCACCAGTTTCCTCTGAAACAACTACGGTAACCGCATCACTAACTTCACTAATCCCAACTGCAGCTCTGTGACGTGTGCCAAATTCTTTTGGAATTAACATACTTTCTGATAGTGGCAAATACGCACAAGAAACAGCAATTTTGTCATTGCGAATAATGACTGCACCGTCATGTAGTGGCGTATTGGGTATGAAAATATTAATCAAAAGCTCACCTGTTATATCCGCCTCTAATGCAATCCCTGTTTCAATATACTCTTCTAAACCCGTATTTCTTTCAATGGTGATTAACGCACCAATTTTACGTTTGGACATATATTGAATCGCTTTGTCTAGTGATGTAATCAGCTGTTCATCTTCTTTTTGCTCTTGTTTGGTCGTCTTAAAGAGGGTACTACGTCCAAGATGTTCCAACCCACGTCTTATTTCAGGCTGGAAAATGACAATAGCCGCTATCACTCCATAGGTAATAACTTGATCCATCAACCAAGACAAAGTATGCAAACCAATGAGTTCAGCTCCAAACCGGATCGCAATAAAAATTGCTACTCCTTTAAATAGCTGAATTGCTTTGGTGCCGCGAACAAGTTGGATTAACTTATAGACGATATACCAGACAACCAGAATATCCAAAATATTAACGAAAAAGTTCCAAGAAAAAATATCGACATTAAACATTTGTTTCCAATAATCGATATTAAATAATTCTTGAATGCTAAATGACATAGGCAGACTCCCTTTACAATTGGACTTACTTCAATAGTATAGCACAGCTTTTCTATCCCCTCACCTGCAAAACCATGGAAGTTACAATTTTTTCACAACTCTTTTTCATTTTTCTTTGAAATCGGTCTACTTAAACACAACATTTCCCATTTCTTTAAACTTTCGCTAAACTAAAAAAGAGAAACAATGAGAGGATGAAAAAAAATTGGATATCACAATTATTAATGCAAACGAAACAAATGGCGATGTGGGAATTATAATTGGCAATAAAAATGCGAAAAAAACACTTGTAGAATTTATTAACTTACGCTGTCCTTATTGTCGTCAATGGTTTTTAGAACATGAAGATTTATTAAATCAAGAAGTGGCAAGTGGTAATCTAAAACGGGTTATAAAACTCTACGATAAAGACAAAGAAAGCTTACAGCGGGGTAATGTCATGCACCAGTACGTCACAAAAGGTGATGCGACAAAAGCTTTAGCAGATATTAAAAAAATCTTTTTATCCCAAGATTTATGGGGAGATCTATCTTTAGATTCTGTTGTTAAATTTGCTGAAAGTGACTTGAAATTAGCCAACTATGCCGATGAGCTGACTCAAAAAGCGATTATGGATGAGGCAAAAAGAGCCAACATTCAATTTGTCCCGACAATGATTATCGACAATCATATTTTTGATGAAGGAATTAGTGAGGCTACATTATTAGAGTATCTTCATCAATAAAAACGTAAAAAAACCGAGGGTAGTCTGTGTCGCTTTTATTAGCAGCACAAGCTAACCTCGGTTTTTTTTCATTAAAATTAGCAGTAAAGGTAAAGCATCTGCCAACTATTTCTTACGATCTTTTTTACGCCTTTTGTAAAAAAATTTAACTTGCCTGCTCTCGTAATCGATCAGCAAATTCATTAATTTTGCGAATGCGGTGGTTAATTCCCGACTTTGAAATAGCACCAGAAGGAATCATCTCGCCCAGCTCTTTTAAACTTACCTCAGGATGTTCCAAGCGTAACTCGGCAATCTCTTGTAATTTTTCAGGCAAAGCCTGCAAACCCACCCGTTGTTCGATAAATTCAATATTTTCGATTTGTTTTGACGCTGCATCAATTGTTTTATTTAAATTAGCGGTCTCACAATTCACCAAACGGTTAACCGAGTTGCGCATATCTCGGACAATTCTGACATCCTCAAATTTCAACATGGAATTTGTAGCACCAATCAGCGTCAAAAAATCGGCAATCTTTTCGGCTCCCTTTAAATATGAAATATAGCCATTCCGTCGATCCAAAGTTCGCGCATTTAAATCATAATAATTGAGCATTTCACAAATATCTTGATTGTGCTCTTCATAAAGCGAATAAATTTCCAAATGATACCGACTCGTTTCCGGATTATTCACCGACCCAGACGCCATAAAAGCTCCCCGCAAATAAGAACGCATCTTTTGGGCATTTCCCATAATCTCATCAGAAATATGGGTTTGAAACATCAGACCATCCATAATCGCAAGTTCATTTAAAACTTCTTGCGTTTTTTCCTTCAAACGAACGATATAGACATTATTTTTTTTCAATTTCATCTTGCGTCGTACTAATAGTTCACTACGCACCCCAAAATGATCTTTTAATAACGAATAAATCCGTCGAGCAATCGCAGCATTTTCTGTTTGGACGTTTAAGACAAATTGATGGTTGCTTAAACTCACCGACCCATTCATCCGAATTAAAGCTGCTAATTCAGCTTTTGCATGTTCTTTATGCACTTCTAAAGTTGTTAATTCTTTTTTTACATCCGCAGCAAATGACATCACAATCACCCCTTTCTACTACAAAAATTCAATTGGATCAATGAATTGCTATTAATACAAAATACGTAACAATTCTTCGACAACTTTTTCACCATCATGGAAAACCCCACCATCTCGCAACTGTAAAAAATCAGCCGAGACAACGCGACAACCTTCTTTTCGCAACGCTTTAAAATCGTGTTTTACTTGCACCAAATATTCATCGTAAACTTCTGGATCCATATATCCTTCAGGAACCTTTTCTGTATTTACTAAAACAGTATCCACGAAAGGTTTCTTTAGATGCTGATGAAGAACTTGAACGTGATTGGCGTCTGTGAAATGCTCGGTCTCTCCTTTTTGAGTCATGATATTGCAAATATAAACTGTTTCTGCTTTTGTTTCTAGAAGCGCTTGTCCAATTTCTGAGATCATCAAATTCGGCAAAATACTTGTAAATAAACTACCGGGTCCTAAAACAATCATATCTGCTTCCATAATCGAAGATACTACTTTTCGAGCCGCTCTAGGCTCACTATCTCCGTCTTGATTACGGACAAAAACATGATCAATCGTTTTACGATCGATGGCAATTTTAGACTCCCCAATCGCTTGGGTACCATCTTTAAAAACCGCATGCAAAACTAATGGTTTCTCACTAGAAGGATAGATATTGCCGTCAACGTGCATCATTTTTGTTAACAATTGAATTGCTTCATACGTACTGCCACGCATTTCAGACATCGCTGCAATAATCAAATTTCCAAGGGCGTGATTTGCCAAAAACTTATCACTTTTTTTAAAACGATATTGAAAAATATCTGCGTAAAGTTTGGGCATGTCAGATAACGCGACTAATACATTGCGTAAATCTCCTGGTGGCGACATGGCAATGGAGTCGCGAATTTCGCCACTGCTTCCTCCGTCATCAGCAACAGTGACAACAGCTGTAATATCAATTCCTTGATTTCGTAATCCCCGTAAAATGACTGGTAGTCCCGTTCCGCCACCGACTACTACCACTTTTGGTTTGCGGATTCGATACGTCTTCATTTTCATGAGCGATTCACCGTCTCTTTACGTTTATCCTTATCGCGGTGCGTGATATTAACTTTATAATTTTTACTTAATGCTTGGCCCACTCGCTCAGTTAATGCAACCGAACGATGTTGGCCGCCGGTACATCCGATTGCGATCGTCAAGCTACTTTTCCCTTCTTTGACATAACCAGGCATAATGGTTTCCAACAATTGATAAAATTGTTGATAAAATTGCTCAGTTTCTGGAAAAGACATCACGTAATCATACACCGCTTGATCTTTACCAGTTAATGGACGTAGCTCCGGAATATAATGTGGGTTGGGTAAAAAGCGAACATCCATCACAATATCCGCATCAATTGGCAGACCGTATTTAAAACCAAAAGAAATCATTTCAATCCGAAATCCGCCTTCACTAGACGTTTTAAATTCTTGATTAATTTTTTCTCTTAATTGGCGAGGGGTTAAATTAGTCGTATCTACCACAAATGTTGCTTTGGTTTTCAAATCTTCTAAAATAGCCCGCTCTTTTCTGATACCTTCTGTAATTAAACCATCCATAGCTAATGGATGCACTCGTCTGGTTTCTTTGTACCGGGAAACCAATTCTTCATCTGAAGCATCTAAGAAAAGAACTTGTGTATCAATAAAATTCGTATTTTCGATATCCACTAACATTTCTTGAATTTCTTCAAAAAAAGAACGGGAGCGTAAATCAACAACCAAGGCAATTCTCGTTACTTTACCAGATTCTTTAATCAGTTCCCAAAATTTAGGAATTAAAGACGGCGGCATATTGTCGATACAAAAATAGCCCATATCCTCAAAACTTTGAATTGCCACTGTTTTACCGGCACCACTCATACCAGTAATAATGACTAATTTTAAATTGTCTTGCATATTAAAAGCTCCTCTCATAGTTAAATCGCCGTTTCAAAGAAACGACGATTTCTCACAAACATTATAACATCCCGGGCGTATCATTAGCAATAAAATTACCCTAGGAAATAAAAAAGCTTTATAAAATAATCAAAATAGCGACGCAGTTATAGCGACACTTGTAAATATCTTTTAAACCTAACTAAAAAACAGACCATTTATTTATAAATGATCTGTTTTTTTATAAAGCAAATATAAATTTTTTGTAAGAAAAAAATTGATTTGACGCTATCTGGCTTTCAAACTAGCTAGTTTCATGAATCAATCCGCTGACAAGCTAAAATTTGCGAACATGAAAAAGGCATGGACACAAATTTTACTCGTATATCACCGGGATAAATGATCCCCTCAGCTCTTTTTACGATCTGCTAACGCGCGTTCAATTGTTCGATCAACTAAAATCGACTGCGCATCAACCACATTGTAAGGATTGTCTGTAGCGAATTCTTCCATTAAGGATAATTCTGTACAGCCTAAAACGGCGCTGGCGCAGCCACACTCTTCAATTGCTTCGGCCAAAATTTCGTAATAGAGTTCCTTATTTAAAAAATCATTTTCTTTAATATCACGATAAATTAAATCATTTACTTTTTGTTGTAACTTACTTTCAGGCAACATCACTTCAAAGCCAACTTTTTCCAGTTCCCGTTGGTAGACTCCGGCTTTTACACTGCCCTCGGTACCTAAAAAAGCAACTTTGCCCCCTTTTTGTCGGCGACTCATCTCAATAGCTGCCTCTCTTGGCATATGCAAAATTGGAATCTCTGTTGCAGCTTGTAATGTTTCAAAAAAGTAATGGGCTGTATTACAAGTTAAAACAATAAAATTCGGTTTTAATAAATTTTGCTTAGCAATATCATCCAACAAAAAAGGTAATGGATTTTCTGCTGTTGAATCTAAAATGTACGCCGTACGGTCAGGAACAGTAGCATGATTAAACAAAACATAATTTAAATAATCCTGATCTTTATGGGTAACGGTACGATGGTTCAACAAACGAACAAAACTTTCGGTTGCTTGCGTGCCCATCCCACCTAAAATACTAAAAAAGTTTTCCACTTAGTTTAGCCTTCTTTCTCACTGAAGTATTTCTTAAAGCCTGTCACGTAGTTGTGGAAAGCGTATTTCATCAATACATAGCGACGAATAGATGAATCTTTATCATAAAATAACGTTGTGCCATAACGGCCTGCTTTGATTAATTTTTCCGCGTATTGTTTATCTGCATTGTCTTTAGCATATTTGCGAAAAACTTTTTTTGGTACGCCAAGCCAAACTTTAGCCTTGGGATCATCTTTACGTCCATATTCAGTTTTTCTAAAGACGCTATTAAATACTAAGTCTTCGGTCACATATTTTGCTAAATTAAATCCGCTTAAGGTTACAAAGAAGCTGCTACGCCCTTGACGCAAGTTAATTTCAAACAATTTATATTGCCCGTCACGGCGATCGTATTTCATATCAAAATTGGCAAAGCCAACGTAATTAATTTTTTCTAAAAAACTTTTAATAGTTTGGTAAATTTCGTCATTTTCATCCGGTACGATCACAACGTAATTGCCAACTGCCGCCGGTGCTGGATCTTCTAATAAAGGATGACCCAAAAACATAAAACGCGTGTTACCCTTTTGATCGACATATGCGTTTAATACCCGCATATTGCTGTCATCCCCGGGAATAAAGTCTTGAGCAATCATTTCACTTTGGTAACCAGCTTTATATAAACGATCTAAAATCGTATTGAACTCTGTCAAATTATCAATGATAAAAGCTTTTTTACGACCTTCAAAGTCTACAGACAACCATTCCACACTATTCGCTGGTTTTAACGCTACAGGAAAATCAAAAGGTAATTCTTGATTTAATTTTCCCGCTGCGACCATATCTTTTGTGATGATCAATGTCTTGGGGTAAGGTAGCTGATATTTTTCACAAATATCATAAAAACTAACTTTATTAATTAATTTTTCAAATAAGGAATAATCGTTGGCAGCAAAAACATAATAATCTTTCAAATCTTCTTTGTGTTGGGACAGTAATTCTGCATAGCCGTCCCCGCAGGCTACTAATAAATACTTTATACTTGGATCATTGTACTTAGACTTAGCCAATTCCAGTAATTTCTCACTAAAAACAGGATCTTGATCAAAGCCTGCAATCACATTTACATCCACAATTTTACTGTACTTTGTTGGCGCTAATTGAAAAGAAGCATACGCCGTTGACTTCATGCCATATTCTTCATAAAAAGCTCGGGCCATGCCATAAACATTCATATCACTACCTAATAATATGGGGACAAAAGGTTGTTGTTCCACTTTTTACCACACTCACTTCATGTTTTACTTTAAATAATTTCAATATCTTCCTTTAATACAACATTCGTATCATACCATAAAGAAAAAGAGCAATCAAAAGCTATCTTCTGACTGCACCCTTTCTAAAAGAAATATTATTGATTTAAACTAAAACTTTTTTCAAGTAGTGACCTGTGTAGCTTTCTTTTACTTTAGCAATTTGTTCAGGGGTCCCTTTGGCAATAATCATACCACCACCATCGCCGCCTTCTGGACCAAGGTCAATCACGTGATCGGCTGACTTAATGACATCTAAGTTATGTTCAATCACCAAAACTGTATTTCCTGCGTCAGCTAACCGTTCCAAAACTTTTAGTAAACGCGCAATATCATCTGTATGAAGCCCGGTAGTTGGTTCATCCAAAATGTAAAAACTTTTTCCATTGGAGTTTTTATGCAATTCACTGGCTAACTTCATCCGCTGCGCTTCTCCACCTGATAAAGTTGTTGCAGGTTGACCAAGAGTAACGTAGCCCAAACCGACATCCACAATTGTTTGTAATTTGCGATGAATTTTTGGAATATGTTTGAAGAATTCCACCGCATCTTCTACTGTCATATCTAAAATTTCAGCAATATTTTTGCCTTTGTAATGAACTTCTAAGGTTTCAGAATTATACCGTTTCCCATGACATACTTCACACGGAACATATACGTCTGGCAAAAAATGCATTTCAATTTTAATAATCCCATCACCGCGGCAGGCTTCACAACGACCACCTTTTACGTTAAAGCTAAATCGTCCTTTTTTATAACCCCGAATCTTTGCCTCATTGGTTTTGGCAAATAAATCACGAACATCGTCAAAGACACTGGTATAAGTAGCTGGGTTGCTGCGTGGTGTACGTCCAATTGGACTTTGATCGATATCAATTATTTTTTCAATTGACTCATAGCCGGTCATTTTTTTGAATTTCCCTGGCTTGTTGGAGTTACGGTTAATTTTTTGTGCCAAGGCTTTTTTCAAAATTTCATTCACTAAGGTTGACTTTCCAGAACCAGAAACACCAGTAACTGCAATGAATTTACCTAAAGGAAATTCGACGTTTACATTTTTTAAGTTGTTTTCTGCGGCACCGGTAATCTTTAATTTGTTGCCATTACCTTTTCGCCGTTGTTCAGGTACGGAAATGACCTTTTTACCTGATAAATACTGACCAGTAATCGAATTAGGATTTGCGGCAACTTCTGCTGGCGTACCAGCAGCGACAATTTCCCCACCTTGTGCGCCAGCACCAGGACCGACATCAATCAAATAATCAGCAGCCCGCATGGTATCCTCATCGTGTTCCACCACGATTAAAGTATTTCCTAAATCACGCATCTTCCGCAGCGAATCTAACAGGCGATCATTGTCTCGTTGATGCAAACCAATAGAAGGTTCATCTAAAATATACAATACCCCAGATAAGTTTGAACCAATTTGAGTGGCCAAACGAATTCGTTGCGCTTCACCACCAGACAATGTCCCAGCAGCGCGACTTAACGTTAAGTAATCCAAACCAACATTTTGTAAAAAGTTCAAGCGATCGCCAATCTCTTTTAAAATTGGTTTAGCAATCATTTGTTCTTGTTCTGTCAGTCTCACAGTTTCAAAAAAGTTTAACGCCCCATGAATAGCCTTTTCACTGACTTCACCAATATGGGTACCATTAACTTGGACCGATAATGCCTGTGGATTTAAACGATAACCATGACAGGCTTCACACGTAAGTTCTGTCATATAAAGTCGCATCTGGTCACGGGTAAAATCACTATTGGTTTCATGATATCGCCGTTTAATATTTGTCAAAACGCCTTCAAAAGGCACCTCTACATCTCTGATACCGCCAAAGTCATTTTCATAATGAAAATGGAAAGTCTCACCATTTGAACCGCGTAAAACGATTTGTTGTTGTTCTTCGGGTAATTTTTCAAAAGGTGTATCTAAATCAATTCCAAAACTATCACAGGCTTGTGCTAACATTTCTGGATAATATTGTGAACTAATTGGATTCCAAGGAACAATCGCTCCTTCTCTTAGTGTTTTACTTTGATCAGGAATCACTAAATCCAAATCCACTTCCAATTTAACCCCAAGGCCATCACACTCAGGACAAGCTCCAAAAGGTGCATTAAAAGAAAATAGACGTGGTTCCAATTCTCCTACAGTAAA
Organism: Enterococcus sp. SMC-9; assembly: GCF_021011285.1. Taxonomy (NCBI): domain Bacteria; kingdom Bacillati; phylum Bacillota; class Bacilli; order Lactobacillales; family Enterococcaceae; genus Enterococcus; species Enterococcus sp. SMC-9. The sequence continues at coordinate 181,666 of NZ_JAILYE010000005.1, read as the reverse complement.
TCCGCAATAAGGACAAGAGTAGTGTTCACTGAATAATTTTTCTTCTTGACCGATTACATCTACTACAGCATAACCTTTTGCCAAATGCAAAGCAGCTTCAAAAGAATCAAATAGGCGAGAACGAATCCCATCTTTAACCACAATGCGGTCAATTACAATGGCAATCTCATGCTTCAAATTCTTTTCTAGTTCTGGTACTTCACTGATGTCGTAGATTTCACCATCTACACGTACCCGGACGTAGCCTTCTTTTTGAATCAATTCAAAAACTTTTTTATGTTGGCCCTTTTTTTGATACACAATGGGAGCTAAAATTTGAATTTTCGTTCTTTCTGGTAAAGTTAGAACCTCATCTACCATTTGTTCAACTGACTGACTCGTAATTTCAATATGATCATTGGGACAAATCGGGTGCCCAACACGAGCATACAACAAGCGCAAGTAGTCATTAATTTCTGTGACTGTCCCAACTGTTGAACGCGGATTTTTACTCGTTGTTTTTTGATCAATAGAAATAGCTGGACTTAAGCCATCAATACTATCAACATCTGGTTTATCCATTTGCCCTAGAAATTGTCTAGCATAAGCCGATAAACTTTCCACATAGCGCCGCTGTCCTTCAGCGTATAACGTATCAAAAGCAAGTGAACTCTTTCCTGACCCGGAAAGACCCGTCACTACAACTAGCTCATCTCTAGGAATCGTAACATCAATATTTTTTAAATTATGGGCTCTGGCGCCATGAATCACGATTTTATCATTTGCCATATTTTTACTCCTTAATGAGATTAACAGCACCAAAAGATGCTGTTAATCTCAATTTATTCCGTAGCTTTTAATTCTAAAATTGTATCACGCAAAGTGGCTGCTGTTTCAAAATCTAATGCTTTGGCAGCTTCTTTCATTTCTTTTTCCAACTTAATTAACAAGATATCTTTTTCTTCTTTAGTTAATTCATCATAGTTTGCCAACGTAACTTCTTCACCTGTGTCATCACTAGCTTTGGTGATGGCAATCAAATCACGAATTTCTTTAATGATAGTTTTTGGCACGATTCCGTGATCTTCATTATATTTTTCTTGAATACTACGACGGCGGGAGGTTTCATCCATCGCTTTTTGCATCGAATCGGTAATCTTGTCGGCATACATAATAACTTTACCTTCTGAGTTACGGGCAGCACGACCAATTGTTTGAACTAATGAACGTTCGCTTCTTAAGAAACCTTCTTTATCAGCATCCAAAATTGCAACAAGAGATACTTCAGGCACATCCAAGCCCTCTCTTAGAAGATTAATTCCTACTAATACATCAAATTTACCTAAACGTAGATCGCGAATAATCTCAGTTCGCTCCAATGTCTTAATATCACTGTGAAGATACTTAACTTTAATCCCTAATTCTTTAAAATAGTCCGTTAAATCTTCTGACATCTTCTTCGTTAACGTTGTGACAAATACCCGTTCATCTTTTGCCGCTCGTTCATTAATTTCTCCCACTAAATCATCAATCTGTCCCATAATTGGCCGGACTTCAATCAACGGATCTAATAGACCAGTTGGCCGAATAATTTGTTGCACCACAGTGTTCGTTTGCTCTGCTTCGTATGGACCAGGTGTAGCTGAAACATAAATAATTTGATTGACGTGCTCTTCAAATTCCTCTAGTCGCAGCGGACGGTTGTCTAACGCCGAAGGTAAGCGAAAACCATAATCTACTAACATTTGTTTTCTGGCTCTGTCTCCATTATACATACCGCGAACTTGGGGCATGGTGACGTGGGATTCATCGATGACAATTAGAAAGTCATCAGGAAAGAAGTCAATTAACGTATAAGGTGGCTCTCCTTCTTTACGGCCGTCTAAATGACGAGAATAATTTTCAATCCCAGAAGTATAGCCCATTTCCCGTAACATTTCGATATCGTAATTGGTTCTCTGCTCTAGTCGTTGTGCTTCAAGTAATTGATTATTTTCTCTTAAAACTTTCAAACGCAAATCCAATTCATTTTGAATAGAAGCAATTGCCGACTCTAGATGATCTTCATTGGTAACAAAGTGAGTAGCTGGAAAAATTGAAACATGTTCTGTCCCAGCCATTATTTCACCAGTCAGGGCATCGACTTCTCGAATGCGATCGATTTCATCACCAAAAAATTCGATTCGTAATGCGCGCTCATCTCTTGAAGCAGGGAAAATTTCCACTACATCTCCTCGGACACGAAAACGTCCCCGTTGAAAATCAATATCGTTACGTTCAAATTGAATTTCTACTAAGTCTCGTAAAAGTTGATCACGGCTGATTTCCATTCCTACCCGCAACGAAACAACTTGTTTTTGATATTCCATAGGTGAACCTAAACCAAAAATACAAGAAACTGAGGCAACCACCACAACATCATTGCGTTCCAAAAGAGCGCTGGTTGCGGAATGGCGTAATTTATCAATTTCATCATTAATACTGGAATCTTTTTCAATATAGGTGTCAGAAGATGGAACATAAGCTTCGGGTTGATAATAATCATAGTAACTAACAAAATATTCAACCGCATTATCAGGGAAGAATTCTTTGAACTCACCATACAATTGGCCTGCCAATGTTTTGTTGTGGGCAATAATTAAAGTCGGTTTATTAACCTCTTTAATAACATTTGAAATTGTATACGTCTTACCAGTACCGGTAGCGCCTAGTAAAATTTGCGCTTTTTTTCCCTCGTTAACCCCTGCTACTAATTGGCTAATAGCTTCTGGTTGGTCACCGGCCGGTTCGTATTTTGAAACCAACTGGAATTGATTGGAGGTCACTCGATCAATCATTCACATCTTCCTCCTTAAAAATATTTTATCTCTACAAAAATTGTATTCTTTTCCTATATAAAAGAAAATAAATACGCATTTTGTCCACGAAATATTTTAACATACCGAACATATTTTCGCTAGTTTTCTGCTACGTCTGAACCTTTTCTTAATGTTACTTTTTATAACATGAGTTGTAACTTTTTTAAGACTTTTTTTCTCATAATTCACAAAAAACATTGTTAAGCAACAGATTACTGCATATAATATTTCATATGTGAATTTTTATATCCACTTTTTATCTGCAGTTAAGAAGGCTTAATCTGCCTGCCATTTCTAAAGGCAGACAGAAGCCTTTTAACATTTATTTATAGGAGGAATTAACTATGAAAAGAAAGCTGATCTTATGTTTATCTTTTTTGGCAGGCTTTTTAACTTTAGCCGTCAATAAACCCGCTGCCGCTGCAGAAGAAACATACAAAATCGGAACTGATATCACTTTTGCCCCCTTTGAATTTCAAAACGAGCAAAATGAGTATGTCGGTATCGATATTGATTTACTAAAGGCAATTGCAAAAGACCAGGACTTTAAAATCGAATTAAAACCCCTGGGCTTTGACAGCTCGATTCAAGGTGTCCAGTCAAATCAATTGGACGGTATGATCGCTGGGATGAGTATCACCGACGAACGTAAAAAATCTTTTGACTTTTCAGATCCTTATTACGATAGCGGTATTCAAATGGCCGTTGCAAAAGGCGATACCAAAATTAAAAACTACACCGACTTAAAGGGGAAAACTGTTGGTGCCAAAGTTGGAACAGAGTCTGCAACTTTCTTGGAAGAAAATAAAGAAAAATACGACTATAGTATCAAATTATATGATGCCGCTGACGCTCTTTACGGTTCATTGAATAACAATACAGTACAGGCAATTTTCGATGATGAACCTGTTTTAGGTTACGCGGTTAGAAAAGGACAACCTTTACAATTAGTCGGTGACAAAGAAAAAGGCAATTCATATGGCTTTGCTGTCAAAAAAGGCAAAAATGCAGAATTACTAAAAAAATTCAACGCTGGCTTAAAAGACTTAAAATCTAGTGGCGACTACGATAAAATCGTGGCAAAATATGTTGCTAAAAGTGAAGATAATGCTGCTACTCCGATGAAAAAAATCGAACCCAAAAAAGCAGAATATGTCATTGCCAGCGATACTGCTTTTGCACCTTTTGAATTTCAAAATACAGATAATAAGTACGAAGGTATTGACGTTGACTTATTAAATAAAGCAGCCCAGATGCAAGGTTTTAAATTAAAATGGAATCATATTGGTTTTGCAGGTGCTGTCCAAGCAGTTCAAGGTAATCAAGCCGATGCTATGATTGCTGGGATGACGATCACCGACGAACGCAAACAAAGTTTTGATTTTTCTGAGCCTTATTTTGAATCGGGAATTCAATTAGCCATAAAAAAAGGCAATGACGAAATCAAGAGTTACGCTGATTTAAAAGGAAAAAAAGTTGGCGCGAAAATAGGAACTGAAAGTGCTGATTTCCTCCAAAAAAATAAAGATAAATACGGCTACACGATCAAACAATATGATACAGCTGACGGACTTTATGATTCCGTTCGCGGGGGGCAAATTGACGCTATTATGGATGACTATCCCGTAATTGGCTATGCTATTAGCCAAGGACAAGAACTAGCTACCCCAATCAAACGTGAAAGCGGCGGTTCATATGGCTTTGCTGTTAAAAAAGGACAATCTCCGGAACTTTTGGAAATGTTTAACGAAGCCTTAAAAGAAATGAAACAGACCGGTGAATATGACAAGATCTTAAATAAATACATTGCTGATGGCAACGAACAAAAAAAATCTACGGTTGATGAGTCAACCATTGGCGGTTTGTTGAAAAACAACTGGAAAGTTTTACTAGAAGGATTATGGAAAACAATTTCACTGGCTTTAATCTCTTTTGTATTAGCACTTGCAATTGGTGTTATCTTTGGTTTGTTTAGCGTTGCGCCAATCAAAGGTTTACGTATTTTTGCTTCAATTTATGTCGATATTATTCGTGGGATTCCAATGATGGTACTCGCCTTCTTTATCTTCTTTGGTTTATCAGATGCAATTGGCTTTACCATTCCCGACTATACGGCTGGGGTTATCACATTAACCCTGAATGCTAGTGCCTATATCGCTGAAATTGTCCGTGGTGGTATTAATGCAGTTCCTGTGGGACAAATGGAAGCTTCTCGTAGTTTAGGGTTAGGCTATACCCATACCATGCGCAAAATTATACTGCCCCAAGCTATTAAAATCATGATTCCATCATTTGTTAACCAATTTGTTATCTCGCTAAAAGACACCACCATTATTTCTGTTATTGGGGTTGTTGAATTGCTTCAGACTGGTAAAATCATCGTAGCCCGTAATATGCAAAGTACTTACGTTTACCTAATTATCGGTGTTATGTATTTAATCGTAATTACTGCCTTAACTCGTCTGGCGAAAGTTTTAGAAAAGAAGGTGAAATAAGATGGCAGAAAAAATTAAAGTAACCAACTTAGTTAAAAAATATGGTGACAATACCGTCTTAAATGATATGAGTATCACAATTAACGAAGGCGAAGTTGTGTGTGTAATCGGCCCATCTGGTTCAGGTAAAAGTACATTTTTGCGTTGCTTAAACCGACTAGAAGAACCTACCAGTGGCGATATCGAAATCGATGGTACCCACTTAATGGCTAAAGAAACGAACATCAACAAGGTTCGTCAGCATATCGGGATGGTATTCCAACATTTCAATTTGTTTCCTCATCTATCCGTGATGCAAAATATTACTTTAGCACCCACCGACCTTGGTCGGATGTCAAAATCAGATGCCGAGAAAAAAGCAGTTAGTTTATTGGAAACAGTTGGCTTAGCTGATAAAAAAGACGCCCTGCCTGGTAGTTTGTCTGGCGGTCAAAAGCAACGTGTCGCTATTGCGCGTGCATTGGCGATGAACCCAGATATTATGTTGTTTGACGAACCAACTTCAGCACTAGATCCCGAAATGGTTGGTGACGTTTTAAATGTCATGAAAAAACTAGCCAAACAAGGGATGACAATGGTCATCGTTACCCATGAGATGGGATTTGCAAAAGAAGTTGCCAATCGTGTTTTATTTTGCGATGGCGGCAAATTTTTAGAAGACGGCACTCCAGATGAAGTCTTCAATAATCCTACTAATCCGCGGACCAAAGACTTCTTAGATAAGGTCTTAAACGTCTAATTACATTAAAAAAAAGCAATCCTCTGCTAAGTTTTCTTAACAGAGGATTGCTTTTTTATATGAATAAATCATGCGGTCAAAGATTATCCCTGTCAGGCTCCACGAATCAATCCTCACCCACAGACAAAAATTTATACAAATGAAAAATCCATTTTAATAAATTTTACTTTTATGTCTCAAAGCCGAAATATCCCTCCAACTTTCCTTAATTTTAAACAAATGTAAGTGTAATTTTATTTTTTCAGCAAATCACATTAATGTTTCGTTCCACCAACAGTTTTGATATCTTCTTGCCCAGAAGTAGCTATTGCGGCAATTGCTGCTGTTAGACCCATTACAATGTCATTTATACTCATTGCGGGCTGTTGTGGTTTTGTAACAACCTGTTCGAAAATGAAAGGTACGTGGATAAACCCACCTTTTAAATTTGGATATTTTTTATCAATTAAGTATTGCACATAATACATAATATAGTTGCAAACAAAACTACCCGCCGTATAAGAAACTGCCGCTGGAAGTCCTTTAGCATTAATTGCCGCTACCATGGCCTTTATCGGTAATTGAGTAAAATACGCGGTTTGCCCATCCGTAAATATCGTCTCGTCAAGCGGCTGATTTCCGGCATTATCGGCAATTCGCGCATCAGCCAGATTAATCGCTACCTTCTCAGGTGTAATCGCAAAGCGTCCTCCCGCCTGACCAATATTAACTACGACATCAGGCTTATTTAATTCAATGGCATTTTCAACTACTATACCAGCTTGTCCAAATACTGTTGGAATTTCCAACTTAATAATTTTTGCTCCCGCAATTTCTTCTGGCAGACGTTTCACCGCCTCTAAGGCGGGGTTGATCTTTTCTTTATCAAAAGGATCAAATCCGGTTACTAAAATCTTAATTTTAAGCTCTTCTTTCTATGCTAACTCAGTTAAAGCTGTGCTGATTTTTGCTTCATCTACTTGTTTTCCAAGGTGATTTCCAGCTTGCTTCGTTAATAAAATTTTCTTAGCAAGATCCCTAATCATGGTTTGAGATAAATTCAAATTAAGTTCTGGTAAGGTAGTCGGCAGTTTCAAACTCGTAAATAATTGACGGTAATCCTCATACTCTGTTCTCCTTTTTTCAATTAACAACTGTAAAAGTAGTCCCACTGCAACAATTTGACCATGACTGCCTCTTACGCTCAATTGGCAATCTCCCATTATCACGTTATGAAAACTATGGGCCAAACTCAAGCCGCCATTTTCAAACCCCAAACCACTTAATAAAATATTGGACTCTACGACATTTTCAAAAGCAGCATTTATGATGCCATCCTTTTGTGCTCGTAGTGCACTTTTAATATCACGTATTAAAACGTCGTGACACGTTTTAGCTAAACTTAACGCTGCTAGGGTCGGTTTGGCACCAGCAATATTTACGCCCTGATCCTCCCAAACACTTCGCGCCTCAATATAAGTTGCAATACCATCGGCAAAACCTGCCACTAGCATTTCTTGAGGTGCCGCGAAGATAATTTTAGTATCCACTAGAACGATTTCAGGATTTTTAGCATAAAAATTGTATCGTACAAAATTTCCTGCCTCATCATAAATAACAGAAATTCGCGACGTAGCAGCATCTGTCGCTACCGATGTAGGTAAGACGGCAACAGGTAAGTGATTGTTATTTGCAACCATTTTCCCTAAATCCATTGCCTTCCCACCCCCTAAGGCAATGATAAATTGATAATTAGCAGTTTGAATCATCTCTTTAGTCTTTGCAAAGAAAGTTGCTTGACTGCTGTCATCCACTAAAACAGCGGCACTTTCAATTTCTACTCTGTTTAAATTCTCAACCAACTGCTCTCCTACCATCTGCATCACAAATGCATCAGTCACAATCAAGGCTTTTTTACCTAATCGTTGCAAGCATAAAAGTTCTGTTTGAAAAGCCGCAAATCCTTGGATATAAACTTGGGGGCTAGCAAAAACGCGCATTCTACCACTCCTTTTATCTAACTATTCTAACTATAACCCAAAATAAGAAAAGCTTCACGAAATTATTTAATTTCACAAAATTAGATAAAGCGGCAAAAAACATAAGTCACTTTTTAACAAATATTTTTTAAGAAAGCTAGGATATGGATATAATTTTCGTTACTATTTATAAAATAAACGGTAGTCTAAAATTAACTTTTGTTGCAATAAGCTGAATACTTCTTTTCCAACTTCCAATTTCAAAAGAAAAAGAGTTCATCAGATTTCTCTGATGAACTCTTTTATCTTATTTTTTCTTACCGCCAAAGGCATCTTTCATTTTATCAAAGAAGCCTTCTGACTGTTGTTCAGTCAATTTTGTTCCACTAACTTCAGCAAATTGACGCAATGCTTGTCTTTGCTCTTCGCTTAGATTTTTAGGTGTAATCAATTTCACTTTTACGTGTTGATCACCATTTCCGCTTCCCCGCAGTTTTGGCGCACCTTTACCACGTAAACGGAAATTCGTTCCGGTTTGTGTTCCAGCTGGAACTTTTAATTTCACTTCACCATGAACTGTCGGCACATTAATTTCATCCCCTAATGCAGCTTGCACAAAATTAAGTGGTAATTCATAATAAATTTCAGCCCCATCACGATCAAAAATGTCACTTTCTTCTACGCGAAAGACAACATATAAATCACCGTAAGGTCCACCGTTTTCACCAGCTTCTCCTTGGTTTTGTAGACGCATTTGTTGCCCATCTTCCACTCCGGCAGGGACAGTCACTTTTACTTCATGAGCTTTCTTTTCATGACCTGATCCATGACAAGTTGGACATGGATCTTTGATTTCTTTACCTGTTCCATGACATACATCACAAGTCTGACGACTCATCATCCGTCCTAGAGGCGTTTGGCGTTCAACATTAATCGTACCAGAACCATGACATTTTGAACACGTCACGGGTTGTGTACCTGGTTTAGCACCATTTCCGCCACAAGTATGACAGACTTCTTCACGATTGTATTTAACCGTTTTTTCCACCCCAAAAATGGCTTCTTCAAACTTTAAATTAACCGCATACTGTAAGTCAGCACCTTGTCTTGGTGCATTGGGATCAGCAGAACGACCGCCGCCACCACCAAAGAAGGATTCAAAAATATCTTCAAAACCGCCAAAACTACCGCCACCGCTGAATCCACCATAATTACCGCCGCCAAAGCCACCATAACCTCCGCCGTAATTCGGATCAGTACCAGCATGACCATATTGATCATATGCCGCCCGTTTTTGCGGATCGCTTAAAATTTCATAAGCTTCCGAAATTTCTTTGAATTTGTCTTCTGCATCAGGTTCTTTATTAATATCAGGATGATACTTTTTGGAAAGCTTGCGATATGCTTTTTTGATTTCGTCATCGGAAGCTCCCTTTTGTAGCCCGAGGACTTCGTAATAATCACGTTTGTCTGCCATAGGCTTTCCCTCCACATACATTTAGTCTCACTTGGGTATTTTAACACATTTTATTAGGAAGCTGAACTATCTCATAGAAAAAGCCAAAGCTAGGCCTTGGCTTTTTTCTAATCCTACACAGCGAACTATTTCACTTTTACAAAATTATTTATCGTCGCCGTCAACTTCTTCAAAATCAGCATCGACAACGTCATCAGCACCACCTTGTGCTTGTGTTGGGTCAGCATCAGCTTGTTGTTGTGCTGCTTGTTCGTATAATTTAACTGTTAAATTTTGGACGATTTCGTTTAACGCATCGCGTTTTGCTTTCATATCTTCTAAATTATTAGCTTCAACAGCAGCTTTTAATTCATCCCGCGCATCTTCTGCTTTTTTCACTTCATCTGCGTCAACTTTACCTTCTAATTCTTTTAATGTTTTATCAACAGAGAATAATAAAGCATCTACATCATTGCGCAAGTCAACTTCTTCTTTACGTGCTTTATCAGCTTCCGCATTTGCTTCTGCATCTTTTACCATGCGTTCGATTTCGTCGTCTGATAAACCTGATGAAGATTTAATCGTAATTTTTTGTTCTTTTTGTGTACCTAAGTCTTTAGCAGATACATTTACAATCCCGTTTTTATCAATATCAAATGTTACTTCGATTTGAGGAATACCACGAGGTGCAGCTGGAATATCTGTCAATTGGAAACGACCTAATGTTTTGTTGTCTGCAGCCATTGGACGTTCACCTTGTAAGACATGAATATCAACAGCAGGTTGGTTATCTGCGGCAGTTGAGAATACTTGTGATTTGCTCGTTGGAATGGTTGTATTGCGGTCAATTAATTTTGTAAAGACTCCACCCATTGTTTCAATACCTAATGATAATGGGGTTACATCTAGTAAGACAACATCTTTAACATCACCTGTAATAACACCACCTTGAATAGCAGCACCCATTGCTACAACTTCATCTGGGTTAACAGATTTGTTTGGTTCTTTACCAGTTTCTTTGCGAACTGCTTCAACAACCGCAGGAATACGAGTTGAACCACCTACTAAAATTACTTCGTCTACTTCTGATTGTGATAAACCAGCATCTTTTAGCGCTTGGCGAACTGGTACTTTAGTCCGTTCAACTAAGTCAGCTGTCAATTCATCAAATTTTGCTCGTGTTAATGTCATTTCTAAGTGCAAAGGACCAGCGTCTCCTGCAGTGATAAATGGTAAGCTGATTTGTGTACTTGTCACACCAGATAAGTCTTTTTTGGCTTTTTCTGCAGCATCTTTCAAACGTTGCATTGCCATTTTGTCATTTGAAAGATCGATGCCGTTGTCTTTTTTGAATTCTGCTACCATGTGATCGATGATTTTATTGTCAAAGTCATCCCCACCTAAATGGTTATCCCCAGCAGTTGATAATACGTCAAAGACACCATCGCCTAATTCCAAGATTGATACGTCAAAAGTACCACCACCAAGGTCAAAGACTAAGATTTTTTCATCACGATCTGTTTTATCCAAGCCATATGCTAAAGCAGCGGCTGTTGGTTCATTGACAATCCGTTCTACTTCAAGACCGGCAATTTTACCAGCGTCTTTAGTTGCTTGACGTTGTGCATCGTTAAAGTATGCAGGAACTGTAATAACAGCTTTTTCTACTTTTTCACCTAAGTAGTCTTCTGCAAAGCCTTTAATGTATTGTAATACCATTGCTGAAATTTCTTGTGGTGTATAAGATTTTCCTTCTACTTCAACTTTGTAGCCTGCTTCGCCCATGTGGCGTTTAATAGAAGAAACAGTATTTGGGTTGGTTACAGCTTGACGTTTTGCTACTTCCCCAACTTGAATTTCGCCATTTTTAAATGATACAACAGAAGGAGTTGTCCGGTTACCTTCTGGGTTTGCAATAATTTTTGCTTCGCCGCCTTCTAGGACTGCGACTGCAGAGTTTGTTGTACCTAAGTCAATACCAATAATTTTACTCATAATAAAACGCTCCTTTAATAGTTACTCGTAATTTTTTTAAAATTTATTGGGCTACAATAACCATACTTGGTCGTAAGACGCGATCGTGTAACTTGTAGCCTTTTTGTAGTACCTGCACAATTGTATTGGCAGGTGCATCATCACTTGCTTCAACAGTTTGCACACCTTGATGGAAGTTGGGATCAAAAGCTTCGCCTTCAGCAGCAATCTCTTCAATTCCTTCTTCTTTTAAAGCTTGTTGCAAACTAGCTAAGGTCATTTCAACACCTTTTTTCAAATTAATGCCTTGTTCATCCGAGACATCTGTTGCCATTGCTCGCTCCAAATTGTCAATAGCCGGTAATAGTTTTTTTGCTAAGTCTTGTGAACGATAACGTTGTAAAAGTTCTCTTTCATTACGGTTACGATTGGTAATATTCGCAATTTCTGCTTTTGCCCGTAATAATTGGTCGTCCATTTCATCAATTTTTGCTGTCAGTTCAGTTAATTCATCTGTGACAGATTCTTGTTCCAAATCTTTTTGTTCAGTAGCTTCCGCTACCTCTTGATCTTTTAATTCTTGATCTTTTTCTGACACTGAACTTGCCACCTTTCTACGCAAATTTCTTTTTTAACTTGTTGCGTCGAGCGAACGATAATACTCCGCCAATTTCTCGGCTAGTTCTCTGGAAAACACATCAAGTAAACCAAACATTTTAGAATACTGCATACTTGCAGGACCTAATAATGCAATCACACCTTTACCATGACCAGAAATATCATAACTGGCTTGAATTAAGCTCATATTATGAAATAAGTCATTGCCCAACTCATCACCAATACGAATATCAATGTTATCTGTTGGTGGAATTAAAAGCTGCATCAACTCTTCAGGGTCTTTCATAAAGCGGTAAATTGATTTGAACTGATCCACATCAGTAGCAGGTTCAAAATCAATCATATTCATGCGACCGCCGACAAAGACCTTTTCTTCAAAAACTTGACCCAACATTAAATCAAATAAATCTAAAATACCTTCTGTTGTTTGAAAGTATTTATGCAAGATCATCGGAATCTCAGTACGCAGACGTTGGTAAACCGTTAGTAACGGCTCACCCACTAATTTGTCGTTGATGATCCGTACCATCTTTTCCAAGTCAGCTCCGCTGACACTTTGCGGCAAGGCAAAGACTTGACTTTCAACATTGCCTTGATCCGTTACGATAATCGCAATCACTTGACGACTATTTAACGGGACAATTCGAAAACCGGTCAGACGTCTATCCTTCATATCCGGACCCAAGGACAAGGCAGTATAGCTGGTTAAATTGGATAAAATTTCAGCAGATTGTTGAATAATATCGTTAATCTCATGAAATTCTTTTCCAAAAGACCGCTTGATTACTTGCATATCCGTTTTTGCTACACGAGTAGGCTTTAAAAGATGGTCAACGTAATAACGGTAACCCACCATCGAAGGAATACGACCAGAAGAAGAATGCGTCTTTTGTAAGAGACCTGCTTCTTCTAAAGCTTTCATATCATTGCGGATCGTTGCTGAACTAGCATTAATTCCTGCTGCCATTAAAGACTTAGAACCCACCGGCAAGCCGGTCTTCGTATAATGTTGGATAATGAGACGCAGAATATCTTGTTGTCTTTTTGTCAACATATTCATCACCTCGTATTTAGCACTCCGTCTATCTAAGTGCTAACACATATTAATATACCACAAGAAAGTTTAATGTCAAGAATTAAGCAACAAAAAATTAGCACTCTTTGATATAGAGTGCTAATCGTTTTTTTCAATCATATCAGGCTTACATCAATTTAGAAAATCAATCTAATAAAAACTTCTCAAAAATTTCATTTCCAATCAATAACCCTTTTTCAGTGAGTCTGACATTGTCCTTTGTTTCAAGCAACCATTGTTTGCTTACCAAATCTGCCAAAACATTTCCGTAAACAGCCGTCAGCTCTTGACCAAATTTTTCTGCAAAATGAGCTTTAGAAATACCAGCTTTTTTACGTAATCCCAAAAACATTTCTTCTTCCATTTGGTTATTGCGACTTAACTCTTCTGTTTCATAAATAGGAAGTTGATCGTTTTTCAATGGTTTTAAATAGTGTTGAATTGGGCCAAAATTTTTATAACGCGTTTTTCCTAGATAGCCACTTGCTCCAGCGCCAAAACCAAAGTAGTGTTCATTATTCCAATAAACTAAATTATGTTGGGATTCAAATCCCGGCTTAGCAAAATTACTAATTTCATACTGAAATTTTCCGGTATCATGCATAGCTAACATCGTTTCTTCAAACATCTGACCTTCAATTTCTTGATCCGGCATCTCCAAGCGCCCTTGTCTCACCCAGTTCATAAACATCGTCTTGTTTTCTAAAATCAAGGAATACAACGAGTAATGGGGTAAATCTAATTCAATTGCCCGTTTTAAGGTATCGCGAAAACTTGCTAATGTTTGACCCGGAAGCGCATAAATCAAATCAATCGAAACATTTTGAAAATCTGCTTTTTCTAAGAAGTCCATCGTGTCATAGACGTCTTTAGCCGTATGTTTACGTCCAATCTTTTTTAGCAAAACATCGTCAAATGTTTGCACGCCCATGGAAAGACGGTTCACACTGTGATCTTTCATCACTTGTAATTTGTCTAAAGTCAAATCACCAGGATTTGCTTCCACGGTAAATTCGGTAACAGTCTCCATTGGGAAAAGATCATTAATTCCCCTTAAAAGGGTATCTAGTTGGTCAGCTGAAAGTGAAGTTGGTGTTCCACCTCCAACGTATAAAGTTGGACTTTTTTTTATGGGATTTTTTTCTAGCGTAAGTTTCATTTCTTTTAAAAGACAAGCGATGTATTCATCGACAGGCTGCCCTTCTAAAAAGACCTTATTAAAGTCGCAGTAGTAACAGATGTGTTCACAAAAGGGAATGTGGATATAGGCTGATATTGCCGCGTCCTTTGGTTTTTTCATTTGTTGCATGGTTTAATTCCTCTCAATTAACATTACTTTTTTAGTAATCGTTTCATTTTCTCGTCTATCTTACCACAAGTAAATTCCTTCGTGGAAAAATGGCGGGTTTTTAACCAACTCTTTTAAAATTACCGTCTATTTTTTTAACTCTATGACAAGCTAAATTGAGAAATTATAAAAAGGTTGAATCTAGATTCAACCTTTTACTTCATATTGTTTTTTGTCATTACTTGGCTTAAGTATTTTGACGATAACGATTTTGAGGGTGGTTTCGACAAGCTTGACTGCAAGCACCTAAATATTTCGTCTCATTTTCAACCGAAGCCAGAATACGGCGATTACATTCCGGATTGCTGCAATTAATGTAACGCTCACAAGGAGTTCCGTCAAACCAATCACGGCCAACAACCTTTTTATCAACGTGATTGATCTCTACACTAATCCGTTCATCAAAAACATACATTTTACCATCCCATAATTCTCCTTTAACTTCTGGATCTTTGCCATAAGTTGCAATCCCACCATCTAATTGTCCGACATCTTTAAATCCTTCTTTTACTAACCAGCCTGAGAATTTTTCACAGCGAATCCCACCGGTACAATAGGTGACTACCCGTTTTTCCATAAACTCTTCTTTATGTTCTTTGATCCACTGAGGTAATTCGCGAAAATTACGAATTTCTGGTCGCACAGCACCCCGAAAATGGCCCAAATCATATTCATAATCATTGCGAGCGTCAATCACAACGGTATCTTCAGCCAACAAAGCTTCTTTAAATTCTTTTGGCGACAAATATGTGCCTGTAACTTCGTTGGGACTAAAATCATCGGATAATTGCAACGACACAATTTCTCGCCGCGGACGGACAAACATCTTTTTGAAGGCGTGTTCCGTTGCTTCATCACTTTTAAACGTAATATTTTTAAAGCGAGGATCATCTTTCAATGCTTTTTTATATGCCGCAGTTGCTTTTTTTAATCCTGAGACAGTGCCGTTAATACCTTCTTTTGCAACTAAAATCCGTCCTTTTAATCCTAATTTTTTACAAAAGGCCAGATGTTCTTGTGCAAATACTTCCGGCTCCTCAATTGTTGTGTATTTATAGTAAAGCAATACTTCATAATCCATCTTCATTCCCCTTTCTTATGTAGTATAGCCAATCACAAACTTGGAAGAAATTTCTCTGCTTGTGGCAAGTATCTCAAAATCCGTCTTTTTTTCTTAAAAAAAACTCTGCCAATTTTAAATTACATTTTTTCTCCTTTCAAAAGAACATTTTTACAACAATTCCTTTTCACCTCACAAAGGAAATGATTCACAAAACGAAAAAAATATATAAAAATAATTTACCCACATTGAAAAGCTACCATTTTATAAATAGTGGTAATCAGATTTTTCATTCTAAACTCACTCTAGTATGAGCAATAATTATTTCCTTTCAAATAAACAATAACCACAGCTAAGAAAAGTTTTTCAAACTCTTCACACACCTACAATAAGGCCGAACTTCAATATATTGCATCACAAATTTCTTAAAATTTTAACTTATTTCTTACAGAGTTAGTGCGATGCTAGATGGCGCTAAAGGAGCCAAATCAATGCTTTTTATTGTAAAAAATCTTAAAAAAGATAAAAAAAACCTTGCAATAAAGATTGCAAGGTAAGAGGTGCTTAATATTCCATCAATGTAATCATATCGTAGTCTTTAATTTTGTCTCGACCGTGTAAGTCCATTAGTTCAATTAGAAAAGCACAGCCCACAACTACGCCACCTAATTCTTCAACCAATTCTGTCGTTGCTTTAATTGTTCCCCCGGTTGCTAATAAGTCGTCACAAATTAAAACGCGTTGGCCAGGTTTAATAGCATCTTCATGAAGTGTCAGTGTATCTGTCCCGTATTCTAAGTCATAGGTTACTTCAATTGTTTTGCGAGGTAATTTACCTTTTTTACGAACTGGAGCAAACCCAACACCTAATTCATAAGCAACTGGACAGCCCACAATAAACCCACGTGCTTCTGGTCCAACTACCATATCAATTCTTTTTTCTTTTGCATAGTCTACGATTTGTTTTGTTGCTTCCCGATAAGCCAGACCATCAGCCATTAAAGGTGAAATATCGCGAAAAACAATACCTTCTGAAGGGTAATCGGGAATACTTGCAATATAATCTTTTAAATCCATGTTTTTTCCTCCTAGTTTTCAAACCAAGTTTTTAAAGTTGCCATATCACTTAGCAATAAAAATTCTTCTGTTTTGATTTTTTGTTGTCTACGTTTATAAACCACACTGGTAGTAAGATCTTTTTTGCCATCAACTTCTGTCTTGTGTAAAAGACCATCGCTTATTGTAACAAATTCTAAATCAAAAAACACCTGAATCATAAAAATTAATAATTTTTCTGGTATTTTTAAAAATTGCGCAATGCTAGGAAGTTTATATCGGACATCTAGCGTATCTTGTTGTGCAATTAGTTTAAAGAGTCGACCATACTGTTCCCTTGTCCCCAAACCATCTAAATACGCATCATCATCGGCGTTTAAGACTAAATACAACTGATGAAAATCCGTCAGCGACAAAATTTCTTTTAAAACGAGGGCATCCATCGGACAGTCCAAAAATGCAATACTGGAATAATTTTCCTCTTGTACCACCAGTTTTAAATGTGTTAAGTCTTTAAAATGATGCACCTGTGTTAGAATTTGAGTTTTTATATCTGTAGGAACTTTATTACCAAAACAAACAAACAGTGTGTTCGCATCAAATTGAAGATTTTGTCGCTTCTTTTTGGCACGTAAATCCACTAGCTGTAAGCCTACAGCTGCAAAATCTATCAATTGCAACTGTGGTGATTGTCGGCCATTCCATTCATTCAATTGTAGTTGCCCTACAATTGAAAGTTCGTTGTTTTCAATTGAAGTTAATTGATTACCAAAACCAAAGCCAATCGTAGTTAATTGCGTATTTTCACCGTCAGTTGCATTAAATTTCAAATGATTATTATCCGCACCAATCGTTTTTAAATCACGAGCAAAGATATGCTGCAACATAAAATAAGGTTGCGGATTGTCCATGCCAAAAGGCGCCAGTTGTTTCAACTCTTTGATTAAAGGAATTGTGGCATCTGCTATATTCAAAATACCGTCAATAGCTAGCGTGTTACCGATCAGCTGTTCTTTATGTCCAGCAGCATAAGCAGCAACATTTTCTTTGAATTGATCAAGGTCTGCAACAGGAACACTAACACCCACAGCAGCATGATGACCACCAAAGCTTGTGAATAGTTCCCGCATTTCATCTAACATTGCAAACATATTCAATGATGCAATACTACGACCAGAACCTTTTGCGATACCATCTTCTTTTATCGTCAAAACAATTGCCGGCTTACCGGTTTCTTTTAAGATTCTGCCGGCTACAATCCCTAATACCCCTTCATGCCAACCAGATTGCGCGACAATGTGAATTGCATCTTGGCTATTGATTAACGCAAGTGCCTCTTTAGTGATTTCTTCAACTAAGCTTTTACGCTTTTGATTAATTTCATCTAAATCCTTTGCAAGAGAGATTGCTTTTTGTTCATCAAAAGTTTTTAACAAGTCGACAGCTTCATTAGGATCAGACAGGCGACCAATGGCATTTAAACGCGGGGCCAAAGCAAACCCGATACTTTGTTCGTCTAGTTTACTTTCTTCTACCCCACTAATTTTTAACAATGCTTGCAAACCCAATCTTTGCGTCTGCTGCAAAGCTTTTAAACCATAAGTTACTAAAACCCGGTTTTCATCAGTCAATGAAACCATATCAGCAACAGTTCCAATAGCTACTAAGTCAAGAAACTCTGCGGGTACTTCTTCTAGTAACGCACACGCAACTTTAAAAGCCACCCCAACACCGGCTAATTCACCAAAAGGATAACTACCAGCAGGATGCCGGGGGTGAATAATTCCAAATGCAGCTGGTAATTCTTTTGGCAATTCGTGATGATCCGTTACGATAACATCCACACCTTGGCCATTAGCATAATTAATCGCCTCATGACCTGAAACGCCGTTATCGACCGTGATAATTAACTGAATTCCCGCTGCAATTTTTTCTTGATAAACTTCCAAATTAGGTCCGTAACCATCTTTAAAGCGATTTGGCAAATAAAATGAAACATCCGCTCCTAAAAGCTCTAGTGCTTCTGTCATAATTGTCGTACTTGTTATGCCATCAGCATCGTAATCCCCATAAACTAAAATTCGTTCCCCATTCATAATTGCGATTTGAATGCGCTCAACGACCTTGTCCATTTCAAACAACGCAAAAGGATCGTGTAACTGATCAATTTGTGGTTGTAAGAAGGCAGTTAATTGGTTTTCGGTTTTTATTTCACGTTGCCAAAGCAGTTTTGCCAAAGTTGTATTTAAATTATATTTTTCGCAAATTTGAACAAATTCTTTTGGCACTTCCTTATTTTCTGGAAGTTGCCAATTATACATAGAGCTACTCAAAAAATCACTCCCAACCAGATTATTATAGCAAAGAGACGAATAGATGGAAAGTTTTCCGGTACTTTAAACCAACTTTCTTTAAATAAAAAATAACATCTTCCTCCTGTAAACAACACGGAAAATTGCCTTTTGAACTCCTTTTGCCTTCAAACTTCAAGAAGAGATTTTAATAAATTGCCTTTCAATTTCTTGAAATTTTTTTTAAACCGGTCGGTAAAGTCTGTTCGTAAAACCTGATAGGGATTATTTTGCCGCAAGCTGATTTTTCATTTGAAAATTATTGTATTTCCATATAGTCACAGTCAAAAAAAAGAGTTAACAACTCCCGCGAGTTGTTAACTCCTTTTACTATTTTTGATTAAACATTCCACCGGCTAACCAGTCGCCAACATGAGGAAATAACGTATAAAATTGACTTGCCACTTGCATAAGGTGGGGCCGATTAATTTCTCTCTTTTGCTTTTTAATACCTTTAATAACAGCTTGTGCTAATTTATCCGGTTCTAAGACAAAATTACCAAGACTTTCTAAATAATTTCCGCTAGGATCGGCTTGTTCAAAGAAATGCGTTGCGACAGGTCCTGGGTTAACCGTCATAACGTGAATGTTCGCCGGTTTTAATTCTAAGCGCAAAGCATTTGAAAAACCCAATACAGCAAATTTTGTAGCCGAATAAACAGCTGTTTTAGGCGTAGCCATTTTTCCTGCCATTGAAGCAATATTAACAATACTACCCGAAATGCCAGCTTCTAACATCATTAGAGCAACTTTTTGCGTTACTACCATCATCCCTAAAACATTCACTTCAAACATTTGATAAGCTTTTGCCATATCAAAGGAAGTAAAGTCCTCAAAAATACCAAAGCCGGCATTGTTAATCAAAACATCTACACGACCAACTTCACTTTGTACCTTATCTAACATCGCCTCAACACTTTCTGGTTGTGCGACATCCAATTGAAAAGCATAAGCACTTTTACCACTTAAACTTTCACAGCGTTCTTTTACTTTACCAATTAAATTAATGCGACGAGCACAAACAATCACAATTGCACCATTTCTAGCCGCCTCATAACAAAGCTGTTCACCTAAACCACCTGAACCGCCTGTGACTAAAACTACTTTATCTTGTAAATTCATCATTATCATTCCTTTATTTCATTTTGAAAGGGAATATCAACAATATCAAAATCTTTGGCAATTTTTGTATTAGGAAAAATTTCCTGGGCTTCTTTTTCTAAATTAAGAGCATCTTGAGCTAAATAACGCGCACTAATATGCGTTAGTATTAGGCGTTTAACTTGGGCCCTTTTAGCAACTTCGGCAGCTTGATGGGTTGTGGAGTGATAGTAATTCCGCGCCATTTTTGCCTCGTTTTTATTAAAGGTACTTTCGTGGACTAAGACATCTGAGGTTTTCGCTAAAGCAATGGAGGCATCACTAATTCGTGTATCTCCTAAAATAGTCACGGTACGGCCTGTTTTAGCAGCTCCGACAAAATCTTTGCCACTGACGGTGCGCCCATCTGGTAATGTCACCGTCTCGCCTTTTTTTAATTGGCCAAAAATAGGCCCTGGTTTTATACCTAGCGCTACTAATTTATCCACCTGTAATTGCCCATCATGGTCATGTTCTGCCACGCGATAGCCATAACTATCAATTCCATGATCTAACAGGTCACAGGTAACAGTAAATTGATCATCATAAAAGATGACTCCTGGTTTTACTTCAATAAACTTTAGACTGTAAGCTAAACGCGTTTGGGAAATTTTAAGCGCATTTAAAACAAATTGTTTAATTCCTGCTGGTCCATATATTTCAAGAGGCTCATCTCCGCCTTGAAAAGAACGGCTACTAATTAACCCCGGTAAACCAAAAATATGGTCCCCGTGTAAGTGAGTAATAAAGATTTTTTCAATTTTACGAGGGCGGATATTCGTCCGCAGTATCTGCATCTGCGTTCCTTCCCCACAATCAAACAACCAAACAGCATTGCGTTCATCTAATAACTTTAACGCAATACTGGTTACATTGCGATGCTTTGCCGGCACGCCCGCACCGGTTCCTAAAAACTCTAATTCCATTATCCAACCTGGCTTTCTAAAATTTTAACTACGAAAGGTTCCTTAGTAGTATAACACGCTTCAAAGCCAAATTTTATGCTTGTTTCATTCTTTTTCTGTTGGGTTTGCTTGGGTATGGCTTTTTTCCCAACTGTCTTTGGCTTTTTCCCTGGTTTCTTTTGTCACTTGTTGTGCTTTTTGAATTTCAGCTTGAACTTCTTCAAAGTCAAAACGCGTGATTTCACCATGTAATTGTTCAAATACAATCTTATTTAATGGACGATTATCTTCTTCTTCTGCGATGACGATTAAGCCGGTTTGACCGGGAGCAATTTTATTTAGTAAAAATTTGAAGATATCTTGCGCTTCGTTGATTTCTTTTGCATCGCGCGTTGCCCCAATCATACTACCGCCAACCCAGCCTAATAAAATTGCCAAAGGACTAATTAATACCCCCACCAACATGCCAATAAAGCCGCCCTTAGAAGCATTATCACTACCAGTAAAATCCATGAAGTCCTCAATTTTAAATTGGTGGCTACCATCATCTTGATGCGTTACCACAGCCATTTGCTCCCCTTTTAATTTTCGATTCATTACCAATTGCTTTACCTCTGAAAAAGCTTGGTAACTTTCTGAGGAAACTTTAAAATTCATCACAATAACGCGTTTACTCATTTTTTATCCTCCTTACTACAACTTGCTGTTATAAAAAATCTATTTCCTTAGTTTGAGTGTACCAGTTAAGGCGGGGAAAGAAAAAAGAAAAGCAATCCAAAATGAAGACTTATTCTAAACCCTTAACCAAAGGGTTTACTTAGAATGCTTCAAAGTGGATTGCTCTTTTATTCTTTTCTATTCAACAAACTCAAATTCAAAATTACCAATGCGGACAATATCTCCATCTTTTGCACCACGGGCCCGTAATGCTTCATCAACTCCCAAGCCTCTTAGTTGGCGGGCAAAACGCATAACGGTTTCATCATGAGCAAAATTGGTCATTTGGAATAGCTTCTCAATTTTATCTCCGCTTAATACCCAAGTTGCATCTGGTTCCCGAGTAATTTCAAACTCAGGTTCATCGGATTGATACCCATAATGCACCACATCTTCTTCAATTTCTTCATCGTATAATGGAAATTCTGGTGTTGTTTCCAATAAATCTGCAGTTGCGTTTAATAATGCTTGCAAACCTTTTTTGGAAACAGCTGAAATTGGGAAAATCGGGATATCCGCTGCAAACTCATCTGTTTTTTGTGCTTGTAATTTTTCTTTGAATGCTTTTAAATTTTCCTCTGATTCTGGCATATCCATTTTATTTGCCACAATAATTTGAGGACGTTCCAACAAGCGTAAGTTATGACTTTCTAACTCTTTGTTAATTGCTAAATAGTCCTCATAAGGATCTCGGCCTTCCATACCGCTCATGTCAATCACATGTAAAATCACGCGCGTTCTTTCAATGTGACGTAAAAATTGCGTGCCTAGCCCTACACCTTGAGAAGCTCCTTCAATTAATCCAGGCAAGTCGGCCACAGCAAAACTGCGTCCATCTGTTGTTGTTACCATTCCTAAATTTGGTACCAGCGTAGTAAAATGATAAGCACCAATTTTAGGTCGCGCTGAAGAAATTACAGAAAGTAATGTCGATTTTCCCACCGAAGGAAAACCAACTAAGCCCACATCAGCTAAAACTTTTAATTCTAGTTCAATTTTGCGCTCTTGTCCTGGTTCACCGTTTTCCGCCAACTCAGGTGCTGGATTTCGCGGTGATGCAAATCGTGTATTCCCACGTCCACCACGTCCGCCACGAGCGACTACTAGCGTTTGTCCTTCTGTCACCAAATCCCCTAACAGCGCGCCTGTTTCAGCATCACGAACTGTTGTACCTGGTGGAACTTTGACGTAGGTATCTTCTGCACCTCGGCCATGCATTCCTTTACTCATTCCATTTTCACCAGGAGTAGCTTTGAAATGCCGATTAAAGCGAAAATCCATCAAGGTGCGTAACCCTTCATTAACAACTAAAATGACATCACCACCATGACCGCCATCACCGCCGGCAGGTCCTCCGTCTGGCACGTACTTTTCACGACGAAAAGCAACCATACCGTCGCCGCCTTTGCCGGCTTTGACATCAATTGTTACTTGATCTAAAAACATGGACATGTTTTGTCCTCCATTCTATTCCCATAAATTAAGTCTTCATTATTGTAACGACCTAACGCTCATTTGTCTATGATTTTAAAATTTAACCATTTTATTCATAACGACTTAAAAAGCTCTTAACTTTTTCTTCATAACGTTTTGGATCTTTATTAAAACTTTGGGCATGTGCTGCGCCATCTACTACCCATTTTTCTTTTGGCACATTAGTCGCATTGTAAACTTTATCCAACATAGTAAATGGTACGAATTTATCGGCAGAACCATGGATAAAGAACATTGGCGTTTCATTTTTTGCCAGTTGTTTGGTTACGTCGCCATCAGTAAAGAAAAAACCAGCGCGAAGTCGCATCACTAAATTGGTGACCGGAATAATTGGAAATGTTGGCAAATCAAACAGTTGGTGATATTGATAAATTAACTCCGCTTGAATGCTAGAATACCCACAATCTTCTATAATAGCTTTGACATTCGTTGGTAATTTTTCACCGGAGGTCATCATGACGGTTGCCGCCCCCATACTGACACCATGTAAAATAATTTTTTCCTTAGAACCATTTTGGCTCAAAACCTCGTGAATCCATTTGACATAGTCCTTGCGTTCTGGCCAACCAAAACCAATATAATCTCCTTGGCTTTTACCATGTCCTCTTGCATCAGGTACCAAAACGTTATAGCCCAGCCTGTGATACATGTCAGCAAATTGGTACATAGATTCTGCATCCCCCATGTAACCATGAGCTATAATGGCTGTTTTATCACTTTTTTTAGAGGCGGGTAAATAAATACCCCGCAACTTTAAGCCATCTTCGCTAGTTATATACCAATTTTTTCTCGTATTACCTTTAAACCACGTTAAAGCCGTATCAGTAGGTTTGTTATCTGCAGCAGCTTGGGCTTCGTTATCATCAGCTAAAAAATCTTTTTCTGATGGTACAAATGCATAGTTATAAAAATAATTGCCAGCAAAAACAAGGCCACCTGCTAATAATAGCAAAACAATACCAATTGTAATCCATACTTTTTTCACTTCTATTCCTCACTTACAAATTAATCGCAAACTGCGTTTTCCGGATGTTGGTGGTAAGTAAAAGCCGCGCTAATATCTTCTTTTGAAGTCCGCGCTAAAGATAAGTTTAATTGCTCACATTCTACTTGAGTAAAAAAACCGACAGCTGTCGTTTCCAGCCCTGATCTAATCGTTGTCTCTAACGCCTCGCAATAGATAAAAAACTTGTAGACATAGGTCAAACTTGCGGGATAATGATGTTTTGCTTTATCTTTCACGGCGATTAACTGCAAAGGTTTAACCAAAATCCCGGCTTCTTCCAAAATTTCTTTTGCAGCAATTTCAAACGGAGAATAGCCGATGTCTCCCCAACCGCCGGGAAGCGTCCAGCTATTATCGCTTTTTTCTTTTACTAATAAAAGTTTATCTTCAACAAAAACAACACCGCGAATATCTACTTTAGGCGTAGCATACCCATCATCTGTGTAAAGATAATGTTGAATCTGTTTTTCATTCCAATCGGTTAACAAATTCATTAATTTTTCCGTCACTATCAACAGTTGATCATAGCGTTCTTGGTCAAAGACATCCCGGCCATATGTTTTGCCCGATTGTCCAATCCCTTGGAGTTCATTTAATAAAAGTGCCAGCTGATTTTTCATCTACCCACCTCCAACTTTATTATTATACCAAAAAACCCTTTAGACATATGGCATCAAAAGAGAAAAATTATGGGAAATATTAAAAAGTCAGCTTACGTGATTAAAGATCAGCAAAAAAAAATACCCAGTTAGTATTCTCGTTAAACAAAAAGAATTTTTAGTTCTTTTTGTTTAACGAAGGAATTGATACAACTGGGTAGTTCAATTATTTATTTTCAATTAATTTAAAACTTGACCAAGGTTTTAAGAAATTCAGCAAGAAAAGTTCATCATCACTGATGCGCCCGACAACGTTCACCCGGCCGTCATTTTTCATCTCTTTTAATGCAATTTGCGTTTCGCCTTTATACTGTCCGTAACCAACATTATCGATCAAAACATCGCCCCGCGTCATATCATGTGTATTATGAGCTGGAAATGGTTTGTCTTTGTAATACACCCGCGTCATCGTTGAACGCAAGATGTATTCTGAACGATCGCCACGATAACTGTGCAAATTATCAAACAAACAAATACGTTCGTCTGCTGTTATGTCCTTAGCAGGGGCGACTTTTAAGCTAGGATATTCAGAAAAGAAAGCTTCAGACATTGCTTTTAACTCTGCTTCTGAGGCATAGGCATTTCCTACTGAGATATCGTCAATCAGCCCTGTCAACATGAAGTGCTTAACTTGGGTAGCTATCTCTAAATCACGGTGATCTTCTAGAGTACATAGACCATCTTGGGTTGGCCATGGTCCAAAAGTCGCCTCATGAGAGTTCACAAATGCCATCGTATTTAAATTGTATTTACGGAATTTTTTCGAACAAAAGACAAAGTGATCATAACTCAAGCCAGAATAACGATGAGGATAAAAATTATGAGAACCTAATAAGTTATTGGTGTTAGGAGAATAGCTCATAATATTATCGACATAATTTGTTCCTTGACTCATATTAATTTCAATTTTAATACCATAAGGATTTCGCGTCATTTTGGCTTCTTCTGCCCCAGTAAAACCAAGATCTAAACGAACGCCATAAGCTCCCATTTCATCAAAAAAAGAAAGATCATCATATGAAATGCCTAATTGTTCAAAAAGACCTGGATTAATATCTACCATGACTTCCATTTCCAAACTGTTAGCATAATCAACTACTTTTTTAAACCCAGCTAAAACTTTTTCTTTATCGCCATCAATTTCTAAAAGACTAGTAAAGACCCGTTTAAACCCATATTTATGAGCCAAATCTAAATATGTCTTGTCCTTTTCAAATGTTGAACGTTCTGGATAAACTGAAATACCTAATTTTCCCATTACTAATTTCCTCCTTGAGGTTTACATTTTTGAATGCTCTTACATTATAACAAAAACGCTCCAATTGGTCTACACCTTTACCTTTGCAATTCACTATTTAAAAGCCAACCACGACTGGTCAAACATTTTTTTATTTGTTATTCTTTAACTATCATAGATAAAAGGAGCTACACACATGATTAAAAAACGTATTTTAGGGACAGCAGTTTTATTTTCTGCGCTGCTCGTCATTGCAGGTTGTACAAATAACAGTCCAACCTCTTCTAGTTCTAGCTCAGATAAGACTAGTGAAACTTCTGAAAAAGTTGATGTTAATAAATTGGACTTACCTCAACTAGACGCTAAAGTCAAAGATAACGAAGACCTCGTTGAGCTGCAAACAGATAAAGGAAATATCAAAATCAAACTGTTTCCAGAGATCGCACCAAAAGCGGTAGAAAATTTCATGACGCATGCTAAAAAAGGTTATTATGACGGCTTAACTTTCCATCGTGTGATTAATGATTTCATGATTCAAGGTGGTGATCCTAAAGGCGACGGCACTGGCGGTGAAAGTATTTGGGGTAAAGGTTTTGGAGCAGAACCTTCTAATCAGCTATATCATATTCGCGGGGCACTAGCGATGGCCCAATCCCAACAACCTAATAGCATTGGCAGTCAGTTTTATATCGTCCAAAATAAAGACGATATGAGTGATGGTCTTTTAAAAGATTGGATTCCAAATAAAATTATCGATGCTTATAAAAAAGGCGGTTACCCTTCTTTAGATGGTAGTTACACTGTATTTGGTCAAGTTATTGAAGGGATGGACGTGGTTGATAAAATTGCCGCAGTAAAAACTGACAGTAATGACAAACCCGAATCCCCGGTAAAAATCAAAACAATTAAAATCTTACAAGAAGCTAAAACAAAATAGAAAAAAAGGATGTGACATAAATTTTTGTCACATCCTTTTTCTTAATGAAAAGTTATTCTTTTTTTATTTTGCACCTACAATAAACGTGAAGACACATTCGGCAACTTTTTTACCCGCTACTGTCGCTTTTGCATCGGCAGTCCCGACGTTTCCTTTCATTTTTGTAATTGCAAAACGCAATTGTAAGGTACTACCTGGTCGAACTAAATCGTAAAAATGAGCTGCATTAATCCCGCCAATATAAGCTGTTTGGCCCAAAAATTCTGGAGATTTTAAAATTAAAATTGAACCTGCTTGCGCCAAAGTTTCTAACACTAAAGTTCCTGGCATGTGGGGATTATCTGGCTGGCTTTGGCAAAAATCTTCGTTATAGGTGACTTGTTTTTCCGCTATAATTTCTTTACCAGCTAAAAGCGAGGTAACTTTATCAATATATAAAATTGGGAACCGATTTGGGATCAGCTCTTTAACGTTTGCAACGGTCAATGTTTGGCTCATAAGAACCCTCCTTGTTTTTTTGCTGATAATAAAATAGATGACAAAACAATCTATTTTGATTATCAAAGTATCATATCTCTAATTTTCTTGCAAATTTATAATCTGCAAGAAAAAAATAGTTTGACAATCAAACAATTTTATCTAATAATAAGAAATCATACGGAGCAAAAAAATGAAATTATTTATTTTGATTATTCAAGGAGTGTAAACATGAGTTTATTAGCTGGAAAAAAAGTTGTCGTTATGGGCGTCGCCAATAAGCGCTCAATCGCCTGGGGCTGTGCCAAAGCATTAAGTGATCAAGGTGCAGAAGTTATTTATACTTACCAAAACGACCGCATGGCCAAACAATTAGAAAAATTAGTTGGCACTGAAGCATTCAAAGTAGAATGTGATGTTGCCAGTGATGAAAGTATTGAAGAATGTTTTGCAAAAATCGGGAATTATGCCGGTGAAATCCACGGCGTTGTCCACGCTGTCGCTTATGCCAATAAAGAAGATTTATCTGGTAGCGTAGTCGATATTTCACGAGAGGGTTACGCATTAGCACAAGATATCAGCTCGTATTCATTACTTGCAGTTACCCGCTATGCAAAAAATATTTTAGCTCAAAACAGTGGGATTGTAACTATGAGCTACTTGGGTTCCCAAAGAGCAGTACCAAATTATAATATGATGGGAATTGCTAAGGCCGCCTTAGAAGCTGCCGTTCGTTACTTAGCTGCCGAATTATCCCCTGAAGGCATTCGGGTAAACGGAATTTCTGCTGGTGCCATTAAGACTTTAGCTGTAACAGGGGTTAAAGACTATCAAAAATTAATTCAATTATCTGAAGAAAGAACACCAGACAATGTTGGGGTGACCATTGAAGAAGTCGGTAATACCTGCGCCTTTTTAATCAGCCCGGCTTCTAGTGGGATTATTGGAGAAGTTATTTTTGTCGATAAGGGCGTTCATCTATCTTAGAACACCCACCCACTTTTATAAAAGACCGTTGTTTTGAAGCGATTTAAAGTTAGCTTTTCGCTAGACTTTAAAAGACGCTTTATTGCAACGGTCTTTTTTTAACAGCAATTTCTAAGGTAAATCAAAATATCGTTATATGAAGTATTCCCCTTATCTGGCAATCACGTTTTACCAAAGTCAAAAATAATATACGTAAATTAACTTTTATTACATTTATCCCTTATTTCTTTTAACTGAATGTGTCGTCGTTTTTAGTAACAACTGATTTTGTTATTATACAAAAAAATCGTTTACATCCTTTCGTATTTTCGCTATGCTGACTTTAATTGGTTAAAATATTTGCTGGAGGAAATTGTATGTCGTATCAAGAAATGCTCTTTAGCTTTTTAGGTGGTCTGGGAATTTTCCTATTTGGGATTAAATATATGGGAGATGGTCTGCAAAAAGCCGCCGGTGACAGGCTTCGAGAAGTTTTAAATAAATTCACTTCAACACCTTTACGGGCTGTTTTAGCGGGTATTATTGTCACAGGACTAATTCAAAGTAGCTCTGGCACGACAGTTTTAACAGTCGGGCTAGTTAGCGCTGGGTTTATGACGTTGCGCCAAGCAATTGGGGTCATTATGGGAGCCAACGTTGGAACGACGGTAACCGCCTTTATAATTGGGTTTAATTTAAGTGCCTACGCCTTGCCTATCATTGGGATTGGTGCCATTCTTTTATTTTTTACCAAACGAAAATTGTTTCAAAATATCGGTCAAATTTTATTTGGTTTTGGTTGTTTATTTTTTGGCCTTAAATTAATGGGCACCAGTATGGAACCATTAAAAGACTTACCCCAATTTAACGACTTGATGATTGGTGTTTCTCATCATCCTATTTTAGGTGTTGGGATTGGAACGCTTTTAACAATGGTTTTACAGAGTTCTAGTGCCACCATTGGAATTTTGCAACAACTTTATGCCCAAAACAGCTTAGCTTTGGGGGCTGCACTCCCAATTTTATTTGGCGATAATATCGGGACTACGATTACCGCAGTTATTGCTGCGTTAGGCGCTAGTATTGCTGCCAAGCGAACTGCCGGAGCCCACGTAGTCTTTAATCTGGTGGGAGCAGTGATATTCACCTTACTGCTAACCCCTTTTACACACGTAGTTATTATGATGACAGATGTTTTAAACTTGAACCCAAGCATGCAAATCGCCTTTGCCCACGGACTTTTTAATATTTCAAACTTAGCCATTCAATTTTGGTTTATCCCTCAAATTGAAATGTTAGTCAAAAAAATTATTCCTGGTACCGATAAATCTTTGGATATTCGTGCCGTGGAATTAAACGAAGACTTTTTATATACCTCACCAAGCATTGCACTGCGTCAAGCTTCAAACGAAGTTATTCAAATGGGAAATTATGCACTTCGGGCACTTTCTGCCACCAAGGATTTCTACATTAAACCAACAGACGACAAAAAAGATGATGTTTTACAATATGAGGAGGCCATCAATCAATTTGACGTTGAATTAACCGACTACTTGGCTAAAACTGCCACTGTAGAACTTTCACAAACAGAAAGCCAAGAACAAGCAATGTTGCTAGAATTTACCAAAGACTTCGAGCGGATCGGGGACCACTGTAAAAATATCATCGGTTTTATTGAAGAAGCTTGTCAATTGGAACAAAAGCAGCGGAATAAGGAAAAACGCAATGGCAACGGTATGAAAACTACGCGCACTACACTCATTTTATATGATGAAGATTTAATTTCATTGTTTGATAAAGTTTTAAAAAATATTCGCGATGCACTTTTCGTTTTGGAGACTGACGACCACAACCTTGCAACTAAAATTCTTTCACGGGAAAAAGAAGTAAATGAGTTAGTTGACCTATTGCGGAAAAAATATTTCCGTTTAATGAGTAAAGGCGATGGCCGGGCTGCTGATAGTGTTTTGTTTATTGATATCAGTTCAAACCTAGAACGAAGCAGTGACCGTACGTTGCATATTGCCAAATATATTTTGGGAAATGTATACGGCTTTAAAGCTCCCGCGTCTTATTTGCAACAAACAGACGATGTCTAAAG
The DNA here is from genome assembly GCF_021011285.1 of Enterococcus sp. SMC-9. Taxonomy (NCBI): domain Bacteria; kingdom Bacillati; phylum Bacillota; class Bacilli; order Lactobacillales; family Enterococcaceae; genus Enterococcus; species Enterococcus sp. SMC-9. The sequence continues at coordinate 151,060 of NZ_JAILYE010000005.1, read as the reverse complement.
AACGCTTTTGGAATAACCAAGCCAAACAATTAAAAAATTAAAAAACTGCCAGCAAATTGGCAGTTTTTTTATGCTCTTTTTGTTAAGATAAATAGTGCAGAAGATTTATTAGAATCGGAACAACGGATTTTAAGGGAGGATTTTGATGTTACACATTGCAGCACAAACAACCGACTCTACCAGTTCAGGTATTACAGAGCCAGCAGTCCGACAATTGAATGCTTTTCAACGTTGGTGGGGAACTATCAATTGGGAGAATGTCACCGGATTGCTCATTTCAAAAGGACTAATGATTATCTTTTTGATCATTTTATTTAGCGTCTTATTGCGTCTTTGTGATTTTTTAGTAGAACGCAGCTATCAATCCTATCAAAAAAGACAAAAATTCAGCGAAAGCCGGATGAATACATTGAATACTTTAATCCGCAATGTCATTCATTACACATTAGGCTTTTTCTTCATCTATTCCCTACTTTCTACTCTTGGTGTTCCTGTTGGCTCACTACTAGCCGGGGCAGGAATTGCCGGTTTAGCTATTGGGCTTGGGGCACAGGGCTTCATGAATGATATTATTACCGGTTTTTTCATCATCATGGAACAGCAAATTGATGTAGGCGACTATATTATTTTAAGTAATTTAGCTATTGAAGGAACGGTTACTTCTGTCGGCATTCGCACGTTAGAACTACGCTCGGCTAATGGGACTGTTCACTTTATTCCCAACCGTAATATTACTACCATCAGTAATAATTCCCGCTCTAATATGCAAGTCATTGTCGATGTTCGAATTGACCCCAACGAAGGCTTAGATAAAATCAAAACTGCTATAAAACGTGCCAATGATCAAATTGCAAAAACCTATCAAGAAGAAATTCAAACTGAACCCACTATTTTCGGCTTGGTTGATTTAGGCAATAGTAATTATGCGATTCGCACTACTTTTTATGTCTTAAATGGCCAACAGTTCAAAATAAAAGAAGATCTGTTAACAGCCGCCATTAATGAATTAAATGCAGCTGACCTATCCATTCCAGCAACACCAATTTTACCTGCAGCAAAATAAGTTTCAAATTAATCGATTCTAACTACGTTTTTAAAACAAATAACCCGTCAACAATGCCTAATCAGACATTGTTGACGGGTTATTTTTAACTTTCCGTCTTTAAATGACAAAGAGTTTATCTTTCTTTTTTTCTGTCTTATCCACCAATTCATATCGCTTTTCTAGTTCATGAACCAAATGATTCGTAGCTTTTAAAACTTCTTTGCGGGTAATAATTCCCACAAAAATGCGTTCACTGTTTACAATTGGTAAAAAAGCATTATTCACTAAGAGATGTAAAATATCTTCTAGATCAGCATCTTCTCTGGCATAATCTACGCCAATTTCCATCACGTCTGCCACCGTTAACCCTGCTAGATTATCGGTATCAATTCTTCTTAAATCAATCATTTTTCCGACTATATCATTTAAGCCGATTAAACCGACAAAGCGATCATCTTTATCTAAAACTGGAATTTTTGAATAGCCGACTTTTGATAAAACTAACAATGCGTGATCTAACGGATTGGAATACATTAAAGATGCAACGTTTTCTGCTGGTACTAAAAAATTATCTTGATTTTCTAACAAAAGTTCTTGGACAGTGGTTCCTATCAAATTGATTGCCTCCATTTCCACCCAACATACAACCTTATTGTACAAAAAATTGTAAGGGGAAACATCTTGTCTTACGCGCCTTATGAAAATCTTACAGATTACTTTTTAAAGTGGAAATGCAAATCACTAACGGCTGCATGGGTGCGGTCGTAATATTGCACTTCCCAACTATCAGCTGAACTTTCGATAATCGCATAGCTTTGAATTTGAATGGGACCTCTTGGTTGTGAGATACTGCCCGGATTCAAATACAAACATCCCTTAACTGCTTCGCAACCAATTTGATGCGTATGACCAAAAAGGCAAATATCAGCATTTTCGGCTTTAGCCTCTAAAGAAATCTGGGTTAAGCCAAAGCGAACATTAGATAAATGTCCGTGGGTCATATAAATCGTGTCTAGGGGTGTCTTCATAACTAAACGGGACTTAAAACCAGGATCAAAATCACAGTTGCCTGTCACGACATTGTAAATTTGAAACAATTCATCATTACTTGGTAACTCTGAATCCCCACAATGAAAGAAATAATCCACTTCATCACGGCGACGCTGCAAAATATCAACTAAAATTTCACGATCCCCGTGATTATCACTGACTACTAAATATTTCATATTGCGCTCCTCTTGTTTGTTTTGAAAAACTTTAAAAAGATTTTTTATCCTTCTAACCATGTCTGCCAACTCTTTTGCAATTTTTTCAGTGCTTGCCCACGATGACTAATCGCATTTTTTTCAGCAGCACTTAATTCGGCAGCTGTCTTTTTCATCCCTTGAGGAATAAATAGCGGGTCATAACCAAAGCCATGATCGCCTCTTGGAATTCGACCAATTTTCCCTGGCCAGTCAGCCGAAACGACAAGACTTTCTTTTTTAGGGGCAGCAAAAACCAACGTGCAGTGAAAATGCGCATTTCTATCTTCATCGGGAACATTGGTTAATTCATGTAACAATTTAGCATTGTTGGCTGCATCGCTTTTCATTTCACCGGCAAAACGAGCTGAATAGACACCTGGCATACCATTTAAAGAGTCGACTGCTAAGCCAGAATCATCTGCTAGCACAGGGCGATTTAATAATTGCGCAATTGTTTCAGCCTTTAATCGCGCATTTTCTTCAAAAGTGTGCCCGGTTTCTTCTACTTCAGGAATTTCCGGGTAGTCTAATAATGTTTTAACTTGATAGTCGCTAAAAAGGGCTTCAAATTCCTTTGCTTTACCGGGATTTTTAGTGGCAATTACAATTGATTTGGCATCGTCTTTTGCAAGGACATTTTCAAGTTCAGCGTTTCCTAATAGCGCTTCTTTTTGAAAGGCAACCAAATCATGAATTGCCTGTTTTGCATAAACTAGCATTTCATTTAATTCTTCACCGTTAAAAGTACTTTCTTCACCGGTTCCTTGTAGCTCGACAAATTGCCCACTTTCTGTCATCACAACATTCATATCAACACAAGCTTTAAAATCTTCACTATAATCCAAGTCTGTGACACAAGTGCCATCGGCTAAAATGCCCACGCTAATTGCAGCTAAATGTTCTTTAATCGGATCTTCCATTAGTTCATTTTTTTGAAGCAGCTTATTTACTGCTAGACGTAAAGCAACAAAGGCACCCGTAATACTTGTGGTTCTAGTGCCGCCATCGGCTTGTAAAACGTCACAGTCAACGATAATACTCCGTTCTCCCAGCTTTTCTAAATCCACAACCGCACGTAACGAACGGGCAATGAGACGTTGAATTTCCATCGTTCGACCAGAAAGTTTGCCTTTGGCACTTTCACGGCGATTGCGAGTTTGGGTCGCGCGAGGCAACATACTATATTCCGCATTTACCCAACCTTTGCCAGTACCTTTTAAAAAAGGTGGCACTCGCTCTTCAATTGTGGCAGAACATACAACTTGTGTATCACCAAATGAAATCATCACTGAACCTTCTGGATGTTTAAATACATTGGTTTTAATTGTTACGGGGCGAATTTGTTGTACCCCACGTCCGTCATGTCTCATTTTATTAATCCCTTTCTAAATCTACATGTTTTGATTTTACCGAAATATTGTCTAACCATTCATTGGCAATCTCATCAAACATTTTAGTTGAACCCGTCGTATAAAATTCATAGTTTGGCGTTTTATTGTCAATGCTATTGGCAATTTCAAAATAATCTAACAAAACACTAACTTCTCCTACTGTTTCCGCACCAGAGTCAATTAAATTCACCTGACTGCCCACCACGTTTTGAATAATCGGCCGCAATAAAGGATAATGTGTACAGCCTAAAATTAAAGTATCCATCCCGCTATATTGCAAAGGTAATAATGTTTCAGCGACCACTTTTTTTGCTACTGGTGATAAAAATTGATTACTTTCCACCAAGGAGACAAATTTGGGACAAGCTAAACTATATACTTTAACATTTGGCATTTTGCTTTGAATTGCCTTTTGATAAGAAGCACTTTTAATGGTTCCTTCTGTTCCAATCACAGCAACCTGATGATTTTGGGTAGTTTTCACAGCCGCCCTAGTTCCCGGTAGAATAACACCGACTACTGGAATAGCGATTTCTTGGCGAATAACATCTAAAGCAACCGCAGTAGCGGTGTTACAAGCAATTACGAGTAATTTGATATTTTTTTGAACCAAAAATTGTGTCATCTGTCTTGTAAATTCAATTACCTGATCAGCGGGCCTTGGACCATAAGGACAACGCGCGGTGTCACCAAGATAAATCAAGTTTTCATTTGGTAATTGTTTTAATGCTTCTTTTAAAACGGTCAATCCGCCCACACCGGAATCAATTAGACCGATTGCGTGCTTATTTCCCATACTCTTCATCCTTTGATGTTTGAAATAAGCAAGATATTTCAAACTGGTTTATTTCATTCCAATGTCTCTATTTTCGCTTTTTTTAAGTTTTTTTTCAAGTCCTGTCTCTTTGCCCGCCAAAAAGCCATTTAAGTTTTCTAAAAATAGCAGCAACTTATTTTGCGACAAAAAATCCAGTCTTCTTTTCTTAAGCGTTAAAGTTCACTTAAGAAAAAAAGACTGGCAATGAAGACTTAATAATTATATTGTCTTGTTTCCAAATATTTTGAAACAAGGGACAATGCGTAACAGACGATAAAATATGCAATTGTCATCGCCAAGAACATTGGTAAAACATAATTTTCATTTTGACCGTAAATAATCTTAGCATTATGTGTCAGCTCAGGTAATGAAATAATTACGGCCAAGGAAGTATCTTTAATCAAAGAAATTAACTGACTAACAATTGCAGGGATCATTGATTTGAACGCCTGAGGAATAACAATCGACCGCATTGTCTCAACATAGGTTAGACCGGTGGATAACCCTGCTTCCATCTGACCTTTTGGAACTGCATTTAACCCCGCCCGAAAAACCTCTGACAGCATCGCAGATTCAAAAATAGTCAACGCCACCACAGCTGACCAGAAAATATCAAAGCGGATACCAATTTGCGGCAAAGCAAAATACGTGAAGAAAATAATGAGTAACAACGGTAAATTTCGAATAACATCAATCACTATCCCCAAAATTTTGGATAAAAATGGGATATTACTAAAACGAATCACGCCGATAAAGCCACCAACAATAAAGCTAAAAATAATCGATAACACCGAAACTTCAACCGTTACTCGTAACCCATCCATTAAAAAACGCATATTAACAAATGAAAATGCATCAAAAAAGTTCATTTAATCCGCTCCTTTCTAGCCTGTTATAGCCCATTTTTTCTCTAAGTGATTCATTAAGTATGAAAGTGGCAATGTTAAAACCAAATAAAATAGTGCAACAATGATATACGTATCAAAAGTATTAAACGTCGTGCTGGCAATCAAGTCCCCTTGATACATCAAATCAAGACCAGCTACCATTGCCAAAACAGAAGAGTTTTTCACTAAATTAATAAACTGATTGCCTAATGGCGGCACTACGATTTTAAAAGCTTGTGGTAACACAATGTAGCGCATCGTTTGACTATAAGTTAGGCCTTGTGAAAGTCCCGCTTCTGTCTGTCCGCTTGGCACCGTTTGAATACCAGAACGTACCGTTTCGGCAATAAAAGCTGATGTATAAATAATCAAACCAATCGTTCCGGCTTGAAATCCATCAATTTGCACCCAATATAGCGGAACTACGACAAAGAAAAACATCGCAATAATCAATAATGGAATATTCCGGAAAAACTCAACATAAGCCTGTGCCAAAAATTTTATCACGCGATTGCTGGACAATTGTAAAATTGCCATTAACGTACCGATAATCAGGCTAAAGAAAAGGGCAATTATACTGGAATAAATTGTAAATTTGAACCCTTCAAAAAACATACCGCTGTATTCTTGAAATAATGTCAGCATAACTGGCCTCCTTTATTTTACTTTCCCAGTGTTGTCATTTGGGAACCACTTGCTATAAATTTCATCATACGTGCCATCTTGATGCATTTCATCTAGTGCTTTATTTACTTCTTTTAAAAAGTTGTCTTGACCTTTATTAATGGCAATACCATATGGTTCTTCTGTAAATGTACTACCCGTTAATTTATAGTTTTTATTTTCAGAGGCCATCCCCAACAAGATAGCATTATCAGTCGTCATGGCATCGCCTTGTCCTGACTGTAAAGCAGTGAAAGCTTCGGCATAATTTTCCAACTCCAAAATTTTAGCATCTGGAGCATGTTGCCGAATATTCACGGCAGACGTGGAACCTTTAACTGCTAGTACTGTATCATCACCAGTTAAACTATCCACTCCGGTAATTTTACTATCTTTTGGTACCAGTAAAGATTGGCCAGCATCAAAATAGACTTGGGAAAAATTCACTTGTTTTTTACGTTCTTCTGTAATCGTCATAGTAGCAATAATCGCATCGATGTTTCCGTTTTTTAACAAGGGAATCCGAGTTTTAGAAGTTACTTCCACAAAAATTGCATTGCCGTCCCGTCCAAGAATTTTTTCTGTGATAGCTCTGGCAATATCAATATCAAACCCCTTTACTTCATTGGTCGTGACATCCATCATACCAAACAGACGAGTATCGTATTTTACACCCCAAATAATCTGGTTGTTTTCTTTACTAACTTTTGAAATATCTTGGTCTGCAACGCTCTTTCCACAACCACTTAATATAAGCAGTACTGCTGCAAGCCCAAACACAAATGAAAAGATTTTTTTCATTAACTTTCCTCCGATCCTTACGATTGCAAAACAAACAAAACCAAAACAATATTAATGATTGATAACTTTACTGATAAATTGTTTTGCTCGGTCCGTTTTCGGATTATTAAAGAAGTTCTCAACGTCGCGACTTTCTTCAACCACTTCACCATCAGCCATGAAGACGACCCGGTCAGCCACTTCTTTGGCAAAGCCCATTTCATGGGTAACTACAATCATGGACATTCCATCTTTGGCGATTTTTTTCATGACATTTAGCACATCACCAATCATTTCTGGATCCAATGCTGAGGTTGGTTCATCAAACAAAAGCATTTGTGGCTGCATTGCAAGACCACGGGCAATAGCAACACGTTGTTGTTGTCCGCCAGATAACATTGACGGATAAGAATCCTTTTTATCTAGCATTCCGACACGATCTAACAAGCGTTCTGCAAGGGCGATGGCATCTTGTTCATTTTGTTTCAAAACTTTAATGGGGGCTAATGTAATATTTTCTAACACTGTCTTGTTGGGATATAAATTAAAGTGTTGAAAAACCATCCCGATATTTTTTCTGATTTCTGTCAGTTTACTATTTTTGCTGTAAAGATCGTGGTCATTTATCAATAAATGACCAGAAGAAATACGTTCTAAACCGTTGATACAGCGCAGCATCGTACTTTTTCCTGAGCCAGAAGGTCCGATAACCACGACTACTTCACCTTTTTCGAAATTTAAATTAATATTTTTTAGCGCATGGAATTTACCGTAGTATTTTTCCACGTTTTGAAATTCGATCATAGACATTGGCGTCACTCCTGTTTTAAGTTTAAAATCTATTGATGTTTTAGTTTAAGTAGTATTATAAGCAAATTAAAAAACGTTTGTAAAGTTTTTTCGCAAAAAAAATTAGAATTGACTAACTTTTCTGACAATAACAACGGAGAATTTTGAGAACTTTTCTGACATAGAGATGTAAGTTGTATGCGTTTTCCAATTCTAAAAAAACTACTTTTCAGCTATTTTCTTATTTTCCCAGTTTTACTTTTCAATTTCCAGTTATTTGCCTTTTTGGCAGTTGCCGGAAAGTTTAAAAAAAGGTACACTGACATATGTGAGAATAGAATTTAGAAAAAGGTGACAACTCTTGAAAAATACCATTTTAACAGGGGATCGCCCCACTGGCAGATTACACTTAGGCCATTATGTCGGTTCATTAAAAAAACGCGTGGAAATGCAAGCAGATCCCAACAACGAACTTTATATCATGATTGCAGATATGCAGGCTTTAACGGATAATGCTAAAAATCCAGAAAAAGTTTCTTCCAATGTTTTGGAAGTGGCCTTGGATTATTTGGCCGTAGGTTTAGATCCAAGTAAGACAACCCTTTTTATCCAATCGCAAATTCCGCAATTAGCAGAACTAACCATGTACTTTTTGAATCTCGTTTCTGTTGGACGGGTCCGTCGTAACCCAACAGTCAAAAGTGAAATCGAGCAAAAGAATTTCGGCGAAGGTGTACCAACAGGATTTTTCATTTATCCAGTTTCCCAAGCAGCCGATATTACAGCTTTCAAAGCCAACCTTGTTCCTGTTGGCGAGGACCAAAAACCAATGTTAGAACAAACGCAAGAAATTGTTCATAGCTTTAACAATATCTACAAACCTGTTTTAGTTGAACCAAAAGCTGTTTTACCGCCAAAAGGAATGGGACGACTACCAGGGATTGACGGCAATGGCAAAATGAGTAAATCCTTAGGTAACGGAATTTATATCGCAGATTCTGCCGATGTAATCAAAAAGAAAGTTATGAGTATGTACACAGATCCCAATCACATCCATGTGGAAGACCCTGGCCAAGTTGAAGGCAATATGGTTTTCACCTATTTAGATGTTTTTGGCACCGATAAAGAATATATTGCAAAATTAAAAGACAACTATCGTCGCGGCGGTTTGGGCGATGTCAAAATCAAACGTTATTTGATCGATGTTTTAGAAGCAGAATTTGCGCCAATTCGAACCAAACGGGAAGAATTAGCAAAAGACCCTGCTGCTATTATGGAAATTTTGCAAAAAGGCTCCCAACAAGCAGAAATGGTTGCTGCCCAAACATTAGCGCAAGTCAAAGAAGCAATGGGCATTGCTTATTTCAGCTAAAATACTTTTTGTCGACTGTACTATAAAAAACATCTAAAATTCCTACATGGTTAAATTGTTTTACAAAAGATTATCCATGTCTAGCTTTGCAAAAGCACTTTACTTACAATAAATAAATATTAAACATTTGCGACGTAATGTTTAAATATTTCGTTCTTATTGTTCAAAAGTTAAGTACCTTTGCAAAGCCTTTTTTATTTTTTGCCTTGTAGACGCATAAATTTCTCAGCAAAAAGTACAGATTTTAATTTTTCCTTTGAACTTTTTTGCTTTCAAATTTAGATCGTATCACTTTTATTTCACCAATTTTTTCTAAGTCAAATCAGTTGTCAAATGCCCGAAGTGGGGCTAAATTTAGTATGTATGGCAAAGATAATGAGGTGATAAAAATGAAGGATAAAGAATATCCTTTACATGAACGATTGATCATTGGTGTTTTTTTAGCCGCCGCAGCTGGTGGTTTAGATGCCTATACTTACCTTTTTCACGGTGAAGTTTTTGCAGGTCTACAAACAGGGAATTTCATTTTATTAGGTTTAAATCTAGGTCACGGTAATTTTGGAGCATTGCTTCGGTTTATTGTGCCGATTAGTGCTTTTTTTATCGGTAGTGTTGCCACACGTTTTTTGCAACATCACTTAAAAGATGAAACCAGTTTGCGCAGTCGGCAAAAATTAGTCTTAGTTATTGAAATTATTTTAATGCTCCTTACTGCTTTTTTATCTCCTTATATTTCTGATAAACTGGCTAGCGCATTACTTTCTTTTGCTGCGGCTGCGCAGTTACAAGAATTCCGTAAACTTCATGCTGGACCTTTTACCTCTTTGATGATGACGGGAAATTTACGTACCTTAGGGGAAACATCTTGGGATGCCTTTATTCATCACGATAAAAAAGCTAAAGCCAAATTCAATGATACTGCTATTGTTATTTTAAGTTTTGTTACTGGCGCTACTTTAAATAGCCTTTTAGGCAATCGCTTAGGCACAGCTACAATTATCGTGTCAGCAGTTGTCCTAGTAATCCCACTGTTTATCCTCCACACTAAAGAGAATTAAAAAATACGCGGCTCTCATCGGACAAACTAATGAGAGCCGCGTATTTTTTATTTATAATCCTAAACTTTTCCAACCGATAATTAACGAATTTCCGCTGCTAATTCTTCCGTCAAGTTTTTCGTTACTTTTTCCATCGCCTTATTAATTTCCTCATCTGTCAAGGTTGCTTCTGGATTGACAAATGTTAAACTATAGGCCAATGATTTAGAACCTGCTTTGATGTTTGTGCCTTGGTATACATCAAACAACGTAACTTTATTTAAAAACTTGCCAGCAGCAGCTTTAATTGCCGCCACAACGTCTTGATTGGCAACCTCTTCACTTACTACCATGGCGATATCGCGACTTACTGCCGGGAATTTAGAAACTGCTTGATACACAAGTGGTGTCTTTTCAGCAGCTAATAGCGCAGCTAAGTTCAACTCTGCTACAAAAGTTGCCCCAATATCATAGGCTTTGGCAATTGTCGGATGAACTTGACCAACAAAACCAATCTTATCATCGCCTAAATAAATTTCAGCAGTTTGGCCAGGATGCATTTCTTTCATAGCCGACGTTTTCACGTAAGAAATATCTTTGGCACCTAAAGTTATTAGGAGCATTTCAACAATACCTTTTGCTAAAAAGAAATCAACTTTTTTTCCAGCTTGCTGCCAATCTTTGGTTTGCCATAAGCCAGCTAACGCAAAAGCAACATGATTTTCTTCTAGCGGCAAGTTTTTTAAAGGATCACTGTCTTGATAAAAGACACGACCAATTTCATAAAGAGCGATCTGCTCGTTTTTACGGGCCATGTTGTAGGCAACATCGTCTAGTAAACCGCTGATTAAGTTCATGCGTAAAACTGCCCGATCTTCTGTCATTGGCCAATCCAAACGAGTAATGTTACTTTCACGCATCATAAATTGACGAGATTTTTCTTCTGTTGTCAAAGCATAACTAATTGCTTCGGTTACACCTGCACCTTCTAAAGCACTACGCACTTCTCGTGTTTTTAGTTGTTCTTTGGTTAATGCACCTGCAACAGTCTCACCACTTGGCAAGGTACTTGGAATTTTATCATAGCCGTAAATACGGGCAACTTCTTCAATGATATCTGCTTCAATGTGGATATCCCAACGTCGCGGTGGGATTGTCACTGAAAATTCTTCATCACTTTCTGTGTATGAAAACTGTAACGCGTTAAAAACTGCACCTACTTCTGATACACTTAAATTCGTTCCCAACGAACGATTAATTTTAGCCAAAGTAATCTTTACTTCTTCGTCTTTTACTGCGACTGTTGACCCAACTACAGCATCTTTTAAAACAGTGCCGCCAGCAAGTTTAGCAATCATAGCAGCAGCTACTTCACAGGCTTCGTTAATATCACCTTTATTAATGCCTTTTTCAAAACGGGCAGAAGATTCACTGCGCAAATTGAATTGTTTTGATGTTAAACGAATTGACAATGGATCAAATAGTGCCGCTTCTAGTGCTACGGTGGTTGTTTGCTCTGTAATTTCAGAATCTAAGCCACCCATGACACCAGCTAAAGCTACCGGTTTTACCCCATTTGTAATCACGATGTTTTCTGGCGTTAATTTTCGCTCTTCACCATCTAAGGTCACAAGCGTTTCTTCTTCATTGGCACGACGAACTAAAATCTCTTGACTATCCAATTTCCCATAGTCAAAGGCATGTAACGGTTGACCAAATAAAAGCAAAATGTAATTGGTAATGTCCACAACGTTATTAATTGGACGAATACCTTCATTCATTAAACGATTTTGCAACCATTGTGGTGATGGCGCAATCTTCACATTTTCTATAATCCGAATTTGATAAGCCGGTGCATCTTTTTCATCGGTCACCACGACTTTAATTTTGTCACGAGCAGCTGTACTTTCTTCAATCAATTCTTCATTTTCAAAGTGCGGTTTTTGATTATAAATAGCCCCCACTTCATAGGCAACACCTCTGATAGATAAGGCATCGGCACGATTTGGTGTGATAGATAATTCGATGATGCTGTCATCTAAATCCAAATAAGGAAAAACAGACTCGCCCACAACTGCAGCTTGTGGTAAATAATAAATACCGTCAGCAAATTCTTTTGGTACGACATTTTCAGAAATACCTAGTTCTTGTAAAGAACAAATCATACCATTTGAAACTTCACCGCGCATTTTTCCTTTTTTAATTTTCACATTGCCGGCAATCCGTGCTCCTGGCAGTGCCACAATAACCTTAATTCCTTCTTTGACATTAGGTGCACCACAAACAATTTGAGACAATTCTTCTTCACCAATATCCACTTGGCAAATAGACAAATGATCAGAGTTAGGATGCGGAACACACTTTTCTACTTTCCCTACGACAATTTTCTTTAACCCTGCTGCAGGGACTTCAATACCTTCTACTTCAATGCCGGTTACAGACATTTTATCTCCTAATTCTTTGGGAGAAATTTGAGTAAGGTCTAAATATTCATTTAACCATTTATAAGAAACTAACATAAATTTTTACTCTCCTTTGAATTGACTTAAAAAGCGCAAGTCATTTTGATAGAAGTTACGAATATCATTCACACCGTAACGCAACATTGCGACACGATCTGGGCCAATCCCAAATGCAAACCCAGCATATTCTTCTGGATCAATTCCAGACATTTTTAAGACGTCAGGATGCACCATACCCGCTCCTAGAATTTCGATCCAACCTGTGTATTTGCAGACATTGCAACCTGCACCACCACATTTAAAACAACTAACATCGACTTCAACAGAAGGTTCCGTGAAAGGAAAATAACTTGGGCGTAAACGAATTTTACGATCTTCTCCAAACATTTTTTGCATCATTACTTCCAAAGTACCTTTTAAATCTCCCATCGTTACATGTTTATCGACAACTAAGCCTTCAATTTGATGGAATTGATGGCTATGCGTGGCATCATCGGTATCCCGACGGAAAACTTTTCCTGGTGAAATCATGCGTAGTGGTCCTTTAGAAAAATCGTGTTTTTCCATCGTCCGCGCTTGTACTGGCGAAGTGTGGGTTCTGATTAAAATATCTTCTGAAATATAAAACGTGTCTTGCATATCTCTGGCTGGATGATCCTTTGGTAAATTCATCCGTTCAAAGTTATAATGGTCACTTTCAACTTCATAACCTTCTACAACTTGGTAGCCCATGCCAACAAAGATATCTTCAATCTCTTCCATAATTTGTGTTAACACATGACGATTTCCTTTTTGAACTTGTTGTCCTGGTAACGTTACATCGATGCTTTCTTTCGCTAAAGCAGCGGTTAGTGCAGCTTCTTCTAATACTTGTTTTCTTTCTTCAAGTGCGCGTGTTAACTCATCGCGAATTTCATTGGCAAAACTTCCGACTTTAGGACGTTCTTCTGCCGATAAATCTTTCATTCCCCGCAAAACTTCTGTAATTGGGCCTTTTTTCCCAAGTGTTTCCACTCGAATTTGATTTAACGCCTGTAAATCATTGACGTTGTCAATTTTTTCCATGGTTTCATTTTTCAATGATTCCAATTTGGCTTGTAAAGACATACTTGTTCCTCCTTAATTAAAAAAGTTCAACTTTACCCCATTCATTACTTGGAATTTAAAATGCGGTAGCTGGACTTTTGGCTTTAACGATAAAAAAAAGACCTCATTCCCTAAAGGAACGAGGTCTCGCGATACCATCCTAATTCGTCAAAATATGACGCACTTAATTTTAATAACGATTGCTAGACAACCGGCCTGACTTTCACCAAGCAAGCTAGGAAGTGAATTTCATTTTTCGATTGCGGCCCCTGCTTTCAGTCTATGACAGGACTCCCTTTTTCCGAATCAGCCAAATTACTTGTTTCCATCATTGCTTTTTATCCAATTGTAATTAGTGTACAAAACTTTTGGCTGAAAATCAACTGCATTCTGCAGCATCGATCCATTTGTTGCCCCAATCTTTAACTGCAATCAAACTGGTTTCTAAATCATGGCCTTTTGCTGTTAATTGATATAAATTATCTTCTTTGGCGACAATTCCCTCAGCATCTAACTCCCGCAAACGTTCAACCAATACGCGATCACTTACTTCGGGAATTTTATTTGCCAAATCAACAAAACGCTGGGCCCCATCTTCTAATAAAACATCGAGAATCAAACCGTTCCATTTTTTCCCCAAAATCGAAAAAGCTTTTTCAAATTTTGGACACAAACAAAATTCTGTTTCTACAACTTGTTCCACTTTCGGTCACCTCTTTTGACACATTATAGCACGCTTCTTACATTTTGTAAGCACAAAAGATTACAAAAGAGAAATTATTTTACGTCCCTTTAAAAAAATCAGATAACTCTCTGTAACAGGACGGTTATACGTTTCTGTTAATGCTTTTTTATAAAGGTTAATCTGACCTTGATAACGTTTTATAAGTTGCCCTTCATTCTCTTTTGTTAAATAATCGGTTTTAAAATCATAAAGTAAAATTTCATCTGCTAGAATATATCCATCGATAATCCCATGAATAAGCAACTCATCATTTTCATTATCGTAGTCGTTAAAAATTGTCGTTGTTTTTTGCAACATGGCAAAAGGCTCTTCTCGATGCACGTTGCTTTGTTGGGCGATCAGCTTTTGACCCAAGGGCGTGTCAAAAAACCAAAGGATATCTGGTACAACTACTTCTGCGGCAAGTTCTGTAGTTAAAATTCCTTCCGTGACAAGTTTAGCAATAAATTGCTCCAATTGCGTTTCAGTGGGAGCTTTGTTTAAATCTAACAATTGCAACACCGTATGGGTAGCCGTTCCAATGCTAGCGGCATCACGTTTTGTTTCAGCCATAAACTTCGGTGTCGCTAAAGTTTCAGCTGTATAACGGTTACCAGTCGCCTGTTTTTCCAAACTACTTTGCCAATCCAAGCGATTTTCTTGGGTATTATCTGGATCCTCAAAAACCCGCTTAATCTCTGTTACGGATTGATAACTTGTCGTTTGTGTTGCTTTTTCATAAGGATAAATAAAATCTAAGCGTTTTTTGACTGTTGTTAAATCTACTTGGGTCTGCTCTTTTATTTTCTCGTCCATAGGCGCAATTACATTTTCTTCATAATTTTCGCGCCAGGCTTTCACATCGGCTTGGTTAAACCAATAAATGGTGAACTGGGCCGGACTTTGCACGGTATAGCTGCGATCTTTTGCTTCACTAAAAACAGCTTCCATATCCGGATGACGCATCAATGTCATCCCCACCCAATTTAGCAAAACATGGCTACCTTTTAAACGCAAGGCAGGATTTAACACTTTCTTTTCTTGTGTTAGGGCTCCTTGCCACGCTTGCAATGCTTTTTCTTTGTTTTCATAAGAGCCAACTAAATACAATTTTTGTTCGGCACGCGTCAAAGCAACATAAAGTTTACGCATTTCTTCTGAAAAAGCTTTGTTTAAACGAACTTGCTTAATGCCTTTGTAGGGCATAGTTTCATAGCTGACTTGTCTTTCTTGGTCCACATATTTAATGCCTGCCCCTAGATGCTCTTCAAAAATATAATTGCGGTTAAAGTCCAAACGATTGATATCGCGGGCCATATCTAATAAAAAGACAATTGGAAATTCCAACCCCTTACTACCGTGAATGGTCATAACCCGCACCGCATTTTCCACTGATTTTGTCGCAGGTTCAGCCAAATCTAAATCTTTTTCCTGCATTTTTTCAATCAGACTGATGAATTGATATAAACCGCGAAAATTACTTTTTTCATAATTTTTTGCCCGTTCTACCAAAGCAATCAAATTTGCGTGGCGCTGAATTCCGTTTGGTAAACCCAAACAATAATCCAAATAGGCAGTTTCTTCATAAAGACGCCAAATTAAATCCGGTAAAGCGTTGCGTTTTGAGAAGGCCCGCCAACTTTCTAATTGGCTTAAAAAAAGATTGATCTTTTCTTTTAGCTCTTCTTTTTCCCCATAAAGGCTATAGTCACTTAAAGCTTCATAATAAAAACCATTTTTATTTTGCAGGCGAATTTGCGCCAGTTCATCTTCTAGTAACCCTACAATTGGCGAACGTAATACAGAAGCCAGCGGTATATCGTTATAAGGATTATCAATAATTTTTAACAAGCTAATAATAGTTTGAATCTCAGTTGCTTGAAAATAACTTTCGGCATCCGTAATCTCCAGTGGAATACCTAAGTCGTAAAAAGTGTCGACAATAACTTGATTGTTTCCCTTTGTTGGGGTAAGTAAAACGATATCGCCATATTCAAGTTTTCGCATCATTTTTTTGTCTTTATCATAAATTTGAAAAGATTGGCTAATTAATTCTTTGATTTTTAATGCTGTGATTTGAATTTCGCCAGCTTGACGTGTCTCGAAATGCTTGACATCATCTTTTGTCCCTTTTTCAAACAAAAGTAATTCCGTCTTAAACGCATCGCTTGCTGGAAAATTAGGAAAACCAGGAATTAACGCCGCTGCTTGGTCATAATCGATTTGCCCGACCTGTTGATCCATCAATTGTTCAAAAACTAAATTGGTGAAATCCAAGACTTCTTTGCGGGAGCGGAAATTCTCTGCTAAAACGATTCTGCGGCCATTTTTCTCATTACCATAGTCATTGTATTTTTCAATAAATAATGTAGGATCTGCCAAACGAAAAGCGTAAATAGACTGCTTTACATCCCCTACCATAAACATATTTCCGGCACTTTCTGTATTGTCTCTAACATAACTTAAAATCGCTTCTTGCAAACGATTGACATCTTGATATTCATCCACCATCACTTCAGTAAACTTGCTCTTATAATAAGTGGTAGCAGGGCTATTTTCTGCCTTTAAAATTGCCAGTGTATAGTGTTCCAAATCATTAAAGTCTAAAACACCTTTCGCCAATTTTTTTTTAGTATAGGCTTGACTAAAAGCTTGCGTAACTTCACTCATTTTTGCAACTAACGCATGGGACTTCACCAATAAATCATTCATCATAGCCTCAGGATAAGGAAAATAAGTCACCACTTGGGCTACACTTTCTTTTGCGATTCCTTGAAATTCTTTGACACTCACAGAAAGATCCGCCAGCTCTCCCCTTTTTTTTCGGACATTCGTTTTTAAATCGAGTCCTTCAATTTGGGCAAAAAGAGCTGCCATATCGTCTGCTACAAGCGCTGCTTGCAATCGCATCACCTGATTTAGCTGTGTTGTTAACAATGCAACATCTTTTGTCAACTTCTCTTCATTTTGACAAATAGCGATTGCCTGCTCATAGTTTGCGACTGCTAATTCTAATTCTGCCACTACAGCAGGCTTGATTGCTGATTGGTACAATGCAGTTGTTTGGAAACCATCTTGCGCTTGATAATTTTTGGGTAACTCTTCTAGCCAATCAGCTGGATCAGGAGCTGCACAAGCAAATTGATACAAACGCATAACCAAATCCGTTAACCCCTCATCGGAACGATCGCTGCCAAAGTTTTCCGTTAATTTAAAGAAATCCTCGTCGTCATTGGCATAATAATCTTCTCTTAAACCCGTCCAAACTTCTTCTTGCAACAATAATTTTTCAGTTTCATCACTTAAGAGACGGAAAACCGGATCAAGGTCAATCAAATAATAAAAGCGTTTAATCACTGTCATACAAAAAGCATGGAGGGTGGAGATATTGGCTTGTGGCAATAACACTAACTGTTTCACGTAATGTGCGCGTAAATTACTATTTCCTTCTTCATTAATACTTTGCCGGAGCGCCTTTTCAATTCGTTCTTTCATTTCACTAGCAGCAGCTTCTGTAAAGGTTACAATTAATAAACGATCAATATCGACCCCACTTTTTAACTTTTCAATGACGCGTCTGACTAGGACAGTAGTTTTACCAGAACCTGCCGAAGCAGAAACCAATAGATTATCCCCGCCGTCAAAAACGGCTTGCCATTGTCGGTCTGTAAAGCGTTCGTTTTCCGGCCTTACCGGAATAACTGGATTTGTTTTAGACATCGCCGTTTTCCTCCTTGATTTCGTTTAAAATTTCTGATTTTGGTAAATTGGGAATTTCGTGATAATCATTTTGTGCAAGCATGACATCAAAGCCACACAAACTACGGAAAGGACAAAAATTGCACGCCTTTTCCCCACTACTTTTCTTGTAAGGATTTAAGAAAATTTCACCGGTGACAATATTTTCTGCTGCATTTTTCATTAAATGGCGATTATGTTGCCTTAAAAGCTCCAACTCCTCTTCTTGATAAAAAGCTTTTGAATTACTTTCTTTAGCCAAAACACCATCTTTATTACTTAAAATTGGATAAACAAAAGAGCGCTCTTTTACCTCCAATGTGTCATCTAACAAAGGATATAATTCACTATCTTCTGCAAAAATCCCTTTATATTTATAAGCTTTTAAAACTTCAGCCAAGCTTGCCTCTTCTGCTTTTAAAACTGGATCATGAATGCGCATATAATACGCCCCCGCAGCCTTAACATCAGTTGTTCCTACTAGTTCAGCCGCGTTTATTAAGGCAACATCTAGATAGGTCAACAATTGCATCGCCAAACCAAAATAAGCGTCGGTTAAATTGAAATCCTTTACACCTGATTTGTAATCGATCACTCCCAGCCAAGTGTGCTCGCTACTTTGGGCCATATCCAGTCGGTCAATTTTTCCTCGTACGGCTAAGTGGCCGCCGGTTGATAAAGGTGCTTCAATACCTTTAATACCACTAGTTCCAGCTAACTGACCAAAAACAATTTCAGTTGCAAGCGGGGTCATTTTAGTGCGCTTACTTTGCTTATGCAACGCCCAAATCACTTTTTTAATCGTCTTGCCAAGACGATAACGCAAATAATGCATGCGGGCAGAACTTTGTAAAATCATAAAGCGCGGTTCCGCAAAAATTTGCTGTAAAACAGTATCGATTAACTGCTGAGCTTCATTTTCATCTAATTCCACCAACAATTTTTGTTTCGCAAAAACAGCTTGCAAAAACAAATCCAACGCATCGTGAAAAAGCGTTCCAGTTGTAAGTGCATCAAGACCAAATAACTCCCGCTCTTTTAAGCGCAAGCCATAATTAGCAAAATAACGGTACCCACACTGATAAAAACTTTCCATCTGGGAAATCGATGAATACAAATCTTTGCCGTAAAGTTTTGTTGCGACTTCCTTTGGTAATGTTACTGGCACATTCAGGTACTCTCGGCTGGCAAAAGCGCGTTGTGCCAAATTACGATAAGAAGAGGCCAGCAACATCTCTTCTAAAGCGCGCCATTTTGCGTTTACGGGTAACTTTTCATCTCTTGCATTCCGATACAATAAATTCAGCTGGCCCACTAAATTACGATAAGTCGCCACAAAATTTTCTGGTTCACTTGTTAAAGATAGCTCCTCTAGAGGAATTACTTTTAAATTTCCTTGAGTGACAAAACGTTGCAAATACGGCGAAATGCGTAAGTTTTGCTCTGTGTCATGATTAGCCGCATAGCTTAAAAAGAGTTCATCACAAGCTGATAAAAAAACTTTGTAGGCAACAAAAGGTGCTTTTGCTACGCTCTCTGTTCGAAGATCCCGTAATTGTTTTTCATCCGTTAGGCTTGTGTTTAATACTTCCCTGTCTTCTATTGTTAACAAACTATCGTCTGAAACCGGAGCGGGAAAATTCTTATCATTTAGGCCCATGGCAAAGGTAATCTTTGCTTGCCCAATTCGAGCCAGGCCTAACTGATTTAACTGGACTTGGTCAATTGCAGAAGGAACTTTACCATAAAAGGTATTGTCCAATCCCGTAGTAAAAAGCAAACTGAAATTCGTTAAATTAAACGAATCTTCTCCATAAATTTCAACGTAGTCATCCATCAAGTCCATCAGTGCTGACCACGTCTGTTCGTGGTTACGCGCTAATTCCAAGTCACCTGCTGCAATATCTTTTTGGCGCCAATCTTTGATGCGCTCGTCAGCTTTAATCGTCATTAAAAATTGATACAGCTTACTAACAGCTTCTTTTGCTGTTTTACTTTTTTGCAGATTTTGTAAAAAATCTGCAATCTCTGTCGCAAAAGCCCGACGCAGTCGATTACTATCTTGTGACAGTTGGTCAGCATCTTCTTGTTCTTCATTTTCAAAATCATATTGAATGATCTGCCAATCTTCTCTTCGTGTCCAAAAACTTCCTTGAAAATTGAATTTCAAAGCAATATTTTCCGTCTGATCAACGATATTGCGATAGTTTTGTAGTGGATTATCAGTCTCAAAAAAATACGCAGGAATGAATAGTTCTGTTTTCAATAGCCGCATGATATCACTAAGCCGATAATGGTATTCGCCTAAAGCAAATAACGCTTGTAAAAATTCAACAAGAGGATGTTGGGCCATCGAAATCTGTTGATCCAGATAAAACGGAATTGCTAACTCGTTAAAAACCGGTGGGATCAAATGCCCATAAGTCTCTAAATCGTTTGTTAAGAGTTGAATATCTTGATAACGATATTGCCCACTAGCCACCAGTTTGCGAATTTCTGTTGCAATGTAATTGACCTCATCGGTAGGTTTTAATGCTTGCCATAAGTGGATACTTTCTTTTGGTAAAGCCGCAGCAGACGCATTGCCTGCATTTTGTGTTTGACGCCAAAAACTTTCTACTGCAACTTGTAAAGTAGCTTCTGGTAACGGCGCAGCCGTTAAATCAACTAAAACTTTCGTTCCATTCTCTTTTGCTGTTTGCAAGAGTTGGTAATAAATTTTACCGGTATCGTGAAATAGATCCAATGCTTCAGGGGGATTTGTTACATAAGCCTTGTCTAACACCAAATCCAATAAAACATGACCATTTTTGGCCAAAGTCGTCAAAAGACAACGCTCTTGGGCATAAAGTTCTTGAAAATCAGTCGCAATAAATAATGTTTTACTTAAATTAGGTGGCGCAAAAAGACTGCTCGCATCACCACTCAAATAACTCGTCAATAAGGCTAATGGATCTACCACTTGTAATTGACGTTTTGCAAGTTCTGTCTCATAGCGGGTCAAGATTAAACGCAATTCGGCAAACTTTAAGCTTTGATCAGCGTTCACGCTTTCTTTGGATAAAGTAGCTACTAAGTCCTCTGGTGTTAAATTACCTACTTTTAACTCTTGATATAAACCTAATAATTTCCCACAAAAACCTGATTTTTCCACTTCACCACGATACAGCAATAAATCTTCTTTACTTTCTTCCAATACTTTTTGTAAAAGCATGAGACTTCCAGCCTCTGAAAGTGTTTGATTGGCCAATTGACCTGTTTTTTGTAAATAAAACCAAGCCAGACGATAAAAACTAAAAACTTGGGCACGAATCGTGGAAAAAGATAACGTATTCTCAGGTTTCAGCGCTTTTAAAATTTCTTGTTCTTGCTCAAATTTATTGTAGTTAGGGACTAGAAAAAAAACTTGATTTTCTGCGTCTTGCTCAAGCCATGCTTGTGCTTTTTTTATATAAGTTTGGCGATGATCTAAAGCACCATTGCCAATTAAAAATTGTAAAGTCATCTCAAACTCCTTCCTTCAAAAAAAGCAATTGAAGTTATCTTGTTACTAGCATAGTATAACAAAAAAAAGTCGATAAATTGAACGCAGCGGTTCATTTACCAACTTTATTTTCATTCTTAAACTTTTACTTATTTATTAATAAAACCAATTTCTTTTAAAGGCCAAAAAACAAATTTCACATCACCAGAAACTGTCTTTTCATCGATAAAGCCAATCGAGCGCGTATCTTTTGAAATGCGCCTGTTATCCCCTAAAACTAAAATTTTGCCGGCGGGTACTTTTTCAAATTTAAAACTTGCTTCTTGATTTGGACTTAAAGTTAACGGCATACCATCGGTTAAATCTTTTTTATATTCATTTAAATAAGGCTCCGCCACCTTTTTGCCATTAATCAGCAATTGGTCATTTTGATAACTAACCGTATCTCCTGGCAGTCCAATCACGCGCTTAATATAATATTTATCAGGTTCATCTGGGGCCGGAAAAGTTACAATATCAAAGCGTTTTACTTTTGTATTCAATAAGGCAATCACTCTTTCGCCATCTTGTAAGGTGGGATCCATAGAATCGCCTTTAACGACTACCGGGGTGAAAATAAATAGACGCACTGCTACTAATACTACAACTAAGCCGATTAGAAAAAGTGCCGATTTAAGCCATTCATAATTTTTATCTTTCAAGCGTTTTATCCTTCTTCCTCAAAGTTTCATACATTAATAGTACCATAGAGTCTTTTTTTCACCAAAGTTTGCGACTAGTAATAAGAAAAATTTAAATGAGCATATTAGTTTACTAACTAATTGTAAGTATGTATACTGACGATGTTACTTAATTAAACAAAGGTGGTTATTTACATGTCAAACTTTTTAGAAGCAATCAAAAACCGTCGTTCAATCTACGCATTAGGACGCAACGTTAATCTTAAGGAAACTGAAATTGAAAGCCTGATTAAAGAAGCTGTTAAATATAGCCCAACAGCATTTAACGCGCAATCTCCACGTGTTGTCATCTTATTTGGCCAAGCACATGAAAAATTATGGGAAATGACAGAAGAAGCATTAAAACCTTTAACTCCTCCAGAAGCATTCCCTAATACCCAAGCAAAATTAGCTGGTTTCAAAGCTGGTTTTGGTACAGTTTTATTCTTTAAAAACACAGATACAGTGAAAACTTTACAAGAACAATTTGCTTTATATGCTGATAACTTCCCTGATTGGGCAGAACAATCAAATGGTATTGCAACAGCAAATACTTGGACTGCTTTAGAAGAAGCTGGACTTGGTGCTAACCTACAACATTACAATCCAGTTATTGATGCCGCTGTTGCAAAAGAATGGAATATTCCTGAAAACTGGCAATTGCGTTCACAATTAGTATTCGGTTCAAAAGAAGCTGAAGCTGGCGAAAAAGAATTCTTAAGTGACGACGAACGTTTCTTAACTTTTAAATAATTTGAACACAAAAATAGACTAGCTGCTAAACTGTTGTTTGGCGCTAGCCTATTTTTTTTCATCTAATAAAATATCAATTGGTGTTCCCTCTTTTAAATGTGTTGCCAAAAACGCCACAATTTCTTCTAGCGGTTCATTCAAAACAAATAGCGGTCCGCGCATGCCTCGGCGAAAAAAATTCACCTTCACTTGATTCTTGGTTTTTAATAAAACAATACGATCTACCTCAGCATAGGGAATTCCTTTTTTATCCATTGCATTAATACTAATATGATTTTCCGCAAAACCTTTGGCATCAATTAAAAAGCTTAAGATAATCAACCCTGCCAAAATACCCCGGACGTTCTCGTCTAAGGTTGTAGGGTTTAAACCAACCAGTACAATTGTTCCCACTCCTAAAGCTAAAATCAAATAAAAACTGGTGGACTTACGGCGAGACTTGAAAATAATTTCTTTTTCGATCAAGAATAAATAGGCAAAAAGCACCAGCACAAAAATTAACAGCAAAATGGTAAATGTCGACAAATACTTTTCCCCCTCCTTTTCTTCATCTTACCATAAAAACGCTATCAGCCAAATTGGTAGTGTCTTTTACCGTTGCAAAAGCGAACCAAGTATTTTCTTTATTCCTCAAATTTCGTTACAATAAAGAAGAGAATAGAAAAAAAGAGGAGTTTTGATTATGGATAATTTTTTTAAAACATTTCGTGAAAATTTATTATTAAGTGGCGTCGCCTACGGTATTTTGGGAATCTTGATTTTAATTAAACCTGAACCTTTCTTCAATATGATTGTTTATATTTTTGCTGCTTTCTTTTTTGTTATGGGAATTATTAACTTAGTGAACCATTACCGGGCACAAAAGCGTGGCTATTCTGGTTCCCAATTAACAACTGGAATTTTACTTTTAGCCGCAGCTTTGCTGATTTTGATTTTTGCAAAGGGAATTGTGTCTATTATTCCCTTTTTCTTGGGCTTATTCATTTTAATTAGTGGAATTACCCAGTTGTTACAGGAATTGCAATTAAAAAAAGACGGCACAGCACGTACGGGTTGGTTTGTCTTTAGTATCTTAATGATTGTAGCTGGTGCGTTACTCCTATTTAACCCTTTCCGTAGTGTTTTATTAGTTTTCCAAATTTTTGGTGGCCTGTTAGTTGTCTTGGGTGTTTCTCGTTTAGTTGATTTCTTTCGTTTAAGAAATATTTAAAGTTTTAATTATGACAATCTTTTTAAAGATTTCCGTCGCTTTTTTTAATCATTTCCCTTTATAATACTTTTGTTATCAATGAAGTATGAGGAGGTGGAAATATGCCAATTGAAAAAAGCCAACTAAAACAGCAACCAGTAATTATCGTCAAAGACAAAAACGGACAGATCTTACGGAAAGTCTCCGTGAAAGAATGGTTGGAAAATCATCCTCTTGACGCGACTAAAGAAGACTTTGAATTAAAACTTTATCGCGAAGCGTTAAATTACTTTTACTTAAAACAGTATGATCAAGCCGAAGATTTACTAATCTACCTTTGTGAAGGGACCCATTATCAACGTTATGAATACAGCGAACGTTTGGCTACGTTGTATCACACGCAAAACCGCTTGGACAAAGAACGGTGTATTTTACTCCTAGCTAAAAGAGCGCAGGAAAAAAATCATGCGCCCAAAGAATTGTTACAACGTATCACAAGACGTTTGGACAAAGTCGACAAACAATTAAATCACTATCAAAAAACCATCAATCTACTCGCTTTAAGTTAACAAAAGCAAAACAAAGTCTTTTAGCTTTTGCGCAATAAGCCAAAATATTTCGAACTTATTTGTGTGAAAGTTTTATACTTTCCTGACAATTAACCAAAAACACCCAACTAGTTAGTTGGGTGTTTTTTTCATCTATTGCTGCTTATTTTTCAGCAGAATTTCCGCTTTTCAATATTTGACTTGTACCATCAGCATAATTTAATTTCACATTATCTTGAACATTGAAAATATAAACATTAAATTTAATTGCTTCACTATTTACAGACTGTGCCATCAAATGGACACCCCGCGCCAAAAGTTCATCATTGCGAAAGATTGGTGTAACTTCATAACGAACAAAATGATTTTTATCTTGCTCTAAATAATACTTGATATCCATTTCAAAACGTAACATTTCAGGGTTATTCAACTGGCGTGTGCCGGTAATTAAATTTTGCCAATTGGCATTTTCACCTGCTAATGCAAAGCCAATTAAATGGGAGCGATTATATAAATAGCTACCACCAATTTTTTTATTGCGCCAGCCAGTCGGGGTAACACTTGAAATACTGCCGCGTTTTTCTTTGGGCATTAAACTTTGATTCAATAATGCCTCCGCACCTGTGGCCCGATTTAGTGCATCTAGGGGATAATACTTTTCCCATGCCCCACTTGTCGTAGCTAATTCGGCTTTTGAAAAAGTTGGCTTTCCTTGATTAATTTCAATCGTTTGTTTTCCTGCATAATTTAATTGGGCTAGTTCTTGTTTTAAAGCTGTCAGTTTAGCGTCACTTTGCAAGGGGCTTGCGCTTTTTTCTTCTGTTGCTCCCTCATCTTCTCTTTGATTACTACTGCTTTTCTCTTCTGAAGCTCCAGATTGCAAAGTAGTGCTGGCCGCCGTAGTATTTGGGTTATCTTTGGGTGCTATTGATTGAAGATTTTCAGTGTTTAATAACCCACTGCCAGATAATACGGCTGCAATTGATGCGGCCACCAAAATGAAGCTTGGCTTTTTCTTGCGATGTTTGGTCGTAGCTTGAATTAAGGTAACAATTCCAATAATTATCCCCAATAGACCACCTAATATTAAAACAGTATCCATTTTTTTCCTTCTTTTCTGTAAATTTAATCTACCTTTATACCCTAGCAAATGGCCTTCTTGAAAACAAGTAGAAATACGCTCAGATCGCCTACTTTTTCATTTTCGTCAAATGCTTGTCACCAGCCCTTTTTCTTGAAATAAAAATTTCATTGGCATAAAATAAAGCATGATACTTTTTTGGCGGAGTTGGTGGAACGGCAGACACGTATGCTTCAGGCGCATATGCCTATAATAGGCGTGAGGGTTCAAATCCCTTACTCCGCATTTTATTACTCAAAAATTGACAAGGAGCAAATTTATGCCATTTATTGCGATTTTAATTGATGTCTTGACCTTGGGAGCGTATTTTTTGCAGTTGAATAATGATTCGCGTACATTACGATTTTTAGGCCTAATCTTTCAAGGAATTATGACGATTTTATTACTGATCTTAATGATTGCCTATCACGGTAAACGTTATAGTAATTATCGGCCAGCCGGTTATTCTTATTTAACAATTCGCTATGCCCTTATCATCTTCTCTTTTTTGATTAATGCCATCGTCTTGTTTCTTTATATTTTAAACTTTACCGGTGCCAACGATTTAATTTTTTCAAGCTTTTAAAAGTTCTTAACTTTTTCATAAGTTCCTTTGTCCAATCATTTTAAGATAGAAATTGTGCTATACTTAATCTTACGCGAAAAATATTGTTATGCGATAGATTGATTTATTTCGTTGAATTTAATCAAACTGGCGTAACTTAGGAGTTACATGGATGTATTAGAGGTTAGGGAATACATCGTTTAAACGAGAAATAACATGAATTTTAGTAATAGTCTTGATCCAACCTTAAATAATAATATTGATTAGTTAGATAGCCTTCTCTAGTAATAGAGAGGGCTATTGTCCATTTTAGCAGATTTTTTTACTTCTCTCTTTACAAAACAAACATACGTTCGTATAATAAGAGTATCAAAAAGTTGGAAGTGATTTTATGCGTATCCCACCTTCTTATCAAGATCGCAAATTATTAAAGTGGAATGGCTTTTACTTATCTGAACATACGCGTCAAATGGCTGAAACCAAAGCTGCGCAAGCTTTTCTTTGGCCCGCCAAACCGATAATGGATAAAGAAGCTATCGCACAAGTTTTATATGAAGCGCGCTTAAAAGAGCGCTGTATTGCACTTCAAAAAGAAGAAGTAGATGCTGAAGGCCACTATTTCCCAGATATTGTTGGGAAAATACAAGGCTATGATGAATTAGGGATTTATATTGCCAATCAAAAAATTGATTACGACGAAATCCGCAGTGTCACCTTTACAACTGTTGCCAAGTGGTCTGCATTGGAGGAATAATGATGATTAATTTAAAAGGTACTATTTCTCAAATCAAAGTATTGAAAATGTCTGATCACCCCCTAGTTTACTTTCAATTGAATGAACACCACTGTTTAATCGCTACTCACGCATTGAATTTTTTAGCTGACGTTGCTGTTAATAGCACAATCAGCGTTGTTGGTCATTACAATGCTCGTAAACAATTTGTTGTAAAAAAATATAGTGTCTTAGGCAAACCTCAAATCGTGATTGAATTTGAAAAAAGTCTCTATCCGCCGAAACACATTTAGTTTCTAGTAAGAAAAGCCAAATTTGGCTGATTACTCGCCTGCAATAAGGCGAAATTTCAATAAATTGCTTTTCAAATTTCTTGAAATTTTGACTTATTGTTACAGCGAGTTCGTTTGAAAAGCTAGACAGTACGAAACTAGCCAAATCAATATTTTTCTTGTGAAGAATTTATACACTCGTCAGATAAAAAAGAAGCGTCTTAGCGCTTCTTTGCAAAAATTGTTTCAATTATTTGATCAGCCAAATAAAAAACGCGATCATCACTTTTGGGCCGCGGTGAGGCAGCGTTGAGCCAATCTAATCCTTCCAGCGGAATGCCGTAACAAAAAAGATGCGGTTGAATTTGCCCATTGTTATCAATGATTTGGTGTGTTTTGCGACTAACCAAGATTGCCCCTGTTACATGGCTTTTAGCGTCAAAAGTTACCTTATGTGGGGCTAGATAACCTTTTTCTCTCATATTCTTTAATAAGGGATTCTTTGTCGTTGCAAAACTTGGTTGCGGTAAACGCGCCTCAATCAAATTTTTTCCATTAAATCTTCGCTTTTCATCTTGCTTACTGTAGGCAACAAATTGTCCGTTTTGTTTTGTTACCGTCATCTCTGGAGCTAGAAATTCGACAATTTCCGCTTCTACTAACGCCGCTAATTGTTTTTGTCGTACAACAGGTGCACCGATAGCTAGAAAGCTATAGCTACGATTGAAATCTCCCCAGAAATCTTCATAGTACTCTCTTTCAGAAAATTTTTCATGATCTAACATATAATCAAAAGGTGCCTGCAGTTCTTTAAATGTATCAATCGCCGAGGCAATAGCTCCTGTTTTGTTGCCTAATTCAGCTGATTTTATATCTGCTTTTAAATACCCAAGAACAAAACTAGGAAAATGTTCTGGTGAAATATTTCCTGCCGGCTGTAATAACTGCTCCCAATTTAATTGTAGTTCTTTGGGTACACGATATTTTTTTAAAACGGCAGCAGCATCTTTACAACGATATTCTGTTAGAAAGTTAGTCAAATCAAATTTAACATCCTTTAAAACCTTTTGATAATAGACTAATTCGGCTTCTTTTTTTACTAATGTGACTAATTCTTTTACTGATCCTTGAAATTGAGACATAAAATGCGGCGTCAAAATCTCAGGCTTAGCGTCTTCGCCAGGTTCTTTTTGATTAATAGGACGCGCATGATAAGGTAGACCGCGACCTGAGCCAACAATTATTTTTGCTTCTTTGCCTGAAGGCTGGTAACGCAAATTTCCCTCCTTTTCGATAAATTTCCCGCCCCACTTGTCAATTAGTAACGGCAGATAGTCATAAAAACTCAAACCCAACCCTCGAATAATAATTGGTCCATTAACTAATTTTTTTAAAGGTGTATTGGCTGGATTTCCCGGTCTTTGATAAAACAAGTTATTTTTTTGGGCAAAATTCTGATTTTCGCACTCTTCTTCACTGGCTTCATTTTGCGAATGTCCCGTTGCCAAAATCACATCAGAAACGAGATATTCTTTTGAGCCAATTAGACTGATTTTTTCTTTTTTTAACGTTAAATCCGTAATTTTTTCTTTAACCAAGTGTACTTGTATTTTTTTTGTGGTTTTCTTTAAAATTTCTGCATAAAACCACCGTTGATAAATACCGTAGTAGCGGCGAGAACAATAGTCGTTTTTAGCTAATCTGGTTTCTGACATAAATTTTTCTTGCTCTGTTCGATCTAACGTAGCTAAAAAAGCGGCGGCCTCCCTTTGACTCCATTCCCCTAGATTAGGACCTTCATCTTCAGAAAATAACGTTACATGTTGCAACACGGTGTTCATGATGACAGCTTTACTTTGATCACTACGCCAGACATTTCCTCCTGGCCCATACGGATCAAAAATAAAAATTTCAAATGCTTCTTTACTTTCCACGGCTCTCTTTATAAGCTTTGACAAGGCAATCAATCCAAATGGCCCCGCACCAATAATCGCGATTTTTTTCATATCCGTCCTCCTTAGTAAAAAAGCCTATAGTTTCTAATCCAGCATATACCTCGCTATAACAGTTATTCTTATTATTAGAGTAAAGAATAATGCAAGCATGTGCAAATCTGAACCTTTGATTATTTCAACTTAATTCGCTTATAAAAAAAGAAAAAAGTTCTATTTTGACCACAAACGCAACATAATAGAAATTGTTTCTCAAAATCATATCAATTTTCAAAAATATACTTCTATCATCTTGTATGCAAATTATACAAAAAAACTGGTATCAACGTCAGCAAGACATCAATACCAGTTTTTTTCTAACTATAAGGAGGGACAAATCGTTTTATATCAGGCCTATATGTCTAATTTTACGAACTAACTTTCTTTGATGTTAAGTCGAAATTTCAAGAAATTTTAAAGGCAATTTATCAAGATTCCATCTTATCGTAGAGAGTTCACTCCGAGTATGAGGCCTTTCTAGCAGACCCGTTTCGCAAAGCAACTCTTCAAAAATAAGGACAATATTTTTCCGAAAATATCGCTCTTTTACTGATAACGGAATGCAGTTTACTTAACTTTTTTGCTACGCAATTTTTTCTATTCGGATAAAATAACCGTCGATTGATTCACTGATTTGTCTTAAAATATGGAAACCTTGTTCTTCTTTTTGACGGGGAACCTCAATCAATTTAACTTCTTGGCGATTGATAGGAATACCTACAATTAATTCGTCTGAAACCATATGCATCGCCATGATATGAGAAATTTGAGCACCCAATTTCATTATTTCTTGCTGATTTTTATTCACACGCCAATGCGAATTTTGCATTAAGCGTAAACCACTCGTTAAAACACCACTCTTAACAACCTTTTCTGAAATGACTGGACGCCACATTTAAGCCACCTGCTTTAAAGGGTAATCTTCGATTGTTATAGCGGTGTCACTTGCTACAGTGACAGTAACTAAGCTGCGATATTTTGCTGCAATTTTTTTTAGTTGTTCTGCCTCTTTTTTTGAACAATCAACATAAAAAATCACGCCATCATACTGGTCTTCAAACTTTGCTAAAAACGCTTCTGCTTGTTTCAACCATTTATTCTTAATCGTCAGACTTTCATAAAACGTCACTTGCTTATTCCGCAAATAGTTTTCTGGCAGTTTTTTAGGAAATCCTACGACTGCGATTTTTTCACCTGTATGTTGTTTTTTTATATGATTCCAAACATGACTAATTTTTCTTTGGTTACCGTAAATAATATACATTTTGCTTGCTCCTTAATTTATGATTATTCTATTATGACGGCAATAGCCTACCGTCGAATATTCAGCTTGCAAGACTATCCCCTCCTCTAATCATAAATAAAGTAACACTCTTTATTTATCCACCATACCAAAGATATTATTTAAAGCAAGCAACGTAAGAAATTGGTAAGAAGATAACTTACCAATTTCTTACAAAGTAAAATAAGACCGCTACTTCTTCCACTAAATAAAAGTGCGATAAAACAATTGCGAGCAAAACAAAAAATACCATTGTTCATACCATTGTTCATTGGTAATAAAAAAAACTAGCAAAATTACTCCTTCAATAATAGGGATAATACTTTTTGGTATCCCCCTTGATATTTAGACTATTTTTATCGCCATGAGTCGCGATACTTTCACTTTGCCAAAATATTTTCCAAGAATCACACAATCTAACTTAGACATCCCCCAATTATTCGGACCATCTATCATCCTTACTTCTACAAGTCTGGTTGTAGTTCCTACTTTGTAGATTAATCGATCCCCGCAATTAAAAAAATCGCTAGTATACCTTCTTACCCCTCGGTGAAATCTATCGTTGACTATCTTTATTACTTCCATATTAAAAAACCACCTTATTCATTTAACAATCGCTAATGATCATCTCTAAAACACCTGAAATTTACTGCCGCTTCATAAATAGCTATTGCTCTCTTCTTTTTACAAAATAGATGATTAGGAAAATTATTATCATAACGAGTAACGCTACGAGAATTCCAATAATTATAAAAAGCAAAGTATTATCTTTTTTAACCGTGAATACTTTTGTATTAACAGTTTGTGCTTCCTTTTTTGAAATATCAAATTTCTGTTCAAAATGCCATTGTTTATTAAAAACATCCGTAAAATCTAACTTCAACAGATATTTACCGGCATCAAGTGGCTTAGTCGCACCAACAGTACCGTTAAAAAAATTAATCGTAAACGAAGAGGAAGGTGCTATGCCACCGTCTTTAATTTCTCTAGAAATAACCGGATTTTTTTGATCTTCCTCTTTATATATCTTCCCAATCATATGCACTTTACTAATATTTACCGGTTGGGTGTTCTTCAGCTTTACCGTTATACCGGCATTTTTACTAATGGCCTCAGGAGATATACTTATTAGCTCTAAATTTGGATTAACTTTTGTTTCATTTTGCGAGAGCATTAATCCTAAAACGTAATCGTAATCCGTTGTCAGTCCAGCTTTCTTTTTTTGCTGAGATTCTCTTTTTACTTGAATACCACCTAAAATCATTCCATCAAATTTTTGATTGGGAACTGATATATCAAAAGAAACAATCCCTGCTTTTTTACCGGGAATCGTTACTGTTTTCGGATATTTTACCCACTTTTGAATATCCGTCTCATTTGAAGGACTCGATTTATTTATTTCACCACTATAATCAATCACTAAATTACCATTTGTTTCAGCCCTATTCACGTCAATTGCGAACTTTTGCTGTTGCTCTGAAAAATTATTGATTTTAACTTTTACAGTTGTTTTTTCTTCAGGTTTAACGCTTAAATCAAAAAAAGAATTTCCGCGCTCAAGTTGATTGGCAGAAAAGATGGGCTCAACGCTAAAATTTACTAATTCAGCTTCTTGCTCGGCATAGACCACTCCAGTTGTAGCAAATAGTCCAATGATTAATACAATGCACGTGTAAAAAGTCCTTTTCACTATGTCTTCCCCCATTTTTAAAATAATAGAACGGCAAACCATTAATAGTCTGCCGTTCTAAAACCTGCACTTGCTTATAAGGCGTTTACTGCTGAATAGGTGATTGTACCATTGTATGTTTGAATACTTAAATTATTATTCGCAATAGTAAGAACCGGTTCTTTCAATTCATAAGCCTTTGTTCCAACAGGTGCTGATGAAGGTTCATCAACAACCGTACCACTGGCGGTCAATACTTCAACAGAACCAATTGTAAGAGAGAAGTGCCGATTCCACTTAAAACAGTTGCTTTTGCATCAATTTTCCAAGGAGAAGCTGCAATAGCCTTTGTCCATTTGTCTTGTGATACATTAATATCTTCTTGCGTTACCTTATCATTAGGAACAACTTTCCCAATTTCACCAAGAGCAGAATCAATCGAATCTTGTGTTGGACGTGTATCTGTCACTTTCAAATCTTTATCGTAGGTTCCTGTGAATGTCGCATTCGTCGCTGCAACGCTATCTAATGAATGTTTTCCAAAATCAATATTTGGCACTTCATTTAAAGCAAACGCACCTGGATCAGAAGGCAATCCAGTATCTGGATCAATGGTATAGTCTGTAATTTCTAATTTTGTTGTTCCTTCTTTGGTATCCAAATCCGTTGCAAATGCATTAGTTCCCGTTCCTAATAAAATTCCTGTTAGTAATAAACCACTCATAATTTTTTTCATTTTAAATTCCTCCATTTATTGTATTAACAATGCAATATTGTCAACTCTGATTAAAATTTTGCATTAATAAAACGCCATTGGTTTAGGGCTTGATACTCACCAACCCTATTATTCTTACCAAAATTCAGATTAATTTCGTCGCGATTAATTGTATAGGTAATCCAGCCATGAGCAGAATTACTGTCTGAGCGTAAAACGGTTTGAAATATCGGTTCATCAAGATTTTGATAAAGTGGATAAGTCTTAAGGGCTTGTCCTTTTTCCGTAGTAACTGTTCCTGGTTTTAGCGATATATTTGCATTAGTTAAAGAACTGTCACTTTTTTGTGTTAAACTAGAAAAATTCACTTGTAGATCCCAAGGTATTGATGTTAATCGCGCATCTAAAATTTTTATAGTTAAATTTTCTGTCGCTTTTATATCTTTGCCATACTCTGTCAGCTCGTGATTTCCAAAATCCAAATCATTAATTGCATAAATTCTTGGATATTTTTCATTTAAGGGTAAAATCTCGAGAGTTGTCTTTCCTTTTGCTGCTAAAACATCTAACGGAAAAAGAAATAAGGACAGTCCAATCATAGCAATAGGGATGATTTTCTTCTTTTTACGCATCTTTTTCCCTCCTTCTTTTACATAGAAGAAACAAGATTGCGAGCAATAGCGTTCCTAAAAATGAAAATGCAAAAGATTGGATTTCATTTGTCTTGGGATAATGTTTTCTGGAATTTCCATTAGCTAAAGTATTATCACCATTAGATGTATGCTGGCTCTTATCAGATATTACAAGTGTCGTTTTATTGGTCATCGTATCTGTAGCTGCTACTACAGAGTTAGGTGCTAACACCAATCCTGAAAAGGTAAGCCAGAGAAGGAACAAAATTCTGCATAACTTTTTTACGTTACTCTTTTTCTCATTCATTCTTCTGACCCCCTTTATGGTGCATCGATTATTGTCCAAACCAATTTGCCACTCACTGTTCCAATTTCACTCGTATTATCTAATTTCAGCAGCAATCCTGCGTCTTTATCATAATTCAGCTCTTTATTTACGGGAAATTCTGTCTCCCCTAGACTTTGATTATTAAACGTAAATTGATCGCTTAGTAATGCCTTACTTGCTGATTTTGCCTCCATCTTTACACGAATAAAGCTTTCTTTTTTTAAATTGCGTGTATCTCGAATCTTAATTTTCATCTTTTCTTGCCGTGACATTGGTGTTTTTGTATCACTTAATTCCGTTCTTGAATATTTCCAAGAATAGTCCTGCGTCAATTCTTCAA
This sequence comes from Enterococcus sp. SMC-9, assembly GCF_021011285.1. Classification (NCBI taxonomy): domain Bacteria; kingdom Bacillati; phylum Bacillota; class Bacilli; order Lactobacillales; family Enterococcaceae; genus Enterococcus; species Enterococcus sp. SMC-9. The sequence goes on along the minus strand of NZ_JAILYE010000005.1, from coordinate 116,682 downwards.
AACCCAGATAACCATTAAGTATAAATTTGCTTTCCATTGTTTCAGCTGGATGAATGCCATCATTTATTGAAACAGAGATCGTATTAATCCCAACCACAAATGGTGTATTAGCAGCAAGTAAATTAATATTTGAATCTAGCGTGCCTTCAAATAATTGATCAGAAATATCGCTATCCAATACTGTTTGATCATTAATCGTTTTACCATTAATTTTTACCGCATAAGAAAGTTTGTCTCTATCCGCATCTCTATACTTAAAGCTGTAGTGAAAACTATCCAGATAGTCAGTATATTCTTTTTTGTCAGTAATTAGCTCACTTAGTATCGGTGCTTGATTTCCTTTGATCCAAAATGGAACTTGTTGACTCAAAAAATCATTTACCGTCTTATTGCCTACTTCTTCAGTAGTCACATGACTAGAAAAATGTGTTTTCTTGGTTTCAGTGTGTTTAGTGGGATTTAATTCATAAGACATATAGACATCTTCTCCAGGATGAACTTCAAGATTTGAAAAAGTTGTCTTTATTTCGCCTGTTTCTCGATTAACAGTAGCTGTACCTGTATATTTTTTTGCGCCAATTTGCGCTATTACATTTTTAACAGTTTTAGTTAAATCAATATCTACTGGACTAACATATGACTTCCACTCGTTAATTTTCAAAGCTGCCTCACCCTCAGAGACTGTAAATCTTGTTTGAAAAGTAAGTAGATCGCTATCTTGAGCAGCGGGTAATTGTGGACTATACGTATCGTGGTCTTCAATATCCACCACAGATTTACCAAGGTTCAGTACATCATTTTCAATTTTTGCACTTAAATCAACAGGGACTTGTGTAAAGACAAATTTCACCTGGCCACTTGCTGCACCATTTGCACCAGTAAATCCCCAATATGCCATATTATTTGAATCTGACAGATTCAATTCCGCACTTAAATCCGCCCATGGTATTGTTACAGGTTGCGTTTGAGCACCAGTAATTGGATTTTTTAAATAATAAGAAAATGTATGCGTCGGTTGATCAAAATCATAACGAAATTCATACCATGTATTATCACGAATATTGTCACCCACTACACCGTTGAGTAACCTAAAGCCATTATGTCGAATTACGGCATCGGCACCATTAGTACTTAAAGCACCACCTTCCCATTTATCTCCATTTCCTTGGGGTCTATACCCTTTGGATAAATTTGAGGGGAAACTGTAAGCCATGTGTGGTGTTTGAGGATTATCTTTATCATAATCGTGTCCGCGTCCATCACTATTGGAATATAAATCAAATTCGATCGCAACTGATTTTTTTATCGCGTATGTCTCTGGGGTCACCCAACTACTAAAAATACTCGATCTCCATGCCTTGGTTCCACCGTAAACACCTAAATTTTGTCCATCATCAGAACTATTTGCAGTTGTTAAAGCCGTAGAAGACGCATTTTGCATGACAAAAGCCAGCCCATCTGCATCGCCATTTGCTGCATTCCCAAAATTTATATAAGTTCGCCCATGAAAACTATTGGAAAAATCCATTCGATACTGATCCTTCGACCAAATTGATAACCAATTTTTTGAACCAGATAGCGATATTTCAGAATAGGGCACACCGTTATTTACATTTGGATTATAAATGTTATTTACACCACTACTCCCTTTGTTTCCAGCAGAATTAATATTGCCGAAAACGCCCTCCAACAATATCGCTCCTTTAGGTACTTCTGGATTCCCAGTATTTCCTGTTAGTGGAGAACCTAGACTTGCTCGACTAGTATTCATTTTAGCCCGTGTATTCTCTTGCACCGAATTTTGTGTATCAGATGAATCAACTTTTTTAGTCGTATCTGTTATAGATTCACTTGCAACATTTGCGTTAATCTTCTCGTCAGTAGAACTATTTTTCTGAACGTCATCTCGAGTCATAGAATCGCTGCTTTTACCTGATTCTTCTAACTTGTCACTACTACTTGGCATAACATTTGTGGTATTCTCACTGGCTTTTGTTGTACTCTTTGATTCAGCTGGACGGTTTGTATTTTTCAAAGTTCCTAACCTAATTTTTTTACTATCTTTAAACTGATATATATCTGCGGTCACAGAACTTCTTTCCTTAGTATGGAATTCTACTTTTGATTCGCCAGGATCTAATTCAAAAAAACCTTCTTTCTGAGAAATTATAACCCCATTACTTCCCTTCATATTACTGACTTCTTGATTTTCAGAAAAACTGATACCGATTTTTTCGACATCAGATTGCACATTAGTAAATTGAATTGACCAAAGCCACTCATCTACATTACGATCATAAGAAGTACTGCTTAAATACGCATTCAATTTGCTACTTAGCAATTCTCCAGCATTCAATTGAACTGTAGCAGTTTCTTCAGCATAGGATAAATTATTTCCCCCAATCAGTATGTTTACTGGAACAATCAAAACCGTTACCAAACCAGTTATAAATATTTTGTAAAGTACACTTTTCTTCAATACCTCACCTCCAGACTTATTCGCCTATTTCAACATCGATATTACATTGCATTGCCCAGAAAATATTATCATCAATTTCAACTTTTTTTTAAATTTGCGAAAATTTTCATTTGGTTTTTGAGCTATATTTTAGACACGTATATCTATATTTAGTCGCTACTACTTAAACGTAATAGCGACAGCGACTAAATATAAATTTAACGTATTATTATATGTGGGAGCTTCTCAGTATGAAAATTCAAGACCTCTTCGATAAGAATCAAAAATATCAATTGGATTTGCTTACAAACTTGATCAAAAGTAAGCAACCGATCAAAAAAGATGTTTGTTTAAAACGCTTGAATGTATCCGCTTTTTTACTCGATCGAGCTTTAGAAGACTTGCAAGATACTCTTATAGAATTAAATTTAACTATGTCACTTGATTTTCATTCAGCTTCTGATTCAATAGCTCTTTCTAATTACACAATGAAAGAGTTTAATTCGATTTATTATCATTTTAGCCAAACTTCAATTAATCACTCGATTATTCGCTATCTATATTTAAATCGGAATTTTAATATGTATGAATTGTCGACACACCTCTCAATAAGTATTTCTACCCTTTACCGATATATCGCCTATCTAAATGAGCAACTTGAAGAATTTCAGCTCACAATAAGAAATGGTTCTATTCAAGGCGATAATTTACAACTGTGTTATTTCTTTTATCAATTTTTTTGGCATTCTGCGCCAACAAAATTGATAACACAAACAATTACCGACTATGATTTAAATCAATTTATTAACTTACTTGAAAAAAAACTGAATGTAGTTTTTACCCAAAATTCGAAAATAAGAATACTTTTATGGTGTAAAATCTTAAAGCGCAGTAATTCTAGAAAGAGTAACGTATCACAGGTGATTTTGAAATTAATTGATGAAATACAAGAAGATTCCGCATATAAAATTATCAGAGAGTGTTATTTTTTATCCCAGAGCTATTCAGCTTTTTTAGGATCAGACTACAATGCGGCTTATATTTACATTTTTTTGCTATCTGCATTTCCTTCCCATAGTTCTATTTTGGAAGAATTATGTGAATCTAGCTGGCCTACTAAAGTTCACGCAATCATTGACTTAAACGAGTCTATTTTAGAAAAAGTATGTCACTATTTTAAGTTAGATAAAAAACACGTTTATGATTCATTGAGTTTTAATCATAAACACTTATTGTCTTCTATTCATTCTGGGATTTTATTTTTCAAAGGCAAGATTGAAAAAAATGAAGTAGATTGCTTGTTTTTGGATATCCCAAAAGATTTTGTTTATAAAGATGTCACTGCCAAACTGATTGCCTGGCTTGGAAGAAAAAATCTATGGAATTTTAACGGAATAAATGAAGTTTATTTAACGTGGGTTTATCATGATATCATTTCAGCAATTTTAAATTCAAATCTTTCTACGATTACAATTGGTATCAATTTGAACAAATCACCACTTATTGAGTCACTATATACGAATTCAATAAAAAAAATCTACATTACAGAAAGCTATGTCCACGTTGAACCGGCTACTCCAAATAAAAAATATGACATTATTATTTCAGATGACGAGACCGCAAAATGGGAATATAACTTTAGATTTTTCTATTTAATGGAGGAGATCCAAACGGATTATGGAAAACCAATACGTGAAGTTTTAAAAAATATAGAGTAGATTACTCTCAACTACTAATTAAATAGACATATGAATTTTACTGAATATCAAAAAACGCGTTGATACTTTTAAAAGGAGATTATCATGAAAGTAGTAATAATTGGTGGATCCCATGCAGGTACTACTGCTGCTAGAACTTTAAAAAAAATAAATCAAAATATCGAAGTCATTTTACTGGAAAAAAGAGAATACCTTGGCTCAGTACCGAGTAATCTTAATTTCCTTTTCGAAAATCTTCTTCATGAAGATACTAATCTCTTTAAAGGAATCGTACTACCGGAAGTATTAATGAATATGGGGATTGACTTACGTCTAAAAACAGAGGTAACAAAAATTAACGTCGTTACTAAGACAATTGAAGTTAAAAACGAAAGCAAAAACTACAAGCTGAGCTTTGATCGTTTAATCCTTGCCATGGGTTCAGAAAAATTTTTAATTTCTGAGCCTATCTTAAATACTTCTGTTTCAGATTTAATAACTTACAAAATGCCAGCTGAAATATTAAAAGCTCATCGTGTATTGAAAAATAGTAAGCATATTACGATTATCGGTTCAGGGTTGATTGGCCTAGAACTTGCAAGTAGTTTATCCCATCATTTAGACAAAAAAATTACGATAATAGAACAAATGAGTCGTCCTTTATTCCGTTATTTTGATACTACTATTACCGATGTACTTATGAAGTATAAGCCGGGAAATATTCAGTTTCTTTTTAACAAAACTTTAAAATCCACGCAACGAATGCAAAAAAAAATTAAGGTGACAACTTTCGGCGAGGAATCATTTCTTACCGACTCAGCCGTCTTGGCTTTAAATCCAAGACCCAATATCACTATAATTCCAAAAGAAATTTACCTTGATGCTGATAACTCCATTCTAGTTAACGATCATATGCAAACTAATTGTCCCGATATTTATGCTATTGGAGATTTAGTAAAAATTCCCTTTGGACCAGAAATAGATCGCGCTTATCTTCCTTTGATTTCAATGGCTCATCGAACTGCACGAATTGCAGCGTTTCATATAACAAAACACAATATTACGATCAGTAAACCTTCTCAGCGAACCATTGCAACTAAAATTTTCAATTTATTTTTAGCTAGCTGTGGTATAACTTACGAGGAATCCATTTTACTAGGAATCGCTGTAACTGAAGTAACTAAAACGTTTAACTATTACTCACCTATTTATCCAAAAACAGATTTTTTACTAAAAATTAAAATTATTTATGATACGACCAGTCATGTTTTACTTGGCGCTCAATTAATCACAACTGAGGAGAAATTAGTTTCTTTAATCAATATATTTACACAATTTACCGCAGATAAAAAAAAGATTGAAAATCTTGTTAACAATGAATATTACTATGCACCTTTGCTGTCAGCTGATCAAAATTTCATAAATGAAATTTTTTTAGAGGCAGTCGCCCACGCCAAATAAAAAAACTAAAAATTTGAAATTTCCTCACTTCTGTCTTTTAAAAACGGAAAGATTTAATTACTAACATTTAAATCTATCCAAAAAAACTTCGCCCAAATTTAATTGGGCGAAGTACCAACAGAAATTTCACAAAAATAATCTTTCTAATTCGATTGTTTTCAAAAATTCCAAGCTATTTCTTCGGTTCATCCTCATCCATTTTCAAAACAGCCATGAAGGCTTCTTGTGGGACTTCGACAGAACCAATTTGTTTCATTCGTTTTTTACCTTCTTTTTGTTTTTCCAATAATTTACGTTTTCGGGAGACGTCCCCGCCGTAACATTTGGCCAATACGTTTTTGCGGAGTGCTTTAATATCTGACCGCGCAACAATTTTTTGTCCGATTGCAGCCTGAACTGGCACTTCAAATTGTTGACGAGGAATTAATTTTTTCAGTTTTTCAACGATGGCTTTCCCACGTTCGAAGGCAAAGTCACGGTGAACAATGAAGCTTAGGGCATCGACTTTTTCAGCGTTCAATAAGATATCCATCTTCACTAGCTTACTTGTGCGGTAACCAGACATTTCATAATCTAATGAAGCATATCCTTTGGTGCTGGATTTCAACTTATCAAAAAAGTCAAAGACAATTTCAGACAATGGAATTTCATAAACGACATTAACCCGATAATCATCCAAATAATCCATCGTGACAAAATCACCACGTTTTCTTTGTGATAATTCCATCACTGCACCAACATAATCATTTGGTACCATAATTTGGGCTTTCACATAAGGTTCTTCCACACTTTGAATGGAGACAGGATCTGGAAAATCAGCCGGGTTATCGACAATAACTTGAGTGCCATCTGTTTTATTGACGTGATAAATAACAGAAGGCGCTGTCGTAATCAACTCTAAATTGAATTCTCTTTCCAAACGTTCTTGGATAACATCCATGTGTAATAAGCCCAAGAATCCGCAACGGAAACCAAAACCTAAAGCTTGTGAAGTTTCGGGTTCAAATTGTAAGGCAGCATCATTTAATTGCAATTTTTCCAACGCTTCCCGCAAATCGTTGTAACGTGACGTATCAATTGGATACAACCCACAAAATACCATTGGGTTCATCTTACGATAGCCTTCTAAAGCTTGAGTGGCAGGATTTTTCGCTAAGGTAACCGTATCACCAACCCGGGTATCTTGTACGGTCTTAATTGCTGCGGTGATATACCCTACGTCTCCTACCATTAAATAATCTCGGGCAATCGCTTTTGGTGAAAAGACCCCGACTTCTGTTACATCAAATGTTTTACCGTTACTCATTAATTGAATTTTATCTCCTGGTTTAACAACACCGTCCATTACCCGCACATTTAAAACGACCCCACGATATGAATCGTAAATCGAGTCAAAAATCAACGCTTTTAATGGTGCGTTTAAATCGCCACTTGGGGCAGGAACATATTCAACGACTTGCTCTAAAATTTCTTCAATGCCAATGCCGGCTTTGGCTGAAGCCAAAACTGCTTCACTGGCATCAATACCGATAACATCTTCAATTTCTTGACGCACGCGTTCTGGATCAGCAGCAGGTAAATCGATTTTATTAATAACCGGTAAAATCTCCAAGTCATTATCTAATGCCAAATAAACATTGGCCAAAGTTTGCGCTTCAATCCCTTGTGCGGCATCGACTACTAAAACAGCACCTTCACAAGCAGCTAAACTGCGGGAAACTTCGTAAGTAAAATCGACGTGTCCGGGCGTGTCAATCAAGTGGAAAATATACGTTTGACCGTCTTTTGCTGTGTAATTTAATTCAACGGCATTTAATTTAATCGTTATACCACGTTCTCTTTCCAAATCCATTGAGTCTAGCAATTGATCTTGCATTTCCCGACTCGTCACCGTATGGGTTTGCTCTAAAATACGGTCTGCCAACGTGGATTTTCCGTGGTCAATATGGGCAATGATGGAGAAATTCCGAATCATTTCCTGTCTTTTTTTCATTTCTGCTAGATTCATATATACCCTCATTTCTTTATTACCGCGACAAAATCCCTGCGGTCTGCTAACTTCAGCCTTTTCATTATACCAACGAAACTTAGATATTTAAAGAGTTTTCCCCATCTCAAAAACAACAAATTTGCCAATCTTTGTTATACTAAAACTAAGAACAAAAATTGGAGTTGAAATTATGGAGGAACACTTTCGCGACGAATTACAAATTCTACCGGTGGAAGAAAAAGATGTTGATCAATTTAACGAGTTATTAAGTTATGTTTTTCAAATCACAGAATCAGATATTGAAGAAAGCGGCTTTGATAGTAAAAAAGAAATGATCAAATCAAAAAAGCCGATTTTAGAGTTATCAAAAGTATTCGGCTGGTTTCACAAAGAGCAGTTGATCTCTCAAATTGCCATTTATCCTTGTGAAGTAAATATTCATGGTGCTGCATACAAAATGGGAGGCATCACAGGTGTTGGCACCTATCCAGAATATGCCGGTCACGGGCTAATGCAAGATTTAGTGAAAAAAGCACTGGAAACAATGCGCGAAGACAAGCAATGGATTTCTTACCTTTATCCTTATAACATCCCCTACTATCGCCGTAAAGGTTGGGAAATTATGTCAGACAAATTGACGTTTAAAATTCGTGACACCCAATTACCCAAACAAGTAGATGTCCCTGGGATGGTAGAACGTCAAAATGTAGATCATCCCGATGTTTTTGCTGTTTACGATACTTTTGCCAAGCAAAATCATGGTGCTTTAAAACGCAGTCATTTTCATTGGGAAGAATACTGGCGTTATGAAAATGAAGAGGAACGGACTGCCGCAATTTATTATGACGGCGCTGGTAAACCAACGGGCGTTTTATTTTATTGGGTCGCCGAAGAAATTTTTCATGTTAAAGAGATGTTTTATTTAAATCAAGAAGCTCGCAACGGCTTATGGAATTTTATTTCTGCGCATTTTTCGATGGTTTATTGGGTAAAAGGAGATATTTATAAAAACGAACCATTGGCCTTTTTACTAGAAGATAGTCAGATTACGGAAACAATCGAACCTTATTACATGGCTAGAATTGTGGATGTTGCAGAGTTTTTAAAAAGATTTCCTTTTGAATCTTTTGACGGAGCTTTTCACTTTGTCGTGACCGATCCCATTGCGGATTGGAACAATGATACTTTTTCTGTTATGGGCAAAGATGATGAAGTTGTAATTCAAAAAGGTGTTGCTATAGGCCCAAGTGTCACAATTGATATTCAAACTTTAAGTTGTCTTTTAATGAATTATCGCCGCGCTTCTTACTTATACCGCATTGAACGTCTACAAGCCGCTAGCAAGAAAACAATTCATTTATTAGAACAAATTATCCCCGACATGGAAGCTTACTTTAGTGATTATTTCTAAACAAAAATGCGTGGTACTTATTTACGCTAAAAAAATAAACGCAAGCCGCTACTTATGAAACCCTTTTAATTTGTAATAATGGACCTGTGATAGGCTTATCAGCTTATCACAGGTCCATTTGCAAATTACAGATGCATTTTACACTGGGCAACTTTTACTCTTATCGATTTTACAGATAGGGTAATTGAATAATGGTTTCTGCTTTTCCTGCAACTTCTTCATAATACTCATAGCTTTCATAGGTAAATGTGCCTTTTTCTTTTTCTATTTCTTCTAAAAGCAAGCGATAAATTAGTTCACTATCGTTATCATCTTCTAAAAAGCTGGCTACGGCAGCATTAAAAGCTGGCCGTTTTCTGATTTTTAAAGGTGATGCAACAGAAAATTCTTTTTCAATTGGCAAACAAAATCCGACTTTTAAAGGGTCAGTGTGAATTTCACCTTTACTTTCGACTGCTAAATAATGAACGAAAGGTTCTCCTTTGACTGCCACACCCGCACTAAGAAGGGCTGTCGCCATTTCTTCATAGGCATCTGCCAATGCTGTACCAAAATCCTCCGCATCGATTTCTTGTTCTTTTTCTAACAACAACACTTCTGGTACAATCTGCGTTTTTATTTCCATTTGACTATCTCCTTTTATCCTCTTTTTTCTAATTATAGTGGAGAATGGATTTTTCACCTAGTAATTCGTCACCTGCAAAAGAAAAAAAACCAGACATCACAGTCTGGTTCCCTTTTTGTAAATGACACTTTCCATTTAACACAATTTATCTTTTTTCTTATTTTTCTGCCATTGCTTCATTTTGAAAAACCAATTGGTCATTTAAAAGACTGATAGTAACTTTGGTCTTTGGCAAAACACGACCAGACACAATTTCTTTAGCCAGTGGCGTTTCCACCTCACGGGTAATAAAGCGTCGCAAAGGCCGCGCACCATATGCTGGTTCATATGCATTTTCAGCAATCCAAACTTTGGCAGCTTCATTAATTTCTAGGACGATTTCTTGATCTTCTAAGCGCTTGGACAATTGTGCAATTATTTTATCGACAATTCCTTTTACGTCTTCAAGGCTTAGTGGTGTAAATAAGATTGTATCGTCAATCCGATTTAAGAATTCTGGTTTGAAGTGGCCCCGTAATAAATTCATGACTTGCTCTTTCACATCTTCTTTAATCGTGCCTTCTTCTGTCACACCTTCTAATAAAAACTGTGAACCGATGTTACTTGTCATAATCATGACTGTATTTTTAAAGTCTACTACCCGTCCTTTTGAATCCGTCAAGCGACCATCGTCTAAAACTTGTAATAAAATATTAAAGACATCCGGATGTGCTTTTTCTATTTCATCTAAAAGAACAATGGTATAGGGATTGCGACGAACAGCTTCTGTTAATTGGCCACCTTCTTCATAGCCGACATAGCCTGGAGGTGCACCAACCAAACGTGAGACCGCATGCTTTTCCATGTATTCACTCATGTCAATTCGCACCATATGGTCTTCTGAATCAAACAAATTTTCAGCTAACGCTTTTGCTAATTCTGTTTTACCAACGCCGGTTGGTCCTAAAAACAAGAAAGAACCTAATGGACGATTGGGATCTTGTAAACCCGCACGAGAACGAATTACCGCATCACTTACCGCATTGACGGCCTCATCTTGACCAATGACCCGTTTATGCAGTGTTTCGTTTAGCTTCATTAGTTTTTCCCGTTCTCCTTCAACTAATTTCGTTACGGGAATTCCGGTCATACGACCGACAACAGCAGCAATTTCTTCTTCTGTAACCGATTCTTGCACTAAGCGCACATGATCGTCGGTCCCTTTTTCCTCTAGTGTTTCCAATTCCTTTTCTAATTGAGGAATGGTTCCATGACGGAGCACGGCTGCACGTTCTAAGTCATAATTATTTTCAGCATCTTCTAATTCATGCTTAGCCTTATCGATTTCAGAACGTTTATTGGTAATCTGGTTCACTTCTTCTTTTTCAGTTTCCCATTGCATCTTCATGGCGTTTGCTTCTTCTCTAAGTTCAGCCAACTCTGCTTGCAAAATTTCTAAACGTTTTTTCGATGCGTCATCGCTTTCTTTTTTCAACGCTGCTTCTTCAATTTCAAGTTGCATTAAACGTCTGGTTACTTGGTCTAATTCTGTCGGCATAGAATTCATTTCCACCCGAATTGTCGCACTTGCTTCATCGACTAAGTCAATCGCTTTATCTGGTAAAAATCGATCGGTAATATAACGATCAGAAAGCGTCGCAGCAGCAACTAAAGCATTATCGTGAATATTAACGCTATGGTGAATTTCAAATCTTTCTTTTAGTCCCCGTAAAATCGAGATTGTATCTTCCACTGTTGGTTCTGCGACTAAAACTTTTTGGAACCGGCGTTCTAGCGCCTTATCTTTTTCCATATATTGCCGATATTCATCTAATGTTGTAGCACCAATCATATGCAATTCACCACGGGCAAGCATCGGCTTTAATAAGTTTCCGGCATCCATGCTGCCTTCGGTCTTGCCAGCCCCCACGATGTTGTGAATTTCATCAATAAAAAGAATAATGCGCCCATCTGCTTTTTTCACTTCTTTTAAAACCGCTTTTAGTCGCTCTTCAAATTCGCCACGGAATTTAGCGCCGGCAATTAATGAACCCATATCAAGAGAAAAAATCGTTTTATCCTTTAAATTTTCTGGAACATCTTTGCGCACAATCCGTTGGGCTAGTCCTTCTACGATAGCCGTTTTACCAACCCCAGGCTCCCCGATTAAAACAGGATTATTTTTTGTTTTTCGTGATAAAATCCGAATGACATCACGAATTTCTTCATCCCGTCCAATAATAGGATCCATCTTACCAGCTTTAACTTGTTGCACTAAATCGACACCGTATTTTTCCAATGCTTTATATTGTTCTTCTTGATTTTTTGAGGTCACTTTTTCTCCTCCGCGCATTACTTCAATATTGTGGCGCAATTCTTTTTCCGTAATTCCTTGGTTCACCAAATATTTCGTCAAACGATAATTTTTTAATTTCATTAATGCTAAAATTACGATTTCAGTGGCTAAAAATTCGTCTCCGAAACTTTCCCGTAATTGGTCTGCTTTATTTAATAGATTAAATAAATTTTGGCTCATGCTTTGACCATAAGCTACATTCCCACCAGCTACACTTGGATATTCATCAATTGCCTGATCGACTTCTCTTTCAAAAGATGCAACATCCACACCAGCATCCGTATAAAAATTACGTCCAAAATGATTTGGTTGTAAGAAAATTTTCCATAAATGAGCAATGTCGATTTCTTGATGATGACGTGTTACCGCAATTTGCTGTGCTTCTGCGATAGCTTCTTGTAAAGTTGTCGTCATTTTTTCAATATTCATTTGCCATTCCTCCTAAAGTCTTAATTTACTGTGAGCTCAACTACTTTTATCATACTACTATCTCACCTTTTTGGCACGAATGTCGTAGTATTGTTCCTTTACTCACAATATAATAATACGCCTTTGGTCAGCAATGGTCAAACATAATGCTCTCAAATTTAGCAAATTATTTATGAAATACTAACAAAATGACCGATCTTTCTAACTGGAATCATAGACCACTTGCAAGCCATTTTTATTTAAACTTGTGCCCGCTGGAACAATCATTTCAGCTAAATGAGGAATGGCTTTTCCCCCTATTTTTGCAATGAGAAGCAGGCGCTGAAATTGCCGTAATTTGTGCAGCATATAAAACCATTGAATATTTGAAAAAAGCGCTCGAAAATAATGTAAATGAGCAATCATAAAGTGGTTCCAATGTTTATTTTGATAAATCGCAATGACTTCTGCTTGATATAGTTCAAGACGTAAAGGCGCTATCTTAACAAACAATTTACTACAAACATCAATAAAACGTAAATACGTTAAAAAGCGTCTTTCATCTTTGGTTTTTTTTAGAAAAACTTTCAAACGTCTTGCCGTTGTCTCAGCTTTAAAATAACCTAATTGATTTGGACTCACGACTAAATACACCTCGATCACTTCCCCTCACTTTAACAACGAAAAAAATAAAGATAATGTCAAAAAAAATCGGAGGAAAATTCCTCCGATCTTTTTGCAGTATGCTATTTATCGTCTTTATCGTTTTTCTTTTTCCATAAGAATACTGCACCACCGGCTAATATAACGCCGAATAATGAGAAGGCTGCTTTGCCTTCGTTGGTTTTTGGTAACATCCGTCGCGCTGTTGTTGCAACGGTGTCAACCAACTCGCCAAGTGTTTGTGGTAGTCGACCACGAGTTCTCGTTGGTTCTGCTGGTGTTGATGCTGGTTCACTTGGTGTAGTGGAACTAGATTCAGTTGGTGGTTCTTCTTGCGTGTTATAGACACGAGGCGTTTTTTCTTCCATCGCTTTAGCTGGAACTTCACCGTCTGGATTTTCCAACATTGGTTGTCCATCAATTAATACTGGCAAGTAATTACCATCTTCATCGTACCAAGATTCTGGAACTTCAATTTTGATTCGTTTTTCTTTATTGCCGATTACAAACCCTTCAGCACTCTCCAATTCCTCAAAGTAGAAAGTTCCCGATGGTAAAAAGCGTGCGCCTGTGTTTACCAACCCATCTTTATCAGACTCAAAAATATTAACACGATCGTCATGAAGCGGATCTTCTGATTCCACCCATTTGTTCTTCAAGTCATTAACATCGCTCATGTCCAGATAAAGTTTCTTACCATCCTCTTCACGATATATTGCAAATTTTGCGCCGGCAATTGGTCCTAGGTCTTCACCGCTTGCTTGTTGCCCAAATTTAAAGAAGTACGGATCACGGACATAGCCCACATTTTTAGGATAAAGATGAATTTGCGTTAGACTTTCGTCATTGACATAAATTGGCAAGGTGATTAAAAGTGGTCGGCCTAATTTTTCGATATCCACGTTTAAATCTTTTTTCTCTGTCAGACCTGTTTCAAGAATCAAATAGGCTGTCTCTTCATCACCACTTTTAACTGGTAATTTAGGGAATGTTGCAATCCCTTCTAACGTCCGACCATCTGGCATTTCCGTTTTTTGTGAAACAATCGCTTGCGCGTTTACTTTAGTTAATTTTGACTCCTCCGCCATTTTAATTGCTTCTTTTCGGGCTAAAGTTGCGATGTAGTCAACAAAATCTTTTTGGGAAGAAACTTTGACTCCATTTGGCAGTTGCCCTTTTTCTTTGACATCTTTATACCAAGGGGTTGCATCGTAAATATCAAACATCGCACCATTTAGCGGTAGTGAATTTTCTAGTAACGTATTATCTTGCTCTGTTAATTGTTCACCCACAATTTGCAGACCATCATTTTGATACTCCCAATCTTCCAGCTCTTTACTATTTTTCCAACGAAGATCACGGAAAATTCGTTTGTGCAAATAAATTGTCACTTCTTCAGGATTATCGGCGGCCTCTGCGATGGTTTCGCCATTACTAGTAAAAGTAAACACTAAAGGTAATAGCAGTAACAGTGCTAGTAAGCTTGTCATAATCTTTTTCATTTTAAGCGCCTCCTTTCTTATTACGATAAACATAAAAGGCGCCTAATCCTCCGACAATTGCCAGAACTACTAGCGAGAGTGTCATAAATTTCTTAATACCTTGACCACCAGTTGTTGGCAAGCTACCTTCTGGGGTATTCTTTGCTTTCAATTCAATTGTGTTATTATTTGTATCTCCTTTTGTAAGCTCATATTTAAAGTCTTCTTTAGCGATAGCTTTTCCATTATAGGTAATTGTTACAACACCTTTTTCACTAATTTCAACTTCAAATGGATGTTCCAATAAGAGATAACCATCTGGAGCAGTTTTTTCTTTAACAAGATACGTTTTTCCTGCTGCTAATTCATAAACATTGTCTTTTTTCTTGAAAACTGATTTTCCAGAACCATCAGTTGTAGCTTCTGCTAATGGTGTTTTAAATTCGTTGTCTTCTTTAGCAAACAATTCAAATGTGGCATTTGATAATGGATTTTTTGTGACTTCATCAATTTTTAATATAGACAACTCAAAGGCTTTAATTTTATTTTCAATCTTACCAATTTTATCATTTGGTGTTATTAGCCAGCGTTCTTGGTCTTTATTGTAAGTTACCGTTAATTTTTCACCATTGATAGTGGCGGACTTATCTTTAGCGGAGATTGCAATTTCCCAAGTATTAGCAACGCGACTGTATCCATCAATCGTTTCTGTTTCAGTTAACGTGTAAGTCCCTGGTTCCAAATCTTCAGTAAATGTGATTTTCCCGCCATCTTTTGATTTAGTAGTATACTTCTTATCGTCTTTTGTTAATGTAAAGGTTACACCGTCTAATTTGCTACCAAATCCATCTGTTTTTAGTAGCTCTAGTCGGAATGGATATAAGTGATTTTGAACTTTATTATCCGTTATCGGCTTATCGGCACTGTTTTTTATAGTTACATTTAAGTTCTGATCAACAGTCACCTTCAAATTGCCAATTGGCTTATACCCCTCAAGAGTTTTAGTTTCTTTAATGACATAGTTACCCGGAGCAACCAGTTTATCAAATTTAACTTTTCCATCGACAGATGATGTTGCAGAAGTTATAACAGTTCTCCCATTGCTTTCATACAAAGTAAATTCAACACCAGATAATAAATTACCTTGACCGTCTATTTTTTCAAATTCAATCGCAGTTTTATTATCGCGGACTTTGGTGTGGACCAGGTTTGTTTCAAAGGCTGGTTTTTGGCCCTTGCCATCTCCATAGACAAAGGTCACTTTCGCTTTATTTTCCATTAAATCGTCAATTTTATCATCTACGGTATTGGTTACTTTAACTTTCAAACGTAGGCTAAAGTCTTTCCCATAAAAACCATCTTCACCAGATTGTTCGTTAATTGCTCGAGAAGCCGCTTCCGTCAAAATCAATGTTAATTTACCAGTACTTCTGTCATAGTTTGAATCATCTTCAAAAAGTTTTTTCACCTCAGTATAAACAGGATTCCAATTTATAATTTCTTTCGTTTCAAATTTCGTTGTTCCGTTAATATTATAAAGTGTTAGGCTATCTTTCCAATTACTATCAGAAAGTTCCACTCCTTTTGGCAACGTATCTTCAATTATATATTGCTTAGGTACGATTAATGATTTTGAACTAACATCAATTGTTTCTTGGTTAATAAAATAGTAGTGATCCTGACCAGTTTCTACATAACGGGAAGCCTTAGTAGGAACGCCTTCACTTAGTTCACTTTCCTTATCTGCATCGTGACCTTTGACACGATATTTTTCTGGTAATGACCAGGGATCGTTGCCGTCATTGTAACGATCTAAATCATTGTAATAGCGTTGTTCAAATCCAGACACACCACCTGTTGGACTATTCCAATTATTACCTTTCTGATACTGTTTTAGCGGTTGCACCGTTTTGGTTGGTGGATTCTGATTAACTTGAGCCAAACTAGAACTTGCAAAGGTGTTCCAAGCACGCCCTTGAGTTGAGCCAAATTTATATTTGTGGGCTGTACCTTCCATCGGAAATGTTACAGCAGCCGTTGCAAAGGTTGCACCACCAAGATAATCTGTAAAGGAATTGGAGCCATTACTATAATAACTATTTTTATCATAGTTACATGATCCACTATGAGGATTTAACGTACTTCCAAAGTTCCCGGCTTGACCACCGTCAATTCGACCGGCAAATTCGTGCGCATTTTTTGCTGTTACACCGAAATGAAGATCTATATTACCATAACCGTTTAAAGATGCAAAAGTCATCGTAGCGTCCGAACCTTCCGAAAAGTCGATAAAATCATTTGGCATATTTGTATCACTGGCATTGGGATGTTTTTCAGCATCAAAAAAATTAAATTCAATATCAAATTTATGGATATTTCCATAAATTACTCCTGAAAATAGATTATGGGAAAACTCCATCCAAGGTTTCACATCAGATGAATTCCACGTAGCACTAGGGCCAATTACAATATTTGTTAGATGAATAACAGCTCCGACTTTTTTTGATGTTAGCCCATCAGCGCCGATATAGCCTCCTACGTGGTCATAAATTAATGTGATTTCCTCATTTTCCATTTTACCAGTACTGTTTTCAAATTGCATTGTAGCAGTTTTGTTTGATTCTTTCGAATTCTTCATTGCTGTATAATAGGGGTTGGTCCCATTAGTTGATTTATTATAAACGATAGCGGTCCCTGCTGCTCCATCGGTGAAAAGTTTATAGGTATTTTCACTTAACGCCGCTGCTGCAGAATTGTAGTCTTCTGTATGTGCTGCAGTTAGATTTTTTTTGTGTTTGATAGTTGGTTGGTAGTCTGACTTCCCACTTTGTTTTGCTTTTGATATTACATGGACCTTCTCCACAATAGCATCTTGTGAAATAATCAAATCTTTCCCGACTGTAGATCCTGCTCTGGTATTTCGTGATTGCGTAGCTTGTTTTGTCGTATTTGCTTTCTTTGTTTCGGTTTGCGTTTTTTCGGCTGGATTTTCAACTGCTGGACCTTTTAACGTGAAAGTTTCAGCTGATTTGCCAACTAAAATATTTTCTACTACTTCAAACTCTTCTGTAGACGATGGTACTGTTTCTTCTTCGCTTGTCTCAGAAGTAGCCACCGTACTAATTGAATCAATTACGACTGGATTTTCACCATCAAATTGCAATGCTAATGTTGGTTCAGATCCAATTGCTGTCGTATATTTAAAACTGCCTTTCCCGTTATCGGTAAAAGATTTCGCTTCGATCCAGCTGCCTTTTTCAACACTACCAGCTTGAAACTGGGTTTCTGGTAATTGCAGATTGGGATCTGCTGCTGAAACGCTTTCACCATTTGTTAATTTAAGCTTGAGTTTCCCTTTCTCATAGGTACCATTCACATCATTTGTTGTGCTTTTTGACATGTCATAATCATAATTAATTAACCAACTGGTCGTGCCTTTTTCTGTATCGTTTTGCGAAGTATAGCTGACTTTTAAAAAGTCGGTATTGATTAATTCCGTCGGCGCTGGTTCATTCGCAGATGTTCGCCAAAGGGAAGAAATCGAAAACAGACCTTCTAAAAGGGGCAGCAACATCGCAACAACAACTACAACTATTAGAATTTTTTTCCGTTTCGTCATATTCGCCCCTCCTCATTATCTTCATCATATTCTTACAACTTTATTGTACCAACCTTAATTTTTTTCTTCAAAAAGTTGTAAAATCCTGCACTAACAAGATAATTTAGAAAGCGCTGTTATTTATTCCGGCAAACGCCTTGGTATAATCATATTCTTATCATTTTCTTATTTATATAATATATAAAACTCATCTTTATCGTTAAAAACATAAAAAAATCTTGTTAAAGTTGACTGAAAAATACGTTCGTTATCCACTGATATTATCGCTTTTATTGTATTTTTTACTTTAATAATGGAATGAAAAACGTCTAACGCAGCTTACAATTAAGGAAGATTATTATTATCATGATATTCTAATTTTAAATTTAGAAACAAAAAAACAAACCAGAAATGAGCTTCTAGTTTGTCTTTTCACTACTTTGATTTAATTCTTTCAATTCGCCTTTAATTGCTTTGCGTTTATCCCATAAAACATAAACAAAACCCAAGGCAAAAGGCCAAATATAGGTAGCAAAGCGATACAGCAACATAGAAGATACGGCATCGACTGTACCAACCAGTGGTTTAAACAACAATAAATACACAAACTCAAAAGAACCAATTCCCGCAGGTGTTGGAATCACCCCAGCCAAAATAACGGTAAAACTAATCAGGGAAAAGGTCAGTAAAAAGTCTAGCGACGGATGATTCTCCACCAACAGAAAATAAGGTAGCACATACCAGATTGCCATTTTCAATAAGTTTAGCAAAAAGATTTTAAAAATTCGCGGACGTTCTTGTAAGATACCATTCACTGCCAAACGCAACGAATATATTTGCAAATTCGCCTGATCCACCATTTCCCGCAGTTTTTGTGATTTGAATAATTTATTGGTTATCTTGACAAAAAGAACTTGCAATTTCAAGCTCAAAGAAAGAAGCAAGAGAGCTGCAATAATCAAAAAAGTTACAATCATACCCGCTAAAATTAACGGGATCATATTTGGTGCTTTATCATAAAACAAAGAAAATTGAATCAGTAAGCCAATGAGGGCATAGACCAGTAATGCCAGTTTATACATCACCATATGAAGAGCAGTCACGCCTACTCCATCAGAAACTTTCAATCCTTTGCGCCGATAATAATTCACCTCTGAAATGAGAGTCCCAGCCCCAAAGGTAACCACACGATAAAAAGTATAATAACAAACAGCAAAAAAACCATCGCGCCGGGTAAAATCAGAAGTAAAGGGTTCGGCTAAGGTTTTAATATTGATACCTTCGGCAATCAAGTAGAGTGTTCCACAGGCAAAAACGGTGATTAAAGCATAAACAGTCGTACTTTTTAACTCTGCCAAAATTTCACCAAAGGAATTTTGCAACAAATAAAACATTACCCCTAAAATTACAACCAGTAGTACAATATTCAAGAGTAATTTCGTTTTTGAATTAATTTTCATAAAAACTCCTTTAAACTACTAGTGATAATAAACAATAAGCAATAAACACACGGCAATTCCGATTAAAAAGCAAAGATAAAATTTCTTCTTACGGGTTTTATGGTGAAATATTTTCTGAGCAAGTAAACCACCTAAGCCACCACCGACCATGCCCATAAATAAGAGGTTTTTTTCAGAAATTCGCTGACCGCCTTTTACTGCTTGCCGCTTGTCGTAATACATTAAAAAGAAAACATATACGTTCACTAAGATTAGATAAAACCATAACGGGTTTTCGTTAAACAAGAACAAAACTCCTTTATTTACAAATTATTTTAAAAAAAGAAAAGCGAGATTACTTACGCCAAGCGTAGGCCTCTCGCTTCATTATAACAAGTATACTAGAAAGTTTTGAATAAATTATGCATTTTCAGCATTTAATTCAGCGATTTTCACAATAACATCTGTCGCTTTTTCCATTGCTTGAAGGGATACAAATTCAAAACGACCATGCATATTTTCCCCACCGGCAAAGATATTTGGCGTTGGTGTGCCTAATTGTGAAATTTTAGAGCCATCGGTCCCACCACGCACAGGTTCGATAATCGGTTTAATTTCTAAAGCCAACATTGCTTCTTTGGCAATTTCTACAATGCTCATGTCTTTTTCAATTATTTCTTTCATATTGTAATATTGATCGTACATATTCACATCAATGCGCTTTTCATCAAATTGCCCATTCATTTTGTCTGCAATTTCTGTAATCAATGCTTTTCTGGCTTCGAATTTTTCATGATCGTGGTCACGGATAATGTAGCTCATTTTTGCTTCTTCTTCATTGCCGTTAATGGCCATCAAGTGGAAGAAGCCTTCGTAGCCTGCCGTTTTTTCTGGAATTTCAGTTTGTGGTAGCTGATTATTGAATGCAATGGCTAAACGTAATGCATTAATCATTGTATCTTTAGCAGTCCCTGGATGAACATTTTTACCATGAATTGTAATTTCTGCGGCGGCGGCATTAAATGTTTCATATTGCAATTCACCGACAGGACCACCGTCCATCGTATAAGCAAAATCAGCCCCAAATTGGGCAACGTCAAATTTATCAGCGCCAACGCCAATTTCTTCATCTGGACCAAAGCCGACTTTGATTGTACCATGTTTAATTTCAGGGTTTTTAATTAAAATTTCTAAAGCCGTCATTATTTCAGCAATCCCTGCTTTATCATCTGCACCCAATAGCGTTGTCCCGTCGGTTGTAATGAGCGTTTGGCCAGCATAATTTTTTAAATTTGGAAAATCATTCGTATTTAAGGTATATTTCCCTGCTGGATCTAAATTGATTGTCGATTGTCCATCATAATTTTCAATAATTTGCGGGTTTACATTTTCAGCGTTAAAGTCCGCAGTATCCATGTGAGCAATAAAACCAATTGTTTTGACTGGTTTATCGCTGTTACTTGGCAACGTCGCGATGACATAGCCATTATTTTCATTATAAAGTACATTTTGTAAGCCTAATTCTTCTAATTCTTTTTTTAATTCATGGGCAAAAGCCACTTGCGTTTGCGTAGAGGGTGTTGTTTTACTCGTAGCATCAGAGCGTGTTTGTGTTTTAACATAGCGTAAAAAGCGGGGTAATAAATTTTCGTACATCATAGTTCCTCCCAAGTGTTTAAAAAACACAGTTTAATTTTTAAAGGTATTGAAATGGATTCGTATTGGTTGTTGAAGGAATAAATTCTACTTCCCAATTTTCTTCTTTTTTCCATTGATTCATTTTTTCAATAAAGCGGGGAATGCAGACACGCTCTATGTTATGCCCTGGATCAATTACCGTCAATCCATTTGCCTGCATATCGTGAGCGGTATGGTAATACACGTCTCCTGTAATATAAACATCGGCGCCCTTTTTTATTGCGTCCGGATAAAAATTACCGCCAGAGCCACCACAGATGGCAATTTTTTGTATCATTTTTTTGGGCTGAAAAACAGGTTCAACTAACCGCAAACCATCTAATTCAAAAACTTCCTTCACTTTTTGGGTGAAGTCTTCAAGTGCCATGGGTTGTGCTAGCTTGCCAACGCGACCGATCCCGTATTTTATTGGCTCATTATCTAAGCTAATTAGATCAAAAGCCGGTTCTTCATAAGGGTGTGTTTCATACATTGCTTTTAAAACTTGTCCCTCAATTGTTTCTGGCAACAAAACTTCTATTTTTGCTTCTTGCACACTTTCTTTTTCACCAATATTACCAATGGCAGGTTTAGCACCCGCAGTTGGAATAAAGCGTCCCATACCTACTGATTGAAAACTGGTAAACTGATAATTGCCCTGTTCACCTGCACCAGCTTCACCTAAAGCTTGCCGCATTTTTGCAGCGGCTTCAATTGGAACGTAAACAATTAATTTTTTAAACTTTACTTGATGGGTTTCTGTCATAAAGTCAGCAACTTCTATTTGCAACATTTCACAAAACCAGTCATTTAGTCCATCGGGGATAATGTCCATATTCGTATGGGCTGCATAAACTGCAATATCGTGTTTCACTAGCTCCAGATACATTTTAGTCTGAGGATTTGTTGCAGTTAAACGCTCAATCGGTCGAAAAATCGGGGGATGTTTCGCAATGATTAAATCAATATCTTTTTCAATTGCTTCTTGTACGACTTCTGGTCGCACATCTAGTGTCATCATCACTTTCTTAATTGGCTTATCAAGGGTTCCAATATGTAGACCTACTGGATCGCCTTTTTCTGCTAGCCATAAGGGACAATACGCTTCAAAACGTTTAATAAAGTCTTTTGCTAACATGTCAACGCCTCCTTGATCCATGCCAATTCTTGTTTAATTTCGTTAACTTTTTTTTCTGGTACTACTTTCGCTTTTTGCAGTTGCCCTAACACTTTTTCTAAAGCTTGTTGTTCTTGTTGCCATTTTTTTAAAAAGACACTATTTTTTTCAGCTAATAAATGCGGTCCAAAGAAAATTTCAATTGGGGATAGTTCTTTTTTAACAGCTGTCTTTTTGGCAACAATAACTTCATAAATCTTATCATTTTCAGCTAAAATACTTTCTGTTAAAATCTCATAGCCTTCTTTTTGTAGCCAACGCCGTACGTTTTGTTCCCCCACATTTGGTTGTAAAACAAGCCGTTCTTTTCCGCTTAATTGCCCATTTGTTTTCCCATCTTCTAAAATACTGGCAATTAAAGTTCCCCCCATACCCGCAATGGTAATGGTGTCAATTTCATCACCTGCTTCAATAGCCGCTAAACCATCGGCTAAACGTACAACAATTTGATTGTTTAGACCACTTTTGGCGACTTGTTTTTGTGCCGAATGAAAAGGACCTTTTACTACCTCTCCACACACGGCATAAGAAATCTTTCCTGCTAGCATTAATGCAACTGGCAGATAAGCATGATCTGAGCCAATATCAGCTAAGCGTGCGCCTTTAGGGACTGCATTGCCCACGACTGTCAGGCGTTGTGACAGTTCTTGTTCATTCATGTTGTGTTCTCCTTTAAAAAAATTTGCGCATCATTGATTTTTATTTCGAAAAAATTGACACAAAATTTCTGCAAAAGAAAATTCGTGTCAATTCATTTTATTCATTACGGCGATTAGGTCCTGACATGATAATCTCTTTTGCTAAATAACGAATACGTTCCATAATCCGTTTGGCTTTTAATGGTTCATCTGCGGTCTTGGTTAGGCGCAAATGATTCTCCAAACCATCCATTGTGAAATTAGAAGTGAAGAAAGTCGGCAATTGTTCTTGCATGCGATATTGCAAGATAACACCGAAAATTTCGTCTCTCGTCCAAGCTGTTAACGCATCTGCCCCGACATCGTCCAAAATTAAAATTTTAGGCTTTTTCACATTTTCCAGTTTTTCTGCGACCGTATTATCGGCTACAGAACTTTTCATCATCGAAGTAAAGGTTGGCATATGCACCATCATTGAAGTATAGCCGCGTTTTGCCAACTCATTTGCCATCGCACCTAATAAATATGTCTTGCCCACACCAAAATCGCCAGCTAAATACAGTCCCTTATGGAAAGCCTGCGCATTTTCTGTATAGTTTTTAACAAACTTCATCGTTTCAAACAGAGCTTCCTCGCGGGCATCTGTTTTGTCGAAATTTTTCATATTCGCATTACGAATATCTTTTGGGATATCAATCGTACTGACCCGATTTTTAATCTCCTCTTGTTTACGGCGCTCCAATAAGTCTTCAGTGGGGACATAGGCGACGTCAATATAATGAAAGTTCAAAACCAAGCGCGGCTCATAACCTGGGGCCATCATGGTGGGATCATTTAATGTGAATTTGCGTTTTTCTTGGACAAACTCATACAATTTTGGATAGCTTTTTTTCACATCTGCTTGTGTTAACTTATCTTTATTTTCAGCCAAAAACTTTTTAACAGTTGTATCGGCCAAAACTTCTTGCATCATTTCATCATACTTTTGCTGAAAATTCCGCCGTTCAAATAGTTCGTTGACACCTTTGCCGACATCTTCCATTATTTTTCACCTTCTTCATCATTGAAATATTCCCGCATCATCTTGTCAATTTCAGCTTTACGACTTGGATCACTCGTCGACTGATTTTTTGACCAATCGGGGACGTCTTCTTTTTTGACAATATTTTGTATTCTCCCACCATTTTTTTGCCGTTGTTCTTTGGCAACTTGTTTTTCTTTTACCGTCGTTTGCACATACTTAATGGCCGCTTCTGGTGTATTAATTTTATTTTGCGACCAATCATTAGCAATTTGATTGGTTAAAGCTTGCGGCAATTGGGCTTTATTTTGTGTGACTAACAAGTAATTCAATAAAATATTAATAACTGACGTTGGCAATGGTGACTTTTGTACCAAATCGGTTAAAAGCCACTCTTCATTTTTAGTCACATAGCCACCTTTAGCAGCTTTTAATTTCACCAAGTATTCCATCGGTGCTAAGGCCTCGCTGTCTAAAATCCGATACCAATCAGCTTCAGTAAAGCCTTGAGCCAATAGCGTATTTTTGCGGCGAAGTTGTGTGTCGCTGTTGTAATTTAAGACAACTGCTTTTTTTTCCGGTAAAAGATCTTGACTTTGTTTATAAACGACGTTTTTTAATTTTCGTACATCAATTGTGCCATCGGTTAAAGATACAGCTTCAGCCATTAAATTTGTCAATTGCAGTTCATCGTAACCAAACATCTCATGATATAGCGTAAGACTATCTTTTAAGGTGTCGGTTATTTGGGTTGGATTAATAAATTTTTTGGTAGCTAAATCTCGTAATAAAGTCCAGTTCAATTGATTTTCAGCTAGCGGTAACTGCGCCACATCCTGCGGTGCCTTTTTTACGGCCGCTTCAATAACTGGTTGATTGGCTTGGTATTCATTTTGAGAAAAACTATATACCGAACCAAACTTTGTCGTTACATCTTGATAACCAGCCGTATTGACACTTTCCGGCTTAAAGCGTCGATTTAATTGTCGAAACTTATTTTGTCCTACTTTTACTACAAGTAAAAAAGACATTAATTCATCTGCCAAAAAGTCTTGAGGAGCTAACGGCTCCATTAAGACATATAAAAAACGAACTTCGGGTTGTTCCCTGTAGTAAGTTTTTAACAATCCGATACCTTCTAGGCGTTTTTTGGCTGCCTTGAGTGCTGATAATCCCATATCTAAGGCATTGAGCAAATCCAAATGGGTATAATTTTCTTGTGTATCTTCAAAATCTTGTAATAAGCAAAAATATAAAGCTAGCGCATCGGCCCCAATAATCGGCTGATACAAATTAACTAAAGACTTCTCTGCGTCACGAGTTAAGGGCAAACTTTTTTTTACTTCATAAATTGCTTTTGGTTGTAAGTTGGCTTCATAGGCATATTCCAAAAAAATGCAGCCTCCAATTTTATTCTGTTGTGTCCTTGCCATTTGCTTTGGCGACAATATCTTGTAATTCTTTTAAGAAAACCGACATATCTTTGAACTGACGATAAACACTGGCAAAGCGAATATAGGCGATTTCATCCACATCCACTAAATCCTCCATCACATATTCACCAATTAAAGTCGTCGATACTTCATTTTCACCTAAAGAGCGGACACGATTTTCCACATGATCCACGATTTGCTCCATTTGCTCCATTGCAACAGGCCGTTTTTCTGCCGAACGGATTAACCCACGTAAAATTTTTTCACGGTTGAATTCTTCTCGTTCACCATTTTTCTTAATAACCAATAAAGGTGCTGCTTCTATTTTTTCAAAGGTCGTAAAACGAAAGCCGCAGTTTTCACATTCTCTTCTTCTTCGAATCGTACGCCCATCATCGGTTTGACGACTATCAACAACTCGGGAACTATTATGGTGACATTTGGGACAACGCATCTTCTCACCTCATTTAATTTCTAGGAATTTTGCTTATATTATAACAGAAAAAAATTGTGTTGTATTGTCTTGTACCTAAGAAAAGACTGTGTTTGTCTGCTTTTGAATGAATAATTTAAAAAACTATCACATTTCAGTGCCAAATTAACGCCTGACAATTTATTAAAAAACGTTGGTGCATAGAATGTGTGATAAAAAAAGCTTTATGGGCTCATCTTTGTAAACTGATCTATTTTTTGTGGCAATCTTACTTTTGCTAGCAAAAAAGCTTCAGGATTATTTATCCCAAAGCTTTCAGACTTATTCATTATAAAAACTCATGATTCATTTTTGAAATGAACAGCTAACCAATTTAATACTTGCTGAACTGTTTTTGCTTTACTGCCGGTATTATCAAAAACGGTATCGGCTAATTTCTTTTTTTCGATTAGCGGCATTTGGCTTTTTATCTTAACTTCTGCTGTTTTTTCATCAATCAAATCGCGGGCCATCAATCTTTTTTTTTGCTCTAAAAAGTCCACATAAACTACGGCAACTTCATCCATGTAATGATCGTAATGACCTTCATACATCAAAGGGATATCTGCCACGACTAATGGACTTATCTTTTTACCAGCTACAATCTCAGCTTTAATTTGCTGCCGCAAATAAGGATTCATTAATTTATCAAGTTGTTGTCGTTTCTTGTCATCTTGAAAGATGAGCGCCCCTAATTTTTTGCGATTTAGTTTTCCGTCAGCTTGTATCATCTCTAAACCAAAAGTAGCTGCGATTTCTGCCAGTGCAGGTTGCCCAGGGGCAACAATCTTTCTCGCTACGACATCCCCGTCGACCACGGGAAAGCCCTTTTCTTTAAAGATATTCACAACTGTACTTTTGCCACTGGCAATGCCACCAGTAATGCCTAAAACAAAACTCATCTTCATCACCTCAAGATTAGTTTTTGACAGTGGGGACATAGATGCGTTCCTCTTTGCGCCACTTTAATTTTTTCAATCGGAGTTTGGCACCGTGGACACGGCTGGCCCGTTTTACCATAAACGTTTAAAGACAATTGGAAGCTTCCCGCTTTTCCTAATGCGTTTAAATATGTGCGTACAGTCGTTCCACCAGCTGCCACTGCTCTGTTTAAAACATCAATAATACAAAGGCGCAGACGTTTAATCTGGGCATCATTTAAGCTATCACAAGGCTGCATGGGATGAATTTTTGCTAACCACAGCACCTCATCAACATAAATATTGCCTAAGCCTGTCACCATTTTTTGATCCAATAAAGCCGGTTTAATCTCCCGTTTAGTTTTTTTCAAATCTGATTTAAACTGGGCTAGCTTAAACGTTTCCGGGGTTGGTTCAGGACCTAACTGCGCAATCCCTTTAAAATTTTGGGCCTCACCTTTTAAAACAAGTGCCATTCGACCAAATTTACGCACATCCCGATATTGCAATTGACTACCATCGGTAAAGTGAAAAATAACATGGGTATGTTTTGTCACGACTGCTTTTGTGTCTGATGAAAAGAACTCGTATTTCCCCTCCATTCGCAAGTGGGAGATCAACTCATAATCGGAAAGTTCAAAAATTAAATATTTCCCTCTACGCCCAATCGTTTCAATTTTTTGTCCGACTAATTCGCTTTTAAAAATCTCAACTTCTGGCGCTGCGATAATTTTGGGCCAAAAAACAGTTACAGTTGCAATTTCTTTATTTAAAACAAGTTGTAACAACCCTTTTCTGACTGTTTCAACTTCTGGTAATTCTGGCATTTTTCCACCTTCTTATTTGGCATCATACCACGTCTTGCCCCAACTACTATCTGTGACAAGGGGTACGTGTAATGCCACGGCATTTTCCATGACATCTTTGACTAGTTTATCCAATTTTTCTAGTTCATTTTCTGGCACTTCAAAAACCAACTCATCATGGACTTGCAGTAACATAACAGCTGATAAACTTTCTTCTTGCAACCGTTTTGCCAGGTCAATCATGGCGATTTTCAAAATATCAGCGGCACTTCCTTGAATAGGAGTGTTAATTGCGGTACGTTCTGCAAAAGAGCGCACATTAAAATTCCGAGCATTAATATCTGGAAGATAGCGGCGACGATGATACAGGGTTTCAACATACCCTTTATCTTTTGCATCCCGAACGATACTTTCCATATATTTTTTAACCCCAGGATACTTTTCAAAATAAGTATCAATGTATTGTTGTGCTGCTTTTCTGGAAATTCCTAGATTTTGTGATAAACCATAATCAGATATACCATAAACAATTCCAAAATTCACCGCTTTTGCTTGACGACGCATATTTGGCGTCACATCTTCAGCCTTTTCAATCCCAAAAACCCGCATTGCTGTGCTGGCGTGAATATCTTGACCTTCTAAGAAGGCTTCTTTTAAATGCTCATCATCTGAGATATGTGCCAATACCCGTAGTTCAATTTGCGAATAGTCAGAGGAATAAATCACCCAGTCTTTAGCTCGGGGAATAAAGGCTTGTCGAATTTTACGTCCTTCTTCTAAGCGAATAGGAATATTTTGTAAATTAGGATCAACCGAACTTAAGCGGCCCGTTTGAGTCAAGGTTTGAACATAACGCGTATGGATTTTTTGGTCCGGTTGAATGACCTTTAATAAGCCTTCAACATAGGTCGACTGAATTTTAGCAATCTGACGATACGTTAAAATATCCGCAACAATCGGCGCTTGGTCTTGTAATTGCTCTAAAACATCGACAGCTGTTGAATAGCCTGTTTTGGTCTTTTTGATTACCGGAAGCCCCATTTTTTCAAAAAGAATAACACCTAATTGTTTTGGCGAATTTAAGTTAAACTCTTCTTTAGCTTCTGCGTAAATTTTTTCTTCAATTTCATGAAGGCGTGTGGCAAACTCGCCTTTCATATCCAAAAGGCGTTTGCTATCGACTGTGATACCAGCGATTTCCATTTCAGCTAAAATTTGTGATAAAGGCAACTCCATCTGATAAAATAAATCACTTTGATTTTTTTCTTTTAAATCTTCATCTAGTTTTTCACTTAAAAACAAAATTGCTTTTACTTTGCGGGCCAAGTGGGCATAAAAATCTTCCATATTTTCAGGCAGCCCTTTTTTAGCCCCCTTGCCATAAACAGCTTCATCTGTTTGAATATCAGTAAAGCCATAATGTTCGGCTACACCTGCGATATCGTTGTTACTATCGTTTGTATCTAACAAATACGCAGCCAGTAAAACATCAAACGTAATACCTTGTGGCCGTTTGGCATAACGGTTTAAAGCAACATAGGTACGTTTGGCATCATAGGTCTTTTTATTGTTTTTTTCCTCAAGCCAATTTAGAAAATCGTGATTTTCAAACACAGCTAAATTATCAGTCACATAAATTTTCTGCTCATTTCCCCAAGCAACCCCCACAATATCAGCCAAATGATAATTATCAGATAACATCTCGGGATAGAGCGCCATGTCTGCTTGAAACATTTCAGCGGTAAATTCATCCACCACCTCAAACATAATTTCTGCCAAATCAGCTGGGTCTTCTACGATATTTAACTTACTTAAAAATTGTTTGAAGTCCATTTCTTTATAAAATGGCACCAATTTATCCAAATCTTTGCCTGCATATGCTAATTCTTCAATTTTAATCGTCACTGGCGCTGCGGTATCAATTGTAGCTAATTTTTTTGATAAAAAGGCTTGTTCTTGGTCATGAATCAGATTTTCTTTCATTTTACTTTTTTTTATTTTATCGATATTTTCATAAATTCCTTCAACTGAGCCATACTCCTTTAATAGCTTGATGGCGGTTTTCTCCCCCACTTTGGTTACACCGGGGATATTATCTGAGGTATCGCCAGCTAAACCTTTCATATCAATAATTTGCTTAGGGGTTAAACCATCATATTTTTCAGCAATATGCGCAGGTGTGTAGGCTTCAATTTCACTGACCCCTTTTACTGTAATATCAACTGTCACATCATCACTGGCTAATTGTGTTAAATCGCGATCACCAGATAACACCACGACTTCAAATTCATTTTTGTCCACTTGTGTCGCCAAAGTGCCGATAATATCATCAGCTTCATAATTTTCTAACTCGTAATACTTGACCCCTAAAGCTGTAATTAATTCACGAATATAAGGAAGTTGTTCACGAAATTCACCTGGAGTTTTTGCTCGTCCGGCTTTGTAGTCTTGATACATTTCAGTTCGAAATGTCGTTTTACCTGCATCAAAGGCCACCAAAACATGCGTTGGTTTTTCTTTGGTCATTACATTATCAAACATTGTATTAAAAGCGTAAATCGCATTAGTATGCAAGCCATTCTTATTTTTAAAACGCTCCAGCGAATTATGCAACGCAAAAAAAGCTCGGTAAGCCACGCTATTGCCATCCACTAATAAAAGTTTTTTCTTCGTCATGGAAATTCTCCTTATCTCGTTGGTTTTCTAGCAACATTTTATTGCAATCCCACAAAAGTTCCTCTTTATTCTAACAAAGTTCCAGTAAACTAGCGATGATTATTGACTAGTAATTTAAAAATCAAAGCACCTAAAAAGTGATAATTTTGAAATAGGAAAGTCTGAGGAAATCTCCTTAATCTTTGAACACTAAAAGCAAACTTTCTCGTAAGACTTAAAATTTCTTTTAAAAAAAAGAACTTGCAGCAAAATGCCGCAAATTCTTTTTTCGTTTATAAAACTAGTCGCGACCAAAAATGCGTAAGAAGGCTAGCAGTAAGTTAATAAAGTCTAAGTAAAGTTGTAAGGCTACAAAAACTGCAATACCAGTATTTTCTGTTCCACGACTTTGTTTGTAATAAGCTTTAATCATTTGGTGATCATAAGCTGTCAAACCGGCAAAGACAAACACGGTCACAATTGAAAGCAAATACTCCATTGGACCACTGTGTAAAATAAAACCATTTAACAACATCGTCACAATAATCCCAATTAAAGCTATAAAACCAATTCTACCTACCATAGATAAATCTTTTTTCGTAAAGACACCAAAGAGTGCTGTCGCTGCAAAGGTTGCTGTCGCTGCACCAAAAGCAACGTAAATAGTATTAATATCGTAATGTAGTAGCGTTGCAGTCAACGTTAACCCATTTAATAAGGAATAGATCAGAAATCCGGCAATGGTCATAGCAGGATTTTTCTTGGCTTTAGCTGCTAAAACAAAGACTAAAATCAATTGGACAATCCATAGCCCTAAAAATCCTAACGGAAAGCCATTAACAAAACGGATGGTTTGTGGTAGAAATGTTGTCGCGCAAAAATAAGAAACAACACCACTAATCCCTAGTCCAACCGCAAAAAAAGCATAAACTTTAGCATAAAAACGATTTAATGTATCTTTTTCCACAACGGGTGTTTGATAGTTATTCATGAATATCCCCTACGCTTTCTGTTTCAATTATTGGAGGTTGCACCATCACGACAGCGTCTAAAACACGGTCTTCTTCTGCATTGGTTGCTTCCACAGAAATCGTCACCACATCTTTCATTTTATCCACTTTAATCACTTCAAAAGCAAAAGTTAGTGTTTCATAATGATAGACTGGTTCGATAAAATTCACCGAAAAATTCACCACATGCGATCCTGGTCCAGGCAAGTGCTTTGAAATGGCACTGGTAATAATCCCCATTAACATGACAGACGGAACAATTGGACGTTGATATGCGGTTTGTTGGGCATAATCATGTTGAATATATAAAGGATTGGCATCATTAGTCAGTCCTAGATATAACAACAGCTGATTATCTTCAATCGACTCTGTTAAGGATAACGAATCGCCTTCCTCAATTTCTTCGATGGTCTTACCTATTTTTTTTACACGATTGATCTGCAAACTTGATTCCTCCATGTTTTAATATCGTTTGAATAGATTTTATCATTATTGTATCAGAACCCTTTAAAAGTGCAAGTTTTGAAATTTTCTAGCAGGAAAGCTTAGTAAAATTTTTGTGTTTTTAAAAGTAAAAATTACAAAAAAACTGGCACAACTAAGTACCAGTTTTAACATTTTTAAATGGGTAATTTTTTTATGAACGGTTACGAGTAGTATTGCTTAGTAATTTTTCGTAAGCAGCTTCAAATTTTTGAACATCGCCAGCGCCCATGAAAATCATAACTGCATTTTCAAAATCAAGTAATGGTGACACATTGTCTTCTTTGATGACTTGCCCACCTTTTTTAATTTTAGCGCCTAAATCTTCAATTTTCACATCACCTTTGGCTTCTCTTGCTGAACCAAAAATATCACACAAGAATACTTTATCGGCTAAATCTAGTGCTTCAGCAAAATCATCCATCAAAGCAATCGTCCGGGTAAAAGTATGAGGTTGGAAGACTGCAATAATTTCTTTATCTGGATATTTTTGTCTCGCAGCATCAATTGTCGCTTTAATTTCAGCTGGATGATGAGCATAATCATCGACGATTGTCATATCTGCAACTTTTTTCTCGCTAAAACGACGCTTAACTCCTGCAAAAGTCCGCATTTCTTCCGCGACTTCTGCCATGTCGATGCCCTCTAAATAAGCAATCCCAATCACACCTAATGCGTTTAAAATGTTATGTTTACCAAAAGCAGGTAGGGTGAAATGACCAATTTCTTTGTCTTTAACAAAA
The DNA here is from genome assembly GCF_021011285.1 of Enterococcus sp. SMC-9. Lineage (NCBI taxonomy): Bacteria > Bacillati > Bacillota > Bacilli > Lactobacillales > Enterococcaceae > Enterococcus > Enterococcus sp. SMC-9. The sequence continues at coordinate 84,081 of NZ_JAILYE010000005.1, read as the reverse complement.
ACATCAAATTCAGAACCTTTAGTTGTCCGTTTGATATTTTTTGCTTGAATATCATCATTATCATTTAAACCATAATAATAAATTGGTGCCTCTGATTCCAATTTACGCAAATAAACATCATCACCATAGGCAAAGATACCTTTTTTTACTTGATGAGCCATCGATTGAAAAGCAGTAAAGACATCTTCAATGCTCTTATAATAATCAGGATGATCAAAATCGATATTGGTCATAATCGCATAATCCGGTGCATAGGCTAAAAAGTGACGACGATACTCACAAGCTTCAAAAGCAAAGAAGTCCGCATCTGGTACACCATGTCCAGTACCGTCACCAATCAAATAACTCGTTGGTGAAACACCGCTAAAAACATGCGCCAATAAACCAGTCGTACTTGTTTTACCATGAGAACCAGTAACCGCAATGCTCGTGTAGTCATTAATAAAGCGTCCAATAAAATCGTGATAACGAATTACTTCGCAACCTAATTCTTTCGCGCGAACAATTTCTTCATGAGTATCCGGAAACGCGTTACCTGCAATAACAATCATGTCTGCTTTAATATTATCGGCACTAAAAGGTAAAATCGTAATTCCAGCTTTTTCTAAATCCCGTTGTGTAAAGAAATATTTGTCCACATCGGATCCTTGTACGCGGTAGCCTTTTTCATGTAACACCAATGCTAGTGAACTCATGCCAGAACCTTTAATTCCGACAAAATGATAAAGCTTATCTTTGTCATTCATCTTAATTTAGCCTCTTTTCTTCCATATCAATCATGTAAAAACTCTTTTTTGTTTTTATTTTCCTTTTTAATCCAATTCGTCTTTTTCTCAAATTAAAACACAGCTTTAATCTACCAAAAAACGAGCTAATAATTTGCACGAGGTTCATTATCTAACAAAAACGTTAAAAATTCAATGAGTTTTATCCGAAAAGCTCCTATTAGTTACTTTTAGTAAGTATTTCACCAAGATTTAGCTAACAATTTTTAAAAATTGCAGTTTTTCACCACATTTGCCACAGACATAACGCGCGGTATTAATTTTTCTTTGGCGGGTAATAATTTGACCACAACCAAGACATCGGTACATAACTTGGCGTTTAACCTTGTTTTTTACTTGTGGTAGTCTGGGGGCATAACGACTACCCCCGACTTTAGCTAATAGGACTTTAAAATCTCGGTCTTGATGGCGGTAACCTTTTTTTAATAGGTGCAAGTGATAATGGCACAATTCATGCTTAATGATCCCAGCTTGTTCTGCTTGAGAAATCCCCGCAAACAAGGTGGGATTAAAATCTAAGTGATGATCTGTTAAATGATAACGCCCACCAGTAGTTTTCAGTCGCTTATTAAAAATCGCCCGATGCTTGAAAGGACGCTTAAAAAATTGCAGCGAAATTTCTTCTACTAATTGTTGCAGTTGTACTTCTGTCATTTTACTCTCCAGTAGGGTCTAACATGGTTAAACTAATGCGCCCTTTTTGTTCATCAACTTGTTCCACCCAAACCGTGACAACATCTCCAACAGCCACCACATCTTTTGGCTGTTTTACAAAGCGACGACTTAGTTTTGAAATATGAACTAAACCATCTTGTTTTACCCCAATATCAACAAAAGCACCAAAATCAATTACATTGCGGACAGTTCCTTTTAATTCCATCCCAGGTTTTAAATCACTCATGGTTAAAACATCTTTTCTTAAAAGCGGAGCTGGCATTTCATCCCGCATGTCTCGACCAGGCTGTAAAAGCGCCTTTAAAATATCCTCCACAGTTGCCGTTCCAGAATCTAAATCAGCAGCAACTTGTTCTGGATTTAGGCTTTCTAAACGAACTTTAGCTTCTTTTGTCCCAAGTTGGTCTAACTTAAGGTCAGCCCGTGTCAAGATTTCTTTGGCCACGCCATAACTTTCTGGGTGAATACCAGTATTGTCGAAAATATCGCTACCACCTGGAATTCGTAAAAAGCCGATTGCTTGTTCGTAAGCTTTTGGCCCTAAACGCGGCACTTTTTTCAATTGATTGCGTTTAGTGAAGGCCCCATTTTCTTCCCGATAATTAAATATGTTTTGTGCTGTCGTTTTGTTCAGCCCAGCAATATGTTGTAAAAGTTGTGGACTGGCAGTATTAACATCTACCCCTACTTGGTTTGTAACAGTTTCAACGACAAAATCCAACTGTTCAGCCAAGCGCTTTTGGGAAACATCGTGTTGATATTGTCCAACGCCCACCGCTTTAGGATCAATTTTTACTAATTCAGCTAAAGGATCTTGTAAGCGCCGACCAATACTAATCGCACTTCTTTCTTCTACTTGTAAATTAGGAAACTCACCTCTGGCAATGTCACTGGCTGAATACACAGAAGCTCCTGCTTCATTGACAATTACATAATAAACTTCTTCATTTAAGCTACGAATTTGCTCAGCAACAAATTGCTCAGACTCACGACTAGCCGTTCCATTTCCAATGGCAATCATTTGTACACCGTATTTTTTGATTAAATGTTGGAATGCTGGACCAGCCGCTTCTCTTTTACTTTGCGGCGCTGGTTTGTGGGGATAGATAACAGTTATCGCCAAGACTTTTCCTGTGGCATCTAAAACAGCTAATTTACACCCAGTCCGATAAGCAGGATCAAAGCCTAACACCACTTTTCCCTTTAATGGTGGCTGTAATAATAAATTGCGTAAATTTTCACCAAAAACCGCGATAGCTTGTTCATCGGCCATTTCTGTTAATTCATTGCGAATCTCCCGCTCAATTGCCGGTGCAATAAAGCGTTTGTAGGCATCTTCATAGGCCGCAGTAACGTAACTCACCGCTTCACCTTGACCTTTTATAATTTGGCGCTTTAAATAATTTAAAATTTCATCTTCTGGGGCTAAAATACTAACTTTCAAAATATCTTCTTTTTCGCCCCGATTTGTGGCTAAAATCCGGTGAGAAACCATCTTTTTAACTGGCTCTTCAAAGGCATAATACATTTCATATACGCCTTTTTCATCTTTTTCTGTTTTCTTTCCTGCGCTGGTATAAATTCCTTTATCAAATGTTTTCTGTCTAATCCAAGTTCTAAACTTAGCTGAATCAGAAAAAAATTCGGCTAATATTTCATGGGCACCAGCTAAAGCTGTTGTGACATCGGGAACTTCTGTGGTTATAAATTCTGTCGCTTTGGTCGCCACAGCTTCATCGGCAAAACGTAACAACCATTTTGCCAACGGTTCTAACCCTTGTTCTTTTGCAATCGTCGCTTTGGTACGACGTTTTTGTTTATAAGGGCGATACAAGTCCTCTACTTGTTGCATTTTGCTGGCAGCTTTTATACTGGCAGCAAGTTCTGGCGTTAGTTTTTCTTGTTCTTCAATTAAACGTAGCACTTCGCTTTTGCGTTTTTCCAGATTTTCTAAATATTGGTAACGTTCTTCGATTTCACGAATTTGAACCTCATCTAAATTACCAGTGGCTTCTTTTCTGTAACGGGCAATAAATGGAACAGTATTCCCGTCTAATAACAAGTCCAAAACTTGTTGCATTTGTTTTTTGGAATAATTTGTAAGCTCTGCTTGCAATAACATTAATAAATCTTGATTTGCGGCTGTCATGTCATCTCACCTTTCTTTTGACCCCATTTATTTTAACATAGAAAATACTATTCAATTCGAAAAAAAAGTTGAAGCAGAAGTGGTGTGCTTTGAACTGCAGACAGGTGCTCTTTTACATCAGCTATCGCCTATCTCACAGCAATAAGCCAGAAATTATCCAAATGACTCAACAATACACTGCTTGTAGTGTTGCTGTTTAGGTCTACTTTTGGTGTTCCCCAAATTTTTGTCAAATTTTTGCTTATCCTAAAAAATGCTACTTCTTGTCCACCGTTTAGCCGCAAAAAAGGCTGGAATCCTATAGATCCCAGCCTTTTTTTTATTAATAAAACAACCTTAAAAAAATCTTTTTAAAGTTTCATAAAAAATCAGTTTATTTTTACTACCCTTTTTTACTATAAAAGAAAACAAGTATCGCGTCTTTTTTATTCAAACACTTAAAAATCAGGCTGCCAAGGTCCTGATAAATTCTGATATTCAATATCTTGGACAATACCCGATTTACCAAAAACGACCCCATGAATGGAACCCCCAAAGACACCGCCGCCGTCAATTCCAATTTTATTATCTGAAAGCCACAAGTCCGTTGTCATCATGTCCCCGTGAAGCATTGGTGTGATGGTATGCCCAAAGACGATCTTTTTGCCAGTCTTATTTTTTCCATTATGAAAAGGTTCGCGAATCCAAATAAAATCAGCAGGCGCAGTATCATGCCAATCTTCTTTGGTTAAGTCCACTCCGGCGTGAACAAAAATATAATCTTCCCATTCATAATACAAAGGTCGTTGGGTTAAAAAATCGACTAAATCACGATAACGACTACGAATCATCATGGCAATTTCAGTTGGCGAATACTCCTCACAAGCCCCTTTATGCAAAAGACTTTCAATTGTCTCTTTCCCTCCATTGTGTAAATAAGAAGCAAACCAGTCTTCTGGCTTGGTTAAAAATTGTAAAAAGTATTCTTCATGGTTACCTCGCAAATAAATAGCCCCAAATTTTTCTACCAAATTTTTTCCTAGTAAAAGACACTCTTTGCTGCGTTTACCGCGGTCATTTAAATCACCCATTAACACAAGTTGATGTTGTTTGGAATCAAAATATGCTAAAAGTTTTTTAAATAACTCATATTCTCCGTGGATATCACCAATGGCATAAACATATTTTTTCATCACACTCACCTCATAGTTAGTATACCAAAAATCTTCACAAAACTTTCAAATGCTATATTTGGACACCAAGTATAAAAAGCTTTAGAATGAACACGACACCATGTCACAATCTACGTGGAAAAGAGTGAAGATAATGCAGAAAAAAACAATTGGGATATTATTAGCAGGCGTCGTTGTCGTGGGTGCTATCGGTTTTGCTTTGTTTAATAATAGTACTAAAAAAGATGACACCATCACCATTCGCAGTGCAACTGCCAAAAAAATGACTGTCACAGAAACTTTAAGCACAACTGGAACTTTGATTCCAAATAATACAGAAAATTTAGTTGGCACTGGTAATGTCACAGATTTAAATGTAAAAGTTGGCGACGTAGTAAAAAAAGATCAAGTATTAGCCAACTACGATAGCGGCCTAAGCTTAACGGCAGGAATAGACGGGACGATAACGGAAGTCAATATAAAAAAAGGACAAGCCGATACAGCTGCCCAACAAGGTAAGGCTTCTATTATTGTTGCTGACCTGAATAATTTAAAAGTTCAACTCGCTTTATCAAATTCCGAGGCCCGTCAAGTTAACGTGGATCAAAAAGCAGTTATTTCTTCTGGTGGTCATAATTATGCTGGCAAAGTCACCGAAAAAGATCCTACCGCTACTTCCACGCAAGCAACAACGAGCGCCGCATTAGGTGCTGTTGTAACTTTTGATGATAAACCAGAAAAATTATATGCTGGCTTTTCAGCTGATGTAGACATTACCATTGCAACTGAGCAAAATGCGCTGGCAATTCCAATTGAAGCTTTAACGTATAACGACAAAAATGAGCCCATCGTCTATGAAATAAAAGATGACAAAGCAAAAATTACAAAAGTAGAAACGGGCATTCAATCTGACCAATTTATCGTGATTAAAAAGGGAATAACTGACGGTAATCAAGTCATCTTATCCCCTACTTCTAGCCTTAAAGACGGCAGTGCCGTTACTAAAGAGTAGGTGATGAAATGATTGATTTAAAAAACGTGGTAAAAATTTATCGTACTGCCGGCGAAGAGCTGGTAGCTTTAAAAAATGTCAATCTTCATATTGCTGAAGGTGAGTTCACTTCAATTATGGGCCCAAGCGGCTCTGGTAAGTCGACTATGATGAACATTCTTGGCTTGTTAGATCGTTTTGATGATGGCACCTATCTTTTAAATGGACAAAACGTCACCCATCTGAGTGATGTAGAAAGTGCCAAAGTACGCAATAAAGAAATCGGGTTTGTCTTTCAGTCTTTCAATTTAATGCCCCGGATGACACTATTAGAAAATGTTGCCCTGCCATTGGTTTATGCCGGCGTTGCTAAATCCGAGAGAAAAACTAGAGCCTTCAAGGCACTAGAACAAGTAGGTTTAGCCGATCGCGTTCACCATCGTCCCAATGCCATTTCTGGTGGGCAAAAACAACGGGTTGCTATCGCACGGGCAATTGTCAATGATCCTGTGGTTTTAATGGCCGATGAACCAACTGGAAATTTAGATTCCAAAACAACATTAGAAATTATGAAAATTTTCCAAGACCTAAACGATAAAGGGACAACTGTGGTTATGGTTACCCACGAACCAGATGTTGCCCAATACACCAAAAGAATCGTTTCCTTTAAAGATGGCCAAATTATTGCCGATAATTCTGTAAAAAAACGAAAAACACTATAAGGAGGGTCAAAAATGGGAATCAGCGAAAGCTTTAAAATGGCCTTAGATAGTATCTTAGCCAATAAAATGCGGTCATTTTTGACCATGTTGGGGATTATTATTGGCATTAGTGCCGTTATTGCAATTTTAGCGGTAGGAAATGGCGCAACAAAAGAAATTAACGGAACCTTTAGTGATTTGGGGGCCTCGACTATCTCCGTTTCAACCAGCCAAGAGGCAAGCGACAGTCAAAAAATTACGAGTCAAGATGTAGTAGCGTTAAAACGCAGTATTCCAAATATCGCCCACATTTCTCCTGTTACCACTATCCAAGCAAATTTCACTGCAAACGACAAAAGTAAATTTGGGATGGCAATTGCAGGTATGCCCGATTTGCAGTACACCAATCAAATGATGGATAAGACACTGCTTTACGGTCGCTACTTTAATCAAACGGAATACGAAGAAAATGCCAAAGTAACCATTATCAGTGCTGATACTGCTCGCTACTTCTTTAATGGGCGCGATAATGTTGTTGGTGAAAAAATTACGATTAAAAATCAAAACGGCCAAGTCACATTGCGTGTTCTTGGTGTTACCAAAGGTACCATGGAAAATATGATGGGAGCTTTTGATAGTGAAAAAATGCCTGGCTATTTGGCAATGCCACTAACAAGTGCTGTGACACTACAACCAGATGCAACAAAAATGAGCGAATTAACTGTAATTGCCAATTCAAAAGAGGACATTGATACAGTTTCAAAACAAATTGTCAATATTTTATCTGTACGCCACGATGCTGTTGGCGATAAAGTTTATACTGCAACCAACTTTTTGCAAGCGTTAGATGAAGTAAACAATGTCTTAGGTTTATTTATTAACTTTATTGCTGCAGTTGCCGCAATTGCATTACTAGTTGGTGGCATTGGGGTTATGAATATCATGTTAGTTTCCGTGACCGAAAGAACCCGCGAAATTGGTACCAGAAAAGCATTAGGTGCGACAAACAACAATATTTTGTTCCAATTTCTTACAGAATCAGTTATTTTGTGCTTAATCGGTGGCCTGATTGGGTTACTATTAGGGGCATCACTGGCACTGATTGTGGCCAATGCTTTAAATATTACCGCACATTTTTCATTAGGCTCAATTGCTTTTGTGCTACTATTTTCCAGTGCAATCGGAATCTTCTTTGGCGTATATCCCGCCCGCAAAGCAGCACGGCTAGATCCAATCGAGGCCTTGCGTTATGAATAAGTTGTCAAAATTTTTCCACCAGTTTAAAAAAGATTTGAAAGAAGCCCTAGATACCGGTGCCATCGCCCGTGATAAAGGCTAATAAAAGAGGCGGAAAAAAAGCGTTTAACCACAAGCAATAAGATGGGATTACCTAAAATTGTTTCTCAAATTTTTGGTGAATTTCAACTTATTGTCGCAGAGGTTGCTTTTTTTCCGACGTTTACGAAAAGTGAAAAAAAGTGCCTACCGCAAGCAATAAGACGGCATGAAAAAGGATGTGACAAAACAGTAAAGTTTTGTCACATCCTTTTTCTTAGATACTTGAAACGGCAAAATAATTACCATCAGGGTCTGCAAAATTAAAGACTTCTCGATCACCCAATGAAATCATTTCTCCTAGTGGCACGTCAAGTTCACCAATTTTTTTATAAAGACGGTAAATATCTTGGCTAAAAAACATCAGGGATGGTGAATTGGTGGCAACTTCGGGTGAATTACTTTCAATAAACTCACGATCATATATGACAAAATGTGCTTTCGCATCTTTTGCGGCCGCAATTTCAACGACCCGGGTACCATCTACTGCTTGCTCTTCAAGGATGACAAAATCCAAGGCTTGCCAAAATGCCACCGCTTTTTGGACATCATCAACGTATAACATAATTTGAATATCTTCTGTAAACATCATTTTCTCCTATGCTTCTGTTTGAAAATTAAGGGTTAATCCAGGTTCGTCAGTTGCAATTTCAGTTACTTCATAGGTCATCCGCTTTACGATATCAAACAACGGGGCCACAATTTCATTAACCTCTTCTTCGGTCACATCTGCTTGACTTGCAATCTTACGGTCAACGACATGGTTAATTTGACTGACGCGACCAGAAATCACATATTCTTCAAAAACCAAACGAAAATCTAAAATACACCGAATAATTGAATTTTCTTTTGGATAATTGGGATCTTCTGTATTTAATGGGGTAAATCCTACTTGCAACTGCGTTTCATAAGCTTGTTCGGGATTGGGTTGATCATAGTGATAAGCAGCTACCACTGGTTTTTGACGTTTAATTTCCACTCTTGTTCCTCCTTTAATACATTTCTTGTTATTTAGTATAGCATATGCTTTTTTGATTTTTACAACTTACTATTATTGGGGGTCATCTGCGCCTAAAAACTTATTTTGTGACATGTTTTTTTAAATAATCCACTGCCTCTTGTGCTGTTTTTACGGATACAACTTTCATTTTTGTTTTAATTTTTGCAGCCGCTTTTTTAGCCTCTTGATAATTCGTATCACCTTTTTCTAAATCAGCTGGTGCAAAAAAGATTTCCGCTCCACTTTCAGAAGCACTAACGACCTTTTTATCAATACCACCAATTTGACCAACATTACCTTGACTATCAATAGTTCCCGTACCTGCAATTTCATGACCATTTCGTAAGTCTTGATTCATTAATTGTTGGTAAATTTCCAAGGTAAACATTAAGCCCGCTGAAGGACCACCTATATTATCAACATCAAATTGAACTTTTTCTTGACTGTTCACCTGTGTGTGGTCAGTCAGTGTAATGCCGATTCCTGCTTTGTTATTACTTGGCAACTTAATCAATGCACCCTGCGCCGTTTTTTCTTTACCGTCTTGCAAATAGGTAATCGTCACCTGATCGCCAACATTTTTACTCTGAACGTATTTCATAAAATCATCGCTACTTTTGAAAGGTTTTGAATCAACCTTTACAACGGTATCACCAATTTTAATTTTGCCATAAAAAGCAGAATTTTCCTCTATGCCTAAAACATAGACACCAAGATAATCCATTTTAAAAGGCTTTTTAGCTAAATGAAGTGCTGCTGTAATCGCATTATTTTGGGAACTTTCCATGTAAAAGTTTTGAATTCTATTGTAATCATCATCACTGGCAGTGCCCATCAGCTCTTCTTTTGTCACTAAATCAGAAAAAGTTTGCGTTTTAGCAAATAATGCGGTAGCAACAGTTGCCTGCCTGATCCCAACTGACGTCAGGGAAAACGAGCCACTAAACTTATCTTTTTGGCCGTTAACTTTCACCAATGTATCTAACTTAATCGTTGAGCCTGGTGCTTCGATATAATACGGAATCGGTAATGCAACACAGGCCATTAAAACTAACGCCAACAATAAAAGTAAAAGGCGTTTTATTGGCACTTTACGCTTCATAATGATCACTCTTCTTCACTAATGCTTCAAATACTGGTTTTGGCAAATATTCTTTGACATCACCGCCAAAAGCAATGACTTCTTTTAAAATGCTGGAACTGATATGGGTATACTCTGGGCGAGCCAATAAGAATACCGTTTCAATCTTTTTATCCAAATGATGATTCATCGTCATAATTTCTTTTTCATACTCATAATCTTTTACGCTTCTAATTCCTCGTAATAAAAAATTTGCACCTAATTTTTTCGCACTGGTTACGGTTAGTTCACTATCTTGTTCCATCACACGCACATTAGGCAGATGGGCCACCGAAGCTTCAACCAGAGCTTTACGTTCTTTTGGGGTAAACAAACTCTTTTTATTTGTGTTCACAAAAACACCAACGATAATTTCATCAAAAAGGTCAGATCCTCGTTCAATTGTATCTAAATGTCCATTGGTAAAAGGATCAAAACTACCAGGAAATAATGCTATTTTACGCATGAGACGCCTCATTTCTATAAATTGTTACGCTAGTGATACCGTAATTTTGTTGTCTTATTTGGTTTAAGTTAGCAATTTGAATTGGTAAAATAACTTCTTTTGCTGTTTCACAAACCACCACTGCCTGATTGGTCAATAGATTATTTTTGACCATCGCTTCAAGCTCCGCAATCAACTGCTGCTTGGCATAAGGCGGATCTAAAAGAATCAAATCAAATTGTTTTTCTTCTGCAATAAATTGGTCCAAAGCATGTTTCGCATCTTTTTTTAAGAGGGTAAATTTTTCTGGTTCTTTGGTAATTGCGACATTATCTTTAATGACTTGCATTGCTTTAAAATTACGCTCGACACAATAAGCATGCGCCATTCCACGGGATATCGCTTCAATCGCCAGACCGCCACTACCACTATATAAGTCCAGACAAGTGCCACCATCAAAAAAAGGTCCAATCATATTAAATATAGCGCCCTTCACTTTGTCTGTTGTGGGACGTGTATTGTCCCCTGGCAAACTTTTTAATTTTCGGCCACCATATTCTCCTGCCACGACTCTCATATTATTTCACCTCATCAATCATATCCACAATATTTTACCATAGTTGACAAGTATTGACTCCTACAACTTACAACTGCCACACTATTTTAAAAACTGTTTAAACGTATGAATAAATCTGTAGCGTTAGCCTAATAAAACAGCAAAACTCGTGATAATCGAAAAATTAGCACAAAAAAAGTGCTACCTTTAAAAGGTAACACAAAGTTTTAGACATTTTCAGCTAAACGAATGGTTGTATTCAATTCTTCTACGTCAAAACCATCATCATCGGCGACTTGGTAGGCAGCTTTAGTCCCAATTTTATCAGCAAAATTCATTTCAACATCTGGTCGATAAGATGGCTCAACGTTACGAACAAAATGCAAATGTTCGATTTTTGCCATGGTTTCTTCAAAACCTGCCTCGTCTAAATATAGCACAACATATTTTAGTTTGCGGGAAACGTAATGCACCAAGCCATAGCGTTTCAAATTTTTTAATTGACGCAAGCTATAGACCCAAACGATCAGACCACGTCTTTGTTTTGGTTTAAATTCAATTGTTGTATCAACTTGCATGACAATTTCCTCCACAATCAGACTTTCTAGTTTCAAAAAAGGGATTTCCATATGCTACTTTAATCTCTTCAGAAAAACTGTTGGCAACTTGTTGGCAAACACCATCAAGTAATGCTTGCAATTGGGTTTCAGCTTGGCGAAAGTCCGCCACTGTTTCACACATATCCAGCTGCCTTTTTTTTTGATAGAGTGTTTTTGTTTGTTCTTTAATCCCTGGCGCATAGGAGCCAAAACGACTTAATTCTTCATAACTTGCTTTTGCTTTTTGAAAAGTTTTTCTAGCAGCAATAGCTTTTTCATCTTGTTGCATCTCACTACGGGTTTGCTCATATTGTTGAAAGATAAGACTTTGACAAATCTTATCACTTAAATTCTCACACAATTGTACTAAATGTAAGGTTGTTTCATCGTAAATCACGTTATTCACTATCCTCAGTTTCTTCAGTATCCTCTAACAAGATTACCATATTGTCTTCGGCAATGCCAACCCCAACTTTTTGTCGCCCCTCACTTAAAAAGCGCGTATGCAAATACGGATCGCTATAAAAGGACATAATTTGAAACATCGTATCCATCATGGGACGATAATAAAAACCTGCAACAGACGGAATCTTCATTTTTTTTAACATTTGATCAAATTCATCACTAACAATTAAAAAAGGTTGTGGATTTGTAACATCTTTCATGCGTTCAAATTGTTTAAAACGTTCTTCATTCAAATATTTGCGGGGCTCTTTTAAAAAGTCGGCATTAATATCGTCCGCGCGACCTTGTAATGTAAAGTTGGTTGTATAGATAGAGCGACTTTCTAATTGCCGCAAGACGTTTAACAATTCAAAAGCCGAGGTCTCCTTTAAGCGATTAACTTCATCCCAGTCTGTTAGCTGCGTTTTATGAACTTTGGGAAGTTGTCCATCAATGGACGTATATGGAGCTAACTCTAGTAGCATTTGTTTATCCAGATAGGTAATTCCCATCAGCTGTGATTTTTTTTGATTGAAAAAAAGAATAGCAAAGGTATCGTTGGTAAAAGCGACTAAGGGACGATAATTCATATCTTCTTCCATCAATTCAAACTGAATTTTCTCGCCATTATAGTCCAGTGAGAAATTAGGATATAACATCGTCACCTTGGTTAAATCATTCATGGTCATTCCTGATTTAAACGGTGTGGTATGCTTATCATCATTACCGGCAACTTTAACTGCCGCAACTTTACCATTACGGATATTGGCCGCGATGTAGCTGGTTTTATTTTCGGTCTTATACGTATTCACACGATAGCCAAAGCCACTGTCATAACTAACCAGTGGCTTACCTAAAATATTCGTTAATTCGCTTGAATTTTTACCAATTAAACTAGCATAACCCGAAACTTTAATCGGCTCATATTTCAAACTCGTTTGACTCACATCTTTGTTTGTCTGATTATCATAGGCGGGAGCTTGCCGTGGAAAGAAGACCGGTTGTAAATAGACTACAAGTATTGCTATAAACAATAGCAATAAAAAGATAAGTCTTCGTTTCACAGCAAGTCCTACTTTCTAACTTTCAGTAATTTCAATTAATAGATCGTCTTGGGCGATAGGTTCGCCACTAGACACATAAATATGCTTGACGACACCATCAAAACGGGCTTCAATTGCCGTTTCCATTTTCATGGCTTCTGTAATCAATAAAGTATCGCCTTGTTTCACCTTATCGCCTTTTTTCACTAGAACTTCTAACACCGAACCAGGCATCGTAGCCCCAATTTGTTCTTTGTTGGTTGGTTCTGCTTTTTGTTTGGTTTGGACTGAACTGATAATTGATGTATCTTTAACCACTACTTCCCGACGTTGTCCGTTTAAGTTAAAGAATAAAACACGATTTCCTTCAATATCTGGTTCACCAATCTCATCAAGGCGAATGATTAAAATTTTACCTTTTTCAATTTCGACATTAATTGTTTCTCCTAAGCGCATGCCTTGGAAAAATGTTGGTGTATCTAAAACCGTAATATCAGCAAATTTTTCATAAGCAGAACGGTAATCTAGAAAAACTTGCGGGTACATTAAATAACTCAATACTTCTTCATTTTTTGGTTCATAGCCAATTTTTTTTGCTAATTCTTTTTTGACTTTTTCAAAATTGACAGGTTCAGCTAATGATCCTGGACGTACTGTGAAGGCTGGCCGGCCTTTTAAGATGATTTTTTGTAGCTCTGCTGGGAATCCACCAACTGGTTGCCCAAGCTCCCCTTGGAAAAACGTAATCACTGATTCTGGGAAGTTGTATTCATCACCACGATCATAAACATCTTTTTCACTTAAATTATTTTGTACCATGAATAACGCCATATCTCCTACAACTTTTGAAGATGGGGTTACTTTCACAATATCACCAAACATTAAATTAACGGTTTGATACATCTCTTTGATTTCATCCCAGCGCTCTTCTAAACCAACTGCTTTTGCTTGTTGTTGCAAGTTGGAATATTGACCTCCTGGCATTTCATGTTTGTAAACTTCTGTTTGTGGTGCATTTAAGCCACTTTCAAAAGGTTTATAAAACATGCGAACATCTTCCCAGTAATGATTTAACTGTTGGGCATTGTCAATATTGATTTCTGGCTGTCTTTCATCTTGATCTAAAGCAAAGTACAAACTGTTCATACTTGGCTGACTAGTTGAAGAACTCATTGCACTGGTGGCAACGTCCACGATATCAACGCCGGCTTGTGTCGCAGCCGAATATGTGATGATACCATTGCCGCTAGTATCATGCGTATGCAAATGAATTGGCAAAGAAACGGTAGCTTTTAATTCACTGACTAAACGATAAGCTGCCCGTGGTTTTAACAAGCCCGCCATATCTTTGATTGCAATGATATGCGCTCCGGCCTGCTCCAATTCTTTGGCCATATTTTTATAGTAATCCACATTATATTTAGCACGGCTTGGATCGTTTAAATCCCCTGTATAACAAATCGCAGCTTCAGCAATTTTGCCATTGTCGCGGACTGCTTGAATACTTTTTTCCATTTGCGGCAACCAATTTAAGCTATCAAAAATCCGGAAAACATCAATTCCTTGCTTAGCGGCTTCTTTAATAAATTCAGCAATAACATTATCTGGATAATTAGAATACCCGACCGCATTGGAGCCTCTAAACAACATCTGAAATAATGTATTTGGCATTAATTTGCGCAATGTTTTTAGGCGTACCCAAGGGTCTTCATTTAAAAAGCGGTAGGCGACATCAAAAGTAGCGCCTCCCCACATCTCTGCAGAAAACAATTCTGGTAAAGCAATTTGGGTTTTAGCTGCTATTTTTTCAAAATCATGGGTTCTTACCCGCGTTGCTAAAAGACTTTGATGAGCATCTCGAAAAGTCGTGTCCGTTAATAATAGTTTCTTTTGATCTTTAACCCAATTAACGACAGCATCTGCGCCTTTGTCATCTAAGATGTTTTTGGCACTTAAAATATTTTTTTTAGGTTCAATCAATTTATGGGGAAGTCTCGCTTCTCCATAATATTTCTTTTTATTTTTTTCAATACCAGGAAAACCATTGATGGTAATTTCACTGATGTACTTCATTGTTTTATTCCCACGATCTCGTGTTGAAGGAAAAACAAACAATGCCGGTGTATTGTCAATAAAGGTCGTTTTCGCATCACCACTTTGAAATTCAGGATGGTTAATGACATTTGACATAAAAGGCATATTGGTTTTCACACCGCGAATCCGAAATTCCCGCAAACAACGTTGCATTTTTTGAATTGCCTGTTCAAAAGTACTAGCGTGTGTACAGACTTTCACCAATAACGAGTCAAAGTAAGGCGTAACGATCGCACCAGCATAGGCATTGCCTACATCAAGTCGCACGCCAAAACCACCAGGAGAACGATACGTATCAATTTTACCTGTATCGGGCATGAAATTGTTAACCGGATCTTCTGTTGTGATCCGACATTGAATCGCTGCACCTTTATAAGTGATTGCTTCTTGCTTTGGAATTCCAATTTCTGTATGCAAATTTTTACCTTCTGCAATTAGAATTTGAGATGTGACAATGTCAATATCTGTAATCATCTCGGTAATGGTGTGTTCAACTTGAACACGAGGGTTAACTTCAATGAAATAAAATTGATCTTCTTCAACTAAGAACTCAACTGTCCCAGCATTAATGTAGCCAACATGTTTCATTAACTGCACAGCTGCTTGACAAATTTCTTCACGTTTAGCGTCATTTAAAGAAACACATGGTGCTACTTCTACTACTTTTTGATGGCGTCGTTGAACAGAACAATCCCGTTCGAATAAATGAACAATATTGCCCTGATTATCTCCTAAGATTTGAACCTCGATATGTTTAGGATTGCCGATATATTTTTCAACATAGACTTCATCACTACCAAAAGCGGCTTTGGCCTCACTTTTTGCTCGTTCATAGCCATCTTTTGCCTCTTTTTCATCATGAGCTACCCGCATTCCACGACCGCCGCCACCTAAAGCAGCTTTAATCATAATCGGATAGCCATGAGTTGCAGCAAACGCTAAAACCTCATCAATTGAAGCTACTGGTCCATCAGTCCCAGGAATCGATTGAATACCAGCCGCAATCGCTGCTTCTTTGGCTTTAATTTTGTCACCAAAAATATCAAGATGGTGAACGCTTGGCCCAATGAATACCAATCCTTCTTCGGCACAACGTTTGGCAAATGCTAAATTTTCAGAAAGGAAGCCATAACCTGGGTGGATTCCTTCTGCACCGGATTCTTTTGCAATTCGAATAATATCTTCAATATCCAAATACGCATCGATTGGTTTTTTCCCCTTGCCAACTAAATAAGCTTCATCAGCTTTAAAACGATGAACTGAGTATTCATCTTCGGCAGCATAAATACCCACCGTCCCTATTTGTAATTCTGAGCAGGCACGGAAAACACGAATGGCAATTTCACCACGGTTAGCAACGAGAATTTTTTTCATCAAACCACTCCTTGAGATTTAATCTATTGTTAGCTGAAAATCAGCTTAACTCATTTTTTTTGCGGTAACCTTTTTTTCATCGGCTTACTTGTTGTAATACCATACTGCTTTTTCTTTTCATCCGCACTAATATTTAGTGCAAAACCAACACAGATAGAAAGCATTAAAAGCGATGATCCCCCTTGACTTAAAAAGGGAAAAGTAATCCCAGTCAAAGGAATGATACCGGTAATTCCCCCTAAGTTAACAAAAACCTGAATCAAAAATAGTGAGCCAATCCCAATACACATCATCGAATTAAAGGCATCACTTGAGCGGATTCCCACTAGAAAAATCCGCGCAATCATGTAAAACAACAAGGCTAAAACCAACAACGCTACAATCAAGCCTAATTCTTCTATTACAATTGCAAAAATATAATCGGTGTGGGCAAATTTCAAAAAGCCTTTTTTCTGAATGCTATTGCCCAAACCACGGCCAAAAAGTCCCCCGTTATAAATGGCATAATAACCATTTACCATTTGATGCCCTAAATTAAACTCATCTTTAAAGGGATTTTGATAAATCGCAAAGCGACTATAAACATGTGCTGGGATTAATTTACCTTTAGTTAAATTAATCAACTGAATCACACCAAAAGAGCCCACTACACCAACAATTCCTAAAACTAATGTATACAAGTAGTTAATCCCACTTGCCATAATGACAGAAAAAGCAATCAAGGTAATGACAGCCGCATTCCCAAAGTCAGGCAATAGGGCAATTAAAAGCAACCCGAAAATAACATAGACTAATGGTCGAAAAACTGTGTTTAAAAAAGTCTGACCTTGAATAGTTTTTTGCCGCGTTGAAAGCTTCAACGCTAAAAACCAAATCGTTGTAATTTTAAAAAACTCTGCTGGCTGAATATTAACCGGACCAAAAGACAACCAACCTTTTGCACCATTAACTTCTTTACCAATTACTAAAACGACTAAAAGTAATACGATCACAATGATCATTGCCATGGAGGCAAATGCTTTATTGCGAATAACATCTGTTTTCATCTTGTAAATAAAACTGATGGCCACCAAACTTAAAAGCCAAAAAACAGCTTGGTTGATGACCGAACTCATAAAATTCTGACCTTGTTCAACTAAAAGATAAGAAGTTGAACTAAATACCATCACCAAACCCAAAACACATAAAATGAGGTAAGGAATTAGAATACTATAATCCAACAGGTGACGTTTCTTTATTTTTTGTGGCAAGGCTTACGCCTCCTTGTTCGTCTTTTGATCTTCGTAAACCTCAGAATATAAGCGATTTAATTCTCTTTCCAAATCACTCAATAACTGATGCCCTTCATCACTTTTTATGATGCCTAGGCGCACCGCGAAGGTTACTTGACGAGACAAGCCGTACATTTGTGTATCAACCACTTCCTCAAAAGCTTTACATTGAGAAATACATAAACTATTTTTTTGATTGCGAATTAATTTTTTAATGCGGTCGGCATCTTGCATCAATAATTCCAAAGCAAATTCATGAGAAATTGAATCCATCTCTAATCCAACCTTTCTTTCTTAGTTTCATTATTATAGCATAATCCCCAATTGATTGGGACAAAATACTGGAAAGCTTCGTAAAATTTTCACGAAAGCCATGATAAAGCCGAACATTTTCCGCAAAACTCTCTTCGTCGTTTCTAATCTCACACATCGTGAAACAATGATTGTTTGTGGAACAAAAAAATGAATAATAAACTTCCTAATCTAACAATATACGCAAAAACATTGTTAAATTAACTTTTAACACCAAAAACTTTTCCACAAAAAAACCAAACCTCAAGAAAAGGTTTGGCTAAAAAATTATTTGTCTGCAGTTTTTTTCTTTTTCGCAGCTTTTTCACGTTCGTTTTTATTTAAGATTTGTTTACGTAAACGAATACTTTCTGGCGTTACTTCACAATATTCATCATCATTTAGAAACTCTAAAGATTCTTCTAATGTTAAAATACGTGGTTTTTTAATGACAGAAGTTTGGTCTTTGGTTGCAGAACGGACGTTAGTCATTTGTTTTGCTTTAACGATATTAACCGCTAAGTCATTATCCCGAGAATTTTCACCGACGATCATACCTTCGTATACTTCAGTACCTGGTTCAACAAAGACAGTTCCACGTTCTTCAACAGACATAATAGAGTAAGTTGTTGCTTTCCCGTTTTCCATCGAAACCAAAGCACCATGGTGGCGTCCACCAATTGTACCTTGAATCATTGGCAAGTATTGATCAAACGTATGGTTCATAATCCCATAACCTCGTGTCATGGATAAAAATTCAGTTGTAAAACCAATTAAACCACGAGCAGGCGCTAAGAAAACTAAACGAATTTGACCATTGCCGACGTGAATCATATCTTGCATTTCTGCCTTACGTTGACCCAACGCTTCAATCACAGAACCCATATATTCTTCTGGAGTATCAATTTGTACCCGTTCAAAAGGCTCACATTTTACGCCATCTACGATACGTTCAATAACTTCAGGACGAGATACTTGCAACTCGTAACCTTCACGACGCATATTTTCAATCAAAATAGACAAGTGTAATTCACCACGACCAGAAACAGTCCAAGCATCTGGTGCAATTGGATCTACTCGTAAAGAAACGTCAGTTTGCAATTGAGACATCAAACGTTCTTCAATTTTACGAGCTGTTACCCATTTTCCTTCACGACCAGCAAATGGTGAGTTATTCACCAAGAAAGTCATTTGTAAAGTTGGTTCGTCAATGTGCAGGATAGGTAGCGCATCTTGATGTTCAACCGGTGTTACTGTTTCACCGACGAAAATATCTTCCATACCAGAAACCGCAATTAAATCGCCAGCTTTAGCTTCTTTAATTTCCAAACGTTTCAAACCGAAGAAACCAAATAATTTAGTAACACGGAAGTTTTTAATTGTACCGTCTAATTTAATTAAAGATACTTGATCACCAACCGCGATTTTCCCACGGAAGACACGACCAATTCCGATACGACCAACGTAATCATTATAATCAAGTAAAGAAACTTGGAATTGCAATGGTTCATCACTGTTGTCAATTGGAGCTGGGATGTGCTCAATAATTGTGTCAAAAATTGGCGACATTGTATGTTCTTGTTGACTTGGATCATCAGATAAACTAGAAGTTCCGTTTACAGCAGAAGCATAAATCACTGGGAATTCCAATTGATCTTCATCTGCACCTAATTCGATGAATAATTCTAAAACTTCATCGACAACTTCTGCCGGACGTGCTGAGTCTTTGTCAATTTTATTTACAACTACAATTGGTGTTAAATGTTGTTCTAAAGCTTTTTTCAACACAAAACGTGTTTGGGGCATGGTACCTTCGTATGCATCAACAACTAAAACAACACCGTCAACCATTTTCATGATTCGTTCTACTTCACCACCGAAGTCCGCGTGTCCCGGTGTGTCCATAATGTTAATTTTAGTACCTTGATATTCGACGGCAGTATTCTTTGCCAAAATCGTAATACCACGTTCTTTTTCCAAGGCGTTGGAGTCCATGGCACGCTCTTCTAAGTGTGTGTGGCTGTCTAGGGTATCGGATTGTTTCAATAATTCATCTACGAGTGTCGTTTTACCATGGTCAACGTGGGCGATAATGGCCACATTGCGAATATCATTTCTTAATTTCAATTTATCTGGCTCCTTTAATCTTGTGTATAATCTGACGGCTCATTATAACAGATTATCTTTCTGAAATATAGTGAAAACTTTCAAAAAAACGCAATCTTATCGCTAAGTTTTGTGAATCTGTTAAAAAAAGCCTAGTGTTCTGGGGTTTTCAACTCTTAATTTCCATAATATTTTCATAAGCTTTGGGAGTTGCTGCGACAAAAAGTTCCCGGCCCGCCAGTTTTAACGCTTCACCATTTATATTAGACATGCGTAGTCCCAATTCTTCAATCAAAACACCACCGGCAGCATAGTCCCAAGGGGCCAACCGTGAGATATAGGCCGCTCTTCTTCCCATTACCAGACCAATTAACTCATAGCCTGCACAACCTGTCATACGTACGCCTAGGGCAATTTCTCCCATCTTTTGCACGTGCCAACTGTCTTTTTGATACATTACGTGATTTAAGCCAATTAAGCCTTCAGATAAGGCAATATCTTTTGGTGCATCGATTTTTTTATCATTGCAATACACACCAATACCGCGACCGCCCCACAAAAATTCATTTTTCATGACATCATAAACAAAGCCCAATTTTCCTACACCATTTTCATAGACTGCTACCATAATACAAAAGTTTTCTTGTTCCAAAACAAAATTCATCGTACCATCGATTGGATCAATGACAAAAACACGCCCGCTAAAATCATCTAGGTTATCTTTCCCATTTTCTTCGCCTAAAATTTTTGCCTCAGGATCAAAATTCATAATTCGTTGTGTCAGAAATTCTTGGGTTGCTTTATCCAAATTTGTGACTAAATCTGTGCGACCGCTCTTTGTATCGATGACTAAATCATCTGCTTGAAAACTTTTTTTGATAACTTCGCCAGCTTCATAAATCCAAGTTTTAATTTCATTTACCATTGCTTCCATATCTAATTGGTCACCTTCAACTTTCCTTTGGGATTTTCCTTAGCCACCTTTACTGTGTGGTATAAGGAATACCCTGATAAAGTTTCAAATTCTTTGCCCAAGCGACGTTCCTCTCCAATACTTGGAACAACTTTTTTAAACTGTTGATAAACCGCCAAAAAACTTTCGGCTGTAGTGCCTTTTTCGTATGCAACTTCTAGTGTTTCCCACATTTTCATGACAACCACCATCTCCTGTGTTGTCCAAGACAAATCAAGAGGATATTGATATTCCCGCATATATTTCACCTCTAGGTTAGTTTAGCATATGAGATGATACAAAGAAAAGAGCTGCACCAGATATGGCGCAGCTCCAATTTAAGCGTTTTAAAGTTTACATTAAATATGGATTGGCATACCCAAAGCAAGTTCTGACGCATCCATAACAATTTCCCCTAGTGATGGATGTGGATGAATCGTCAAGGCGATATCTTCTGCATTCATGCCAGATTCAATTGCCAAAGCAAGTTCTGAAACCATATCACTAGCACCCACACCAGCAAGTTGTGCACCGATTAAAACGTTATCTTCAACCGTTGTTACCAAGCGGATGAAGCCTTCTGTTTTACCTAAAGACAACGCACGCCCATTGCCAGAAAATGGGAATTTAAAGGCTTTTGCTTCTAGACCAGCTTCTTTTGCTTCAGCAATCGTCATCCCAACAGAAGCAAGTTCTGGATCTGTAAAGGCAACGGCTGGCATTGCTTTGTAGTCAACCGCAACTTTTTTACCACTAATTGCTTCAGCAGCAATTTTTGCTTCATAGCTCGCTTTATGCGCTAAAGCGGCTCCAGGAACGATATCACCAATAGCAAAAATGTTGGAAACATTCGTTCTTCCTTGTTTATCAACTGTAATTAAGCCTCGTTCGCCGATTTCAACACCAGCTTGTTCTAAACCTAATTCATCCGTATTTGGACGACGACCGACAGTAACCATTACATAATCTGCTGTGATGCTTTCTTCTTTACCATCCACAGCATATTTAATTGTAACACTATCCCCATTGTCAACCGCTTCTTTAGCCATTGCATTGGTAATAACCGTCATACCTTTTTTCTTAAATTCATCTTCAACAATTTTAACCATATCTTTTTCATAAGTTGGTAAAATCTGTGGTGAACCTTCTAAAATAGTGACATTCGCACCTAGGTTAGCATATGCGCCGCCTAATTCAGCACCAATAACACCACCGCCGATGATAACAAAGTTTTTAGGTACTTCTTTTAATGCTAAACCGTCAGTAGAATCTAATACGCGACCGCCAAATTTGAAACCAGGAATTTCAATCGGACGTGAACCAGTCGCAACGATTGCATTATTGAAAGAATATGTTTGCGCAGAGTCTGGATGCATTACACGTAACGTGTGATCATCAACAAAATATGCTTCGCCTTCCAAAACTTCAACTTTGTGTTTTTTAAGTAAGAAACCAACACCACTAGTCAATTTGTTCACAACACCGTTTTGTTTCCATTCTTGGGTAGCAGCAAAATCTAATGTCACGTTTTCGCTTGAAACACCAAATAATTTAGAGTCCAATGATTCTTGATAATGATGTCCAGCAGAAATTAACGCTTTTGAAGGAATACATCCCACGTTTAAGCAGACACCGCCAATGTATTCTTTTTCCACAATGGCAACTTTTTGTCCCATTTCGGCAGCCCGGATGGCAGCAACATAGCCACCAGGTCCAGCTCCGATTACAACTGTATCTAATTCGATAGCGAAATCTCCAACTACCATGAGTCTATCATCCTTCCATTAACATTAGCTCTGGGTTAGCTAACAAGCGTTTAATATTATTCATTGCTTTTTGAGCAGTCGCGCCATCGACGATGCGGTGGTCAAAACTTAATGAAAGTTTCATAACGCGGCCAACTACGATTTCACCTTCAGCATTAACAACTGGTTGTTGTGCAATTGTACCTACACCTAAAATGGCAACTTCTGGGTAATTAATAACTGGAGTAAAGAATCCTCCACCAACCGAACCGATATTGCTGATTGTAATTGTGCCATTACGCATATCATCAGCAGCAAGTTTACCGTCATGAGCCAATTGGGCTTTGTCGTTAATTTCATCAGCAATTGCAAACATACCTTTTTGATCTGCATTTTTAACATTTGGTACGTATAAACCATGATCTGTATCGGTTGCAATCCCAATATTATAGTAATGTTTGTAAACAATTTCTTGTTTTGCATCATCAATAGAAGCATTCAAAACTGGGAATTTCTTAGCCGTAGCAGTCAACGCTTTGACAACGTAAGGTAAAAATGTCAACTTAGTGCCATTTTCAGCAGCTACTTCTTTAAATTTCTTACGGTGATCCCAAAGTGCAGAAACTTCTACTTCATCATGTAATGTGACATGAGGTGCTGTTTGTTTGCTTGTAACCATTGCTTTAGCAATTGCTTTACGCGTTGGTGTTAGAGCAACCCGCTCTTCCATATCGCCCATGTTTGAAGTGAAGGCTTTTGGTGCAGGTGCCGCTTTAGCAGCTGGTTGACTTTGTTGTACGTCAGTTGCTTGTGTAGAAGTCGTTGCGGCAGTTGCAGCTGAAGTGTTGCCATTTAAGAAGTTATCAATATCTTCTTTTGTTACACGTCCGCCTTTACCTGTAGCTGTTACTTGTGTAATATCAACATCTTTTTCGCGAGCATATTGACGAACTGACGGCATCGCTAAGACACGTTTATTCGGATCAGCTGCTTTGACAACACTACTTGTAAGTGAAGCTTCAGGAGTTGCAGCTTCACTTACAGGTGCTGCAGGTGCAGATTTCGGTGCATCATTGTGTCCTGGTGCATCGATTTCAACCAATACATCCCCAACATTTGCTACTGTCCCTTCTGAGACAAGAATGTTTTTAACTGTACCTGTAACAGGTGATGGAATTTCTTCGACTGATTTATCATTTTGTACTTCTAATAATGTATCATCTTCATTGATTGTATCGCCAGGTTTAACAAACCATTTTACGATTTCGCCTTCTGCAATACCTTCGCCGATGTCTGGTAATTTGAATTGATAAACACCACTACTTGCTGCTGAAGTTTGCTCAGTAGGTACTGCAGCAGGTTGCGCTGGGGTTTGTTCCGTCGCAGCTACGCCACTATCACCTTCATTATCTTCATGCCCAGGAGCATCGATTTCAACCAATACATCGCCAACATTTGCTACTGTTCCTTCTGGTACAATAATATTTTTAACTGTACCTGTAACAGGTGATGGAATTTCTTCGACTGATTTATCATTTTGTACTTCTAATAACGTATCATCTTCGTTAATTGTATCGCCAGGTTTAACGAACCATTTTACGATTTCGCCTTCTGCAATACCTTCGCCGATGTCCGGTAATTTAAATTGAAAAGCCATTTATAATCTTTCCTTCCTGAAAATAGAATTCATAAGCTTACGTCTAATTAAAAGTTGACGATTTCTTTTACTTTTGCTTCGATATCCGCAGCATTTGGTAACCAAATATTTTCAGCTTGACCAAACGGGAAGACTGTATCTGGCGCTGAAACGCGACCAACAGGAGCTTCAAGAGATAAAACAGCTCGTTCAGAGATTTCTGAAACAACTTGAGCACCAACGCCAGCTTGTTTTTGTGCTTCTTGCACGACAACGACGCGGCCGGTTTTTTCAACAGATGCGATAATTGTTTCAATATCTAAAGGTGCAACAGTACGAAGATCGATAATTTCAGCATCGATATTTTCTTTAGCTAAATTGTCTGCAGCTTTAATTGCTTCACGAACCATTGCACCATAAGTAATAATTGAAACATCTTTACCTTCACGAGTTACTGCTGCTTTGTCCAAAGGAACTTCATAAGCTTCATCTGGCACTTCATCACGGAATGAACGATAAAGTTTCATATGTTCCAAAAAGACAACGGGATCATTACTGCGAATTGAAGCAATCAATAAACCTTTGGCATCATAAGGATTTGATGGAATAACGACCCGCAAACCAGGAGATTGCGCCATTAAACCTTCTAAATTATCGGAGTGAAGTTCAGGTGTGTGCACACCACCACCAAATGGAGAACGAATGGTGATTGGCAAATTACGTGTCCCGCCCATACGGTAACGTGTTCGCGCCATTTGGCCTACGATTTCATCCATTACTTCAAAAACAAAACCAAAGAACTGAATTTCAGGGACTGGACGGAAGCCTTCAAGAGCTAAACCAAAAGCCAAACCACCAATACCAGATTCTGCTAACGGTGTATCAAAAACGCGATCTTCACCATATTTTTCTTGCAAACCTTCTGTTGCGCGGAACACCCCACCATTTTTACCTACGTCTTCACCAAATACTAAGACATTTTCGTCAGCACCTAATTCCAAACTCAATGCGTCGGTGATCGCTTGGATCATTGTTTTTTGCGCCATGACTATTTCGACTCCTTCGCTTCATAAAATGCAATTTGTTCTTTAATACTTTGAGGTTGTACTTCATACATACTCTTCAAGAAATCAGAAACTTTTTGTTTTGGTACACGGTCAGCTTCAGCAATAGCTGTTTTGATTTCTTCTTTTGTTTTTTCAATGACTTCTTCTTCTTTAGCTTCTGACCAAAGTCCTTTTTCAGTCAAATAGTTACGCATCCGAATCAATGGATCTTTTTGTTGCCATTCATTGTCTAAATCTTTTGAGCGGTAACGTGTTGGATCGTCTCCAGAAAGAGTATGCGGACCATAACGATACGTTAATGTTTCAATTAAAACAGGTCCGTTACCAGCAGCGGCCCATTCTCTAGCAGCTTTAGAAACTGTATAAACAGCAAGTGCATCCATACCGTCTACTTGAATTCCTGGGATACCAGCAGCTGCTGCTTTTTGTGCTAATGTTTTTGCAGCGGTTTGTTTTTCCCGCGGTGTTGAAATGGCAAAACCATTATTTTGAATATAGAAAACTGCATTAGCGTGGTAAGCACCTGCAAAGTTGATTGCTTCATAAAAATCACCTTGAGATGAACCACCATCACCAGTGTATACAAACGTAACATTTTTACTATTGCGTTTTTTAAGACCTAAAGCAACACCGGCAGCTTGTACATATTGCGCCCCAATAATAATTTGTGGTGGCATTGCATGTAAATCTGCTGGATATAAATTACCTGCAACATGTCCACGAGACCATAAAAATGCTTCTTTCAATGGTAAGCCGTGTTGCACGAGTTGTGGTACGTCACGATAACCTGGAAACAGGCGATCTTCTTTTTCAAAAGCAAAGTGACTTGCTAATTGACTTGCTTCTTGTCCTGCAGTTGGTGCGTAAAAGCCTAGACGTCCTTGACGGTTTAATGCAGTTGAACGTTGATCCAAAACGCGTGACCACACCATTTGTGTCATCAACGCAACTAATTCATCATCGCTTAAGTCAGGGATTAAATCTTTATTAACCACCTTACCGTCCTTGTCTAATGCCTGATACGTTGGAAAATCAGCATTGATCTCATCCAAAATCTTTTGGAAATCGATTACATTCTTTGCCATTTTATTATCCATTCCTCTCCTAAATAAATGACCCTAAGTATAACAGCATAATATTCTGTATTAGGTAATTCGTAAAACTTACATCACTAAGCTATCATTTATCTGAAATAAATACAACTAAGACGCTCACTAAATCACGAAATAAAAATTCGTTAAAACAGCTTAATATCAAATTATTTTTGTGAATTCCATCACATTTGTGAAGCGCTTTTAAAAATTCTAGATTTCATTTGACAAAAATCCAATTAATTGCTAATACAGCAAGATATTAAAAATGCGACAGTTACAGAAGTAACTGCCGCATTTATCTCTTTATACCCACTCAGAAGTGAATTTAATGTAAAGTCGTTTCGCAATTTCAATCACAATCAGGTAACCTATGATGATTAAAATGAACCAACCCCAATAATTCGCAGGTAACATCACAAAATCAAAAACACTTCGTAATGGGGATAAAACTAATACAAAACCTGTTACAATTGCTAAAAGACTAGTCAAAATAACTGGTAAGGAAGCCCGACTTTGAATAAAGGGTACTTTTCTAGTGCGAACCATATGAACAACTAAGGTCTGCGTCGTTAAACCGACTAAAAACCAGCCTGTTTGGAAAAGGCTTTGTTCTGCAACTGTATTTGCACCTAGAACAAACCACATTACCAAAAAAGTCAAAATATCAAAAATACTAGAAACCGGACCGATGGAAACGGTAAATTTAAACAAATCACCAATTTCCCAACGCACAGGTTTTACTAACTCTTCTTCATCTACATTATCCCAAGGAATTGTCAATTGTGCCATATCATAAATCAAATTTTGTACCAATAATTGCATCGAAAGCATCGGCAAGAAAGGTAAAAAAGCACTTGCTACTAAAATTGAAAAGACATTGCCAAAGTTTGAACTGATCGTAAACTTAATGTATTTCATCATGTTAGAAAAAACCCGACGGCCTTCAATGACCCCTGTTTCCAACACATTTAGGCTTTTTTCTAACAAAATAATTGAACTGGCATCTTTGGTGATATCGGCTGCTGTATCCACGGAGATACCAACATCAGCTTTTCTTAACGCTGGTGCATCATTAATGCCATCCCCCATAAAACCAACGGTGTGACCTTTTCGTTGAATGACTTCAATTAGCCGGGATTTTTGCATGGGATTTAATTTGGCAAATAAATTCGTTTCATCCACTTGTGCCATCAATTCTTCATCTGATAAAGCTTCAACATCTGTCCCTAACAAAATATTGGTAACACCAATGCCTACATCTTGGCAAACTTTTTTGGCAACGATAGCATTATCGCCGGTTAAAACTTTTACTGAAACACCGTGTGCATGTAGCGACTTAATGGCAGAAATCGCCGATTCTTTGGCTGGATCTAAAAAGCCCATAAATCCGATTAAGGTCATATCTTTTTCATCTGAAACCGAATAATTCGCATCACTGTGGGCATCTCTTTTCACCGCCACGGTTAAAACTCGCATCCCTTGTTCGTTCATCTTAATATTCACGTTGCGCATTTTTTCTCTTAATTCATCGTCTAAGAGAACAACTTCACCATCAATTTCAGCATATTTACAAACTTGTTCCATCTCTTCCACAGCACCTTTTGTTACCATGATTTGATGATTATCAGCTTTTACCACAACAGTTAACCGACGACGAGAAAAGTCAAAAGGAATTTCATCGATTTTAACGACATTTTCAAAAGGCAACTGGCAACTATTTTCTTCAAAATAATTTAAAACGGCAATATCCATCAAATTTTTCCAACCGGTTTGATAGTGAGAATTAAGATATGTCATGTTTAGAACAGCTTGATTTTCTTTTCCCATTGGATTTAAATGTTGCACCAAAACTACACGGTCTTCAGTGATTGTACCGGTTTTATCCGTACACAATACATCCATACTGCCTAAATTTTGAATAGAAGGCAACTCTTTTACAATGACTTTTTGTTTGGATAATGCAAGTGCACCTTTGGCTAAATTACTCGTCACAATCATCGGTAACATTTCAGGCGTTAGGCCCACTGCTACGGCAATTGCAAAAAAGAACGCAGAAGTCCAATCTCCTTTTGTTAGGCCGTTAATTAAAAAGACTACCGGAAATAAAACCATTACCATCCGTAATAACAACTTGCTAACCCGAGTCAAACCGATATCAAAAGCTGTTTTTCCACGTTTACTCGTTGCATTTTTGGCAATATCGCCAAAGAAAGTTTGTTGTCCCGTTTTTAAAATGATAACTTTTCCTTGACCACTTAATACATCTGTCCCCATAAATACTAAATCATCTAAGTCTAGTGCAGAAACATCTTCATCTTTTTTAACACC
This sequence comes from Enterococcus sp. SMC-9, assembly GCF_021011285.1. Lineage (NCBI taxonomy): Bacteria > Bacillati > Bacillota > Bacilli > Lactobacillales > Enterococcaceae > Enterococcus > Enterococcus sp. SMC-9. The sequence continues at coordinate 55,129 of NZ_JAILYE010000005.1, read as the reverse complement.
AGCTTCGACAAATTTTTCCACTGGCATTGACTCACCAGTCAAAGAAGATTGATTAACAAATAAGTCCTTGGTCCAAATCAAAACAGCATCAGCTGGGATCATGTCACCTGTTGCAAGGGTCACGATATCCCCTGGCACCACTTCATCCATCGGAATTTCTTTGGTGAGCCCATCTCGTGTTACTGCGCAAGTATTTTCGATTAATTTCTTTAATTCTAAACTTGCTTTTTGAGAGCGATATTCTTGCACAAAGGTAATAATGACACTGGCTAAAATCATCACTATCATAACAATGGCTGCCTCATAATCCCTCGTTGCAAATGATACAATGGCCAAAGCCGCCAAAACCAAAACAAAAGGATCTTTAAAGGCTTCTAAAAACAAGAGCCAAGCAGGTGTCGGTTTTTGCGCATCTACCCGATTTTCACCATACTCTTCTAACCGTTTTCTTGCATCTTCAGAAGATAACCCGTTAATAGAGGTTCTCAGCTCCATAAATAATTCTCGTTCTGATAAAAGTGCTAATTTTTTTAATTCTTGTTCTTTTGTGTTTTTTGTAAATAACATGTTTTCTCTCCTTGCCACTAGGAAAGACTCCCGCTTCCCTAGCTGTTTTTATTTAGTTTCTGTCGCGAGGGACTGGGGTGTTCCATGTCAATCAACCTTTCTGAACTTTATTTCAAATATTTAGCCGGCAAAGCGTAACCAAAAAAATCTGCTCACTTCATTTTTGAAAAGACCACCTTGTCAAAAAGAAAAAACGCGTGCTCAACAATGAGCACGCGTTTAATAAGCGTATGTTCATGTTGAGCTTTAGCACTATAGGGCGTAGATAGCATCTGCTATCAGCTGCGTTATGAATAACCTTCACGATCATTCCTGTTCTACCAACTAAGAGTCTCTCGATTCTTTCGCGGCAGCAGCTTGTGTCCATATAGGAGCCTCACCTAACAAATATTTAATTATGAAAATTTCAATCTCTTTTCACTTACATCCTAAAGAATCTAAACTTCTTTGTCAACACTAACGAAACATTTTTTTCAAAAAAAAATAACTCAATCTCGTTTTAATAAAATTTTTGTAAAGATTTAAAAAGCCCGCAATTCTCATTGCGCAATCTCTTATTTCACCGTATTATTAACTGTAAAAAATTATAATTATTATTTTCTTATAATTATTACACAGGAGAGTTTTATGAATTTACGTTCTTTTTTAGCTCGCCAGGAGCAACGTCAACTTATCGTCATTGAAGCCCTTTATCAACACCCTAACGGCATTACTTTAGATAAATTGTTAAAGATCTGCCCATTTTCATTAAAAACCATTCGCAATACAATTGCTGAAATAACAAGCTACTTTCCTGGTTTTGAAATTGATTTTCATCAAAATCGTTATTATTGGCAAGCCCCTTTTGACTTTGGCTTAGATCGCCTTTACGATTATTTGATGCAAGAAACAAGCGAAATGCGCTTTTTAGAACACTTACTTTTTGAAGATTGTTTTACCTTTTCTGACTGTGCCAATACGCTTTACTTAAGTAACGCTAGCTTTCATCGGTTGCATCATAATTTTTCTCAACTTTTAGCTCCCTTTAACGTTAAAATAGCCAACCGTCCTGTCCGAATTGAAGGAAATGAAGTGTTTATTCGCGCGTTATACACATTATATTTTTGCGAAAAACGCTACGCTGCAGCATATCTCTTACCTGACAGTAAAAGCGATCATGCCTTAAGCGATTTGGTTCGTACCATTTTAAAAGAAAATCAATTGCCGCAAAATTACCGGCTACACGAGCAGCTCTACTTTGCAGGCGCAGTTTCTTTATGGCGTCAAAATAATAACCACCCTCTTCAAGAAAAGTTTAAAAGCAACTTTATCAAAACAGCGACAAAAAAAACAGAAACTGCACTGTTTCAGCTAAAAGACTCTTTATTAACTATGAATTGGCATTACGATTTTGAAGAAACCCTTTGGCCACTTTGCTATGATTATTTACTACTTTCTTTTGAGCATTTTACCTTGGCCAAAAAAACGAATGCTCGTATTCAAGAGTTAAGTGAATTAACGACGCGTTTTCTAGAAGACTTACTCGCATTAACATCAACGACCATTTCCTTTTTGCAATTGGAAGAATTAGTGTGGCACTTTTGCAATGAAAATTATATTTACTTAAAAAATAGTGACTTCATTGCGATTTTATCCAATTCAAGGCGTGGCTTTGTTTTGAATTACGAGAAAAAGTTTCCTCATATTATTGCTGGTTTGAAGCAATTTATTGGCGACTATGGAATTAAAAACAACATTCAAATCACGATTGACCATATGTACCATCAACTATTTCTTATCATTACTTTACTGCCTCAAGTTTTGGAATATTGGCAGTTTAAAACCCGAACGTTAATTTTATCCGACGTTTCTTTAGCACATCCCCACTACTTACAAAAAAAGTTACAACAGCATTTTATTAACCAAACCGATTTCGAACTAATCGACTGTGTCAATACACATCACCAAAAGATGCACGAACAATTTGAAGCTTATGATTTAATCATCTCAACCTTCTCGCCGCAAGAAATGTTTGGTCATCTTCCCATCGTGACGATTAAACCGATACCTGATTTTCACGACTTTCTTAAAATCGAGTCGGCTTTACAACAAGTAACTGCCCACAAACATTCCGCCTAAGGGAATTTCTCTTAACTTTTCCTCTTTTGAATAATAACAGCCTAACAAATTAGGACCAATAGCCATGGTGGCTTTTGGTCCTAATTTGTTAAAACTTTTTATATCCCTTCATTATTTTTTGTAAAATACGCAACAATAGCATTTAAAATTCGCTCACTCGCTTTTCCATCGCCATATGGATTTTTCGCCTGAGCCATTTTTTTATATGCCTCTTGGCTGGTTAAAAGATTTTTAGCCGCTTCATAAACTTGCTCTTCATCAGTCCCCACTAAGCGCAACGTTCCAGCTTTTATTCCCTCTGGTCGCTCCGTTGTATCCCGCAATACCAAAACCGGCACCCCAAGTGAGGGGGCTTCTTCTTGCACCCCGCCAGAGTCGGTCATAATCAAATAACTTCTAGCAGCAATATTATGAAAATCCACTACATCTAGTGGTTCAATTAACGCCACATTTGCCAAATCCCCCAGCTGTTTTCGTGCATTTTGTCGTACTAATGGATTTTTGTGCATCGGAAAAACAATCGAAACTTCAGGAAATTCCGTGGCTAAGCGGCGCAATGCATGAAATACCGATGCCATTTTATCCCCTAAGTTTTCCCGTCGATGCATGGTAACTAGGATCTGTTTTTTATCTGCTGAAAGTGCAGGATGTCCATATTCTTTTTTCAGCGTATATTTCATGGCATCAATTGCTGTATTACCCGTGATATAAATATGATCAGATAAATGATGCTCTTGTTGCAAATTCTCCGCACTGGTGGCAGTCGGCGCAAAATAAAGATCACTTAAAACATCCGTCAACTGACGGTTGGCTTCTTCTGGATAAGGCGAATATTTTTTATAAGTTCTTAATCCGGCTTCGACGTGACCAATTGGAATTTGCTGATAAAAAGCGGCAGTTGCCGCAGCAAACGTTGTTGTAGTATCCCCGTGAACTAACACGATATCTGGTCGTGCTTGTTTTAACACTGGCTGTAATTCCAATAAAACTTTGGTCGTAATATCAGTCAACGTCTGCCCGTTACTCATAATATCCAAGTCAAAATCCGCTTTTAACGAAAAGATTTCCATCACTTGATCTAGCATTTCACGATGCTGTGCTGTTATAGTGACAATTGATTCAAAACGCGTATCTTTTTCCAGCGCTTTAATAAGTGGTGCCATCTTAATCGCTTCTGGTCGTGTACCAAAAATCGACATGACTTTGATTGTCATTTTATCCCCTCTTTCAAAAAAATAATAAATTTCGATCACAAATAACATCTAATCCTTCGTCTTCATTCTAGCATAACCTGTAACAGGATGAAAAAAACCACGACCGTCGACAGTCGTGGTTAAAAGTACTACTTAAATCGTATCGCCATTAAAAATAGAGTTTTTCACAATCACATAATCGACTTTGCGAATTGCTTCTAAGTCTTTGCCGCCCGCATAAGAGATCGATGACTGTAAGTCTTGTTGCATTTCCACCAAAGTATCTGCAAGCTTACCTTTGTAAGGAATCCAAATTTTCTTACCTTCTACATTTTTCTTTTCACCTTTTTGAAATTCAGAAGCACTACCAAAATATTCCTTCAAGACAACACCGTCTTGTACTTTGGTTTCCCCTGGAGATTCTTCATGCCCAGCAAACAGCGAGCCAATCATAACCATAGTAGCACCAAAACGAACGGATTTTGCAATATCTCCGTGGGTTCTAATTCCGCCGTCGGCAATGATTGGTTTTCTAGCCGCTTTTGCACACCAACGCACAGCTGCTAATTGCCAGCCCCCTGTACCAAAACCGGTTTTAATTTTAGTGATACAAACTTTACCTGGTCCAATTCCAACTTTAGTTGCATCCGCACCAGCGTTTTCCAATTCACGAACTGCTTCTGGTGTTCCCACGTTACCGGCAATGACAAATGTCTCTGGCAATAAACGTTTAATGTGTTGAATCATTTCAATCACAGCATTAGCATGCCCATGGGCAATATCAATTGTAATGTAGTCTGGCACTAGATTTTCTGCTGCCAATTCTTCAACAAAAGTGTACTCATGAGGTTTTACGCCAACACTAATTGACGTAATCAAGTTACGACTTTGCATTTTTTTGATAAAAGGAATACGGGCATCTTCATTGAAACGATGCATAATGTAGAAATAGCCATTTTCAGCTAAAAATTCCGCGATATTTTCATCGATAATCGTCTGCATATTAGCAGGTACTACCGGCATTTTAAACGAGTGCTTCCCTAAGGTTACCGTTGTATCACACTCGGAACGAGAACTTACGATACATTTATTTGGAATCAGTTGAACATCTTCATAATCAAAAACTTTCATATCAAACATAATGAATAGCCTCCATTTGTTTATTTGGGTCACATTTTTTGCGCCCTATGTAATTTAGCCCATCTTATTCAGAAATGCAACAGAATAATCGTAAATATTTTCTTAAAACGCAAAAATCGTTCGGAAATTCCGAACGATTATCGTTTTCACGCTATTTATTATCAGAAATTATAATTAATTTATGGCAAATCATTTCCTGCTGCTAAATAAATGTCATACCAATCTTCTTTTGCCATTACCACATCACTAGCTTTGGCAATTTCTTCAATTCGTTGCGGATTCATAGTACCAGCAATCACTTGCATATTGGCCGGATGACGTAAAATCCAGGCTGACGCAATACCAGTTGGTGTCGTATTATACTTTTCAGCCATTTCTGTTAATTTTTTATTTAATTCAGGGAATTTCTCGTTACCAATAAAGACCCCTTCAAAAAAACCATATTGATAAGGTGACCAAGCTTGAATTGTCATATCATTCAATCGTGAAAATTCCAAAATACCATCGTCGTGATCAACACTACGAGAATCTGTCATATTCACATGTAAGCCAAAATCAATCATGCCCGTATGCATAATTCCAAATTGTAATTGATTGGCAACTAAGGGTTGGCGCACATATTTTTTTAACAATTCAATTTGGCGTGAGTATTGATTGCTGACCCCAAAATATTTTACTTTACCTTCTGACTCCAATTGATCAAAAGCTGCCGCTACTTCTTCTGGCTCCATCAATGTATCTGGGCGATGTAGTAATAGTGCATCTAGATAGTCGACATTTAAGCGTTTCAAGCTTTTTTCTACTGAAGATATGATATGTTCTTTTGAAAAATCAAACATTTTACCTGGGACAATGCCACACTTACTTTGGATAAACATATCTTCTCTTTTATAGCCGGTTTTAGCAAAAGCTTCTGCAAAAATTTCTTCGCATTTTCCTTGCCCGTAAATATCCGCATGATCAAAAAAGTTGATGCCATTTTCTACGGCTGCGTGAATCACCGCGACAGGATCTTTGGCCTCAGTAATTCGCATACAACCTAAGACGACACTAGAGACACCTAATTCATTTGGTCCAAAGTTAACTTGTTTCATCTTGTAACCTCCAAATTTGCAAATATAGTTCATTAAAATTGCTTCCTGTTAAATTTTAACACAACTTAGAGAAAACGCTAACAACTTAATTTAAAAAATCCTCCACAAATAAAAACAGCAGACAAGACAAACATTTTGTCCCACCTACTGTTTTTCAAACATATGTCCTGCTGTTGTTCTGAATTTATTTGAATGCTCTTGCGCCAATATCTTTGCGATAAAACATTTGCGGCAAGTCCATTTGAGCTAGCGCTGCATAAACCTCATCGCGGGCCGTTTTCAAATCGCTAGCTTGGGCTGCGACTAAGAAAATTCTACCACCGGCTGCGACTAAGTTTTCAGCTTTTTTAGCTGTCCCAGCATAATATAATTCTGTCTTTTCAGTTGTAGTTTGTGGCAATACCATACCTTTTTGATAATCGCCAGGATAGCCTTGTGCGGCAACGACTACCCCAAATGCTGCCTGATCATGCCACGTCACCACCGGTTTTGTCCCTTCTAAAAGTGCCGTAATAATATCTGCTAAACTAGATTTTAAGCGCGGTAAGACAACTTGTGTCTCTGGATCACCAAAGCGTGCATTAAATTCGATTACTTTGGCCCCATCTTTTGTCGCTATTAAGCCAGCATACAAAATTCCAGTAAAAGGTGTGCCGTTTTTTACCATGCCATAAGCCGCAGGTTCCAAAATTTCTTTAACTGCCTTTGTCACCATTTCATCACTGATTTGCGGTACAGGAGAATATGCACCCATGCCGCCGGTATTTGGTCCTTTATCTCCGTCATAGGCGCGTTTATGGTCTTGGGCAATAACCATAGGGTAAACTTCTTCATTTTTAACAAACGCCAATAAGGAAAATTCTTCTCCAGCTAAAAATTCTTCGACGACTACCTTAGCACCACTTTCACCAAAACGATTTCCCTCTAACATGTCGGCTAACGCCGTTAGTGCTTCTTCTATTGTTTCAGCTACGACTACACCTTTTCCAGCCGCTAATCCATCAGCTTTAATGACAATTGGGGCACCTTTTTCCTCAACGTAAGCCGCCGCTTTTTGATAATCAGAAAAAGTTTTATAAGCTGCGGTTGGAATCTGATTATTTACCATAATTTGTTTGGCGAAATCTTTTGAACTTTCAATCTGCGCTGCCTTTTGATTCGGACCAAAAATTAGTAAACCTGCCTTTTGAAAATCATCGACAATCCCTCTTTGTAGCGGGGCTTCAGGCCCAACAAAAGTCCACGTAACATTTTCTTTCTTGGCAAAGTCAATGAGTTTTTCATGCTCGTTTTCTGCAATGGCAACAGTTATTATCCCATCTTGTTTCATCCCTGGATTTCCCGGAGCACAAAATACCTGTTCCACTTTTTCATCTGCTAACAATTTCTTAGCAATGGCGTGTTCACGACCACCGCCACCAATAATAAATAATTTCATTTTAATATCCTCTCTTAGTGACGGAAATGACGAACACCCGTGAAGACCATTGCAACACCGTATTTATCCGCCATGTCAATTGATTCTTGATCACGAATACTTCCACCCGGTTGCACAATTGCTTTAATGCCATGCTCTGCGGCAAATTCCACTGAGTCTCCCATTGGAAAATATGCATCACTGGCTAAAACTGCACCGTCCATTTTGCCAGCATTTTCTGCTTGCGCAATTGCAATTTTAACAGAACCAACACGATTCATCTGACCGGCACCAATCCCAACGGTTTGATGTTCATTTGCCAACACAATTGCATTTGATTTTACATGTTTTACGGCCTTCCAGGCAAAAGCTAAAGCATTTAACTCCTGGGCACTTGGTTGTCTTTTAGTGACCACTTTAAAATCATTTGCCTCTTCTTTTATTACATCTTGATCTTGCAGGAGTAATCCACCTAAAACGGAAACTTTTTCTGGTAATTCAGCTTTATTGACTTCACTAAAATCTAGTGTCATTAAACGAATATTTTTCTTACTACTTAACAGTTCTAAGGCATCTGTAGCAAAACTTGGGGCAATAATAATTTCCAAGAATAATTTGTGCATTTTTTCAGCGGTCGCCAGATCTACCTTTCGATTTAAAACAATGATTCCTCCAAAAATAGAAACTGGATCGGCATCATAAGCAAAATCATAGGCCTTTACAATGGTATCAGCTGAGCCGATGCCACAAGGATTCATATGTTTTAGCGCTACTACCGTTGGCTCTTTAAACTCTCTTACGATCCGAATTGCTGCATCGGCGTCTTTAATATTATTATAAGACAGCTCTTTACCATGAAGTTGTTTGGCTTGCGCGATCGAGTAGCTGACCGGTAATGCATCGGCGTAAAAAGCCGCCTCTTGATGAGAATTTTCCCCATAACGCAAATTTTGTTTCAAATCATACGTTAAAGTTAACTTTTCTGGCTCTTTTTCTGCCACAAGCTCTGTCATAAAGCCTGCAATCAACGCATCATAAGCAGCCGTATGTCGAAAAACTTTTGCGGCTAATTTTTGTCTGGTTGCAAAAGTTGTCTTCCCATTTTCTTTAATTTCGGCTAAAACTTTCCCGTAATCCAACGGATCAACCACAACCGTTACAAATTCATGGTTTTTAGCAGCTGAGCGCAACATACTGGGCCCACCAATATCAATATTTTCAATGGCACCTTTTGTCGTTACATCCGCTTTTAAAATAGTTTCTTTAAAAGGATAAAGATTGACCACTACCAAATCAATTGGCTGAATATTATGGTCTGTCATAGCTTTGACGTGTTCAGTATTATCACGACGACTTAATAGCCCACCGTGAATAAGAGGATGTAATGTTTTAACCCGACCGTCCATCATCTCTGGAAAATGAGTTACTTCTTCAATTCCAATTGTCGCAATACCGGCTTTTGTAAGGGCATTTTGCGTGCCGCCAGTCGAAATAATTTCCCAGCCAGCCTGTAGTAATCCTTCTGCCAGTTCTACGACACCGGTTTTATCGGAAACACTGATTAAAGCTCTTTTCATTTCATAAACTCCTCTTAATTAATTTTTATTCCGTAATAGGCATTAAAGTGTAACGATTGCCAAGTCTTTATTGCTGCCCCTGTACAATTTGTTTTAAAACGGCGGGGTATAATTGATGCTCGGCTTGGTGAATTTTGGCTTCCAAACTGGCTAGATCATCATCTAAAATTAAAACAGGAACTTGGGCAATAATCGGACCAGTATCCACACCGGCATCAATGTAATGTACCGTTACCCCCGTTACTTTGACGCCATAATCATAGGCATCTTTGATGCCGTTAAGACCAGGAAAAGCCGGTAGTAATGACGGATGGATATTAATAATTTTTTTGGGAAAAGCCGCCAAAAGTTGGGGGCCAATAATGCGCATATAACCCGCCAAAACGATTAAATCAATTTTTTCTTGCTGCATTAACGCTAACAGCGCTTTTTCATAATCCTTTTTACTTGGAAAGTCTTGAGGACTAAATTGAAACGTTGCAACCCCAATTTTTTGGGCCCGTTCCAGCACAAAAGCATTTTTTTTATCACTAAAAACGAAGGCGATTTCCGCTGCTACGCTTTCTTTTTGAAAATAATCGGCAATAGCAGCAAAATTACTCCCATTCCCAGAAGCTAAAACTGCAATCCTCATTTTTTTTCCTCGTGGATCGTAAGTAAAGGCGTGTTTTTTGTTTTTTCGACAATTCGACCAATTTCATAACAAGGTTCATTTAAAGCTGCTAAAATCTGCTTAACTTGTTCCACTTTTTCGGGACTTACTGCCAATACCATACCAATTCCCATATTGAAAATTTCAAACATTTCAGCGTGATTGATTTTGCCATAATCTTCCAACACGTCAAAAATTGGTAAAACTGGCCAGGTACCTTCTGTAATTTCAACAGCAACATTTTCCTTTAACATCCGCGGAATATTTTCTACAAAACCACCACCGGTAATGTGGGCAATGCCGTTCACCAAATTTTCTTTTACTAGCGGGAGGATTGATTTCACATAAATTTTAGTTGGGGTTAAGAGAACTTCGCCTAACGGTTTATCCCCTAACGCAGCAATCTTTTTAGCTTCACTTAAATTATGTTCGGTAAAGAAAATTTTTCGAACAAGCGAAAAACCGTTTGAGTGAATTCCACTTGAGGGCAATCCTAACAAAATATCGCCTGCTTTGATATTTTCGCCGGTTACTATTTGACTTTTTTCGGCTACACCTACTGCAAAGCCAGCTAAATCGTATTCATCTGTTGCATACATACCTGGCATTTCAGCAGTTTCACCACCAATTAAAGCCGCACCAGCTTCAAGACACCCGTTTGCCACACCTGCAACTACTTGTTCCAAGCGAGCAGGTTCGTTTTTGCCAGTTGCCAAATAATCTAAGAAATACAAAGGTTCTGCTCCTTGCGCAACGATATCATTTACACACATCGCCACACAATCAATACCAATAGTGTCGTGTTTATCCGCTTTAAAAGCTACCATTAGTTTAGTCCCGACACCATCAGTCCCGGAAATTAAAACGGGTTCTTTTACACCTAAGCTACTTAAATCAAAACAACCACCAAAGCCACCTAGCGCACCCATCACACCTAGACGTTCCGTTTTTTTCACATGTTTTTTGATTCGCTCTACTACTTCATACCCAGCGTTCACATCAACGCCAGCTTTTGCATATGCATTGGCCACTTATTTTCGCTCCTTTTATTTAGAAAAATGAAGTTTGTTCTTTTAATGAAGCCTGATATTTTTCTTGGTAATCGTATAAAGGGGTTGGATAGTCCCCGTTAAAATAGGCCATACATAAACCGCCATATGGGGCATCAAAATCTAATCCAATGGCGTTAATCAAACCCTCTTCGCTTAAATAACTTAACGAGTCGGCTCCTATCACTTGACGAATTTCTTCTACCGAATGATTGGCCGCAATTAATTCTTTTCGTGTTTGAATATCAATGCCATAAAAACAAGGATATTTTAAAGGTGGTGAAGCAATTCTGACGTGCACTTCCTTGGCACCAGCTTCTTTTAGTAAATCCACAATCCTGCGGCTGGTAGTTCCTCTTACAATCGAATCGTCCACCATAATTACCTTTTTACCAGCAACTACTCCTCGAACAGCTGATAATTTCATCCGCACTCCTTGCTCTCTTAATTCTTGAGTTGGTTGAATAAACGTGCGGGCTACATATTGATTTTTCACCAATCCCAGTTCATAAGGAATACCTGAAGCTTCTGCATAGCCACTAGCAGCTGACAAAGAAGAATTGGGCACACCAATGACCATATCAGCTGCTACTGGTGCTTCTTTGGCTAAATTTCGCCCCATATTTTTTCTCGCTGTGTGAACATTCACTCCGGCAATATTGGAATCTGGTCGCGCAAAATAGACATATTCCATCGAACAGATAGCATGTTGGGTATCTTTAGTGAAATGTTCGATTTTAACCCCATCATCATTAATGATGATAATTTCTCCGGGTTGTACATCACGAACAAATTCTGCCCCGCTAACTTCTAAGGCACATGTTTCAGAGGCCACCACATAGGCCCCGTTTTTCATCTTCCCGATGGCCAAAGGACGAAACCCATTGGCATCAAGCGCTGCAATCATGTAGTCTTCCCGCATTAAAATGTAGGCAAAACCGCCTTTAACTTGGTTTAACGCTTCTTTTAATTGATCCAACCACGTTTCTCTTTTACTCCGCCGAATCAGATGCATTAAAATTTCAGTATCAGAATTAGAATGAAAAATCGCGCCATCACGTTCTAATTCTGTCCGTAAACTACAAGCATTGGTCAAATTACCATTGTGGGCAAGACCGACAGAACAGTCGTAAAATTTAAACAAAAAGGGTTGGATATTATCAACGCTACCATTACCGGCCGTCGCATATCGCACGTGGCCAATCGCCGCATTTCCTTTTAATTGTGCGAGCTGTCTATCGTCTTTAAAAACTTCAGACAATAACCCCAATTCACGATAGCCGTACAATTTACCGGCATCGTTTGAAACAATCCCCGCTCCTTCTTGACCGCGGTGTTGCAAACTATGGAGACCAAAATAAGTGACACGCGCAGCGTCTGGGTGACCCCAGACGCCAAAAATGCCACATTCTTCATTCAAACTTTTTACTTCATAAGACATGGAATTGCTTCCTCCCAAAGTTCTTTTGCAGTATGCGTTGCAACTGCAATGTTGCCGTCATTTGCATTAATTTTAATTTTTCCATCATTAGTGACTGTCCCAATCAAAGTTGCTTTATCTTTTGCTAACATTTCAAAATCTTTTTGAGCTGTCTTTTTCACTGATAAAACAAAACGAGATTGTGTTTCTGAAAATAGGTTTTCTTTTGGCATTGAAACATCAACTGAAATTCCCAAACCATTTTTAAACGTACACTCGGCTAACGCAATCGCCAAACCACCCTCAGCACAATCATGTGCACTGACTACAAGTCCTTTTTGAATAGCATTTAATACCAAAGCTTGATTGGCTTTTTCATTTGCTAAATCGAAATTCATAAGTCTACCTTCAATTAGACCTTTTTGCATTTTTTGGATTTCAGTTCCGTTAAAATCAGCAAACGTCTCCCCCACAAGATAAATTAAGTCATCTGCGTCTTTAAAGTCTTGGGTAGTAATATTTTTACTATCAGCAATTAAACCAACCATTCCAATCATTGGCGTTGGATAAATTGCTTTGCCGTCTGTTTCGTTATATAAAGAAACATTCCCCGAAATAACCGGCGTATCCAAAGTGCGGCAAGCTTCACTGATTCCATCAGCTGAGGTCCATAGTTCCCAAAATCCTTCTGGTTTGTCTGGCGAGCCATAATTTAAGCAATCGGTAATTGCTAGTGGCTGTCCACCACTTGCAACAATATTTCGTGCCGCTTCGGCAACGGCAATTTGTCCGCCAATTTCTGGGTTCAAATATAAATAGCGCGCATTACAATCCGTCGTCATCGCCAAAGCCTTTTTTGTCCCACGTACCCGTAAAACAGCAGCATCACTTCCTGGTGCTACTACGGTATTCGTACGTACTTGTGAATCATAAGTTTCATAAATCATTTTTTTAGAAGCAATAGTAGGTTGTTGTAAAAGTTGTAATAAAGTAGCCGTAGCGTCTTCTACTACTGGCGTAAAATCAGCTAATTTGGCAAATTCTTTGATTCGCGCTGGTTCTGCGTATGCTTTATGATAGGTCGGTGCCTCTTCTGCTAGCGCATCGACAGGTAAATTCGCTACTTCAACACCACGATGATACAACCGATATAAACCGTCATCGGTTACTTCACCAATTGTGACTGCGTCTAACTCATATTTACTAAAGAGCGCTTCAACTTCTTTTTCATGTCCTTTTTTCACACAAATTAACATGCGCTCTTGCGATTCAGATAACATCATTTCATAAGGGGTCATACCCGTTTCCCGTTGTGGTACATCATCTAGATATAGTTTTAAACCAGAGCCAGCTTTTGAAGCCATTTCTGAGCTGGAAGATACCAGACCGGCCGCCCCCATATCCTGAATGCCAACTAAAATATCTTGATGTTCTAAAATTAATTCTAGACAGGCTTCTAGTAACAGTTTTTCCATAAATGGATCGCCTACTTGAACGGCTGAACGTTGCTGTTCTTGGCCTTCAACAAATTCTTCTGAGGCGAAGGTTGCACCGTGAATGCCATCACGTCCTGTTTTGGCTCCAACGTACATAATTGCATTTCCGACACCTTTAGCTTGGCCTTTTTGAATATCTTTGTGCTCAATTAACCCAACGCACATAGCGTTAACTAACGGATTGCCTTCATAGCAAGGATCAAAGGCTACTTCGCCGCCGACAGTTGGGATTCCAATACAGTTACCATAACCTGAAATTCCAGCCACCACTTCTTCTAATAAATATTTTGTGCGGGAATTATTCAGCTCGCCAAAACGCAAAGAATCTAAAACTGCAATCGGACGTGCTCCCATACTAAAAATATCGCGAATAATTCCACCAACCCCGGTAGCTGCGCCTTCATAAGGTTCAACAGCTGACGGATGATTGTGACTTTCCGCTTTAAAAACAACCGCTTGACCATCACCAATGTCAACAATCCCAGCACCTTCACCAGGTCCTTGTAAAACTTGGGGTCCACTAGTTGGAAATTTGCGTAAAACGGGCTTTGAATTTTTATAAGAGCAATGTTCACTCCACATGACAGAAAAAAGACCAGTTTCAGTATAATTAGGTAAGCGCCCTAAAATATCTTCTGAAATCATCTGATATTCTTCATCAGTTAAGCCCCACTGCGCGTAAATTTTACGCTCTTTTATTTCTTGTGGTGTTGGTTCACTTATTTTCATCATTATTTAACTGGCACCTTTCCAAAATTTTTCAAAATTGAGGCAAAAAAACGACGACCATCTGTTGAACCTAATAATTCTTCCATCGCACGTTCTGGATGGGGCATCATTCCCATAACATTACCAGCTTCATTACAAATGCCAGCGATATTTGCCATACTGCCATTCACATCTTCTTCATACGTAAAAACAATTTGATTATTGGCTTTTAATTTTGCTAATGTCTTTTCATCGCAGATATAATTTCCTTCCCCATGAGCGACGGGGATTTTGATTACCTCATCGTTTTCATATTCAGAAGTAAATTTTGTTTGATTGTTCACCTTTAAAGGTGTCGTTTTGCAAACAAAGTGTAACGACTTGTTCCGAATTAGAGCCCCCGGTAACAAGCCCGCCTCTGTTAACACTTGAAAACCATTACAAGTACCAAATACAGGCTTTCCTTCTTTGGCAAATCGTTTCACTTCAGCCATAATTGGTGAAAAACGAGCAATTGCACCACAGCGCAAGTAATCACCATATGAAAATCCCCCAGGTAATAACACACCATCAAAACCCGCTAAAGAAGTAACATCATGACGGACATATTCGGCTTGTGATCCCATCACATCTTTAATCGCCCAAAGCATATCCATATCACAGTTAGAGCCGGGAAATACAATTACGGCGAATTTCATATTAAACTTCCTCCATTGCAGTAATTTCGTAACGATAAGTTTCCATGTTGACATTAGCAAGTAACTTGTCACAAATATTTTCAATCATTTCCTCAACGGGCCGATCGCCTTTAGCTACTTTAATTTCAAAATATTTTCCGATGCGAATCTCATCAATTTCTTCATAACCCATACGATGAACGGCACCTTTAACTGCTTGCCCTTGTGGATCTAAAACTGATTCTTTGTACGTTACATAAACTTTTACGAAATACATGCTATTGCTCCTCCACTAAAAATTGATTTTCTAAACGCTTTAAAACTTCTTCATAAACAGGAACCAAATCCCCTAAATCACGTCGGTAAATATCTTTATCTAAATGTTCATTGGTTGCCAAATCCCAAAGTCGACAAGTATCTGGTGAAATTTCATCCGCCAAGAGCAGTTGCCCGGAAGTGGTGCGTCCAATTTCAATTTTAAAGTCAATTAATTTAATGCCAATTTGGGCAAAAATTCGTTGTAACGCCACATTTACATTTCGAGCTAAATGTTTAATATCGTTAATCTCTTTGCCTGTAGCTAATTTTAGTAATTTTACGTGATCGTCATTAATGAAAGGATCATCTAGTTTATCTTCTTTGTAATAAAACTCTACAACCGGAAAACTAAGGGGTGTTCCTTCTGCAACTTGTAATCGTTTTGAGAAGCTACCTGCAGCAGTGTTCCGAACAACAACTTCCAGTGGAATTATTTCTACACACTCTATCAATTGTTCGGTTTTTGATATTTTCCCGACAAAATGAGAGGGAATTCCTTCGTTTTTTAGTTGTTGGAAAATTAAGCTGGTAATTTGATTATTTAGCGCCCCTTTGCCAGATACTTGATCTTTTTTAGCGCCATTTAACGCAGTAGCTTGGTCAAGATATTCTACCCAATAAACAGCTGGATCGTCAGTCGTATAAAGTTTTTTAGCTTTGCCGGCGTAACGTAATTCTTTTTTTTGCATTTTGCACCTCATTTTATTGACATTAAATTTTGCATCGCCAAAATCGTTCGTGTTTAACTTGTGTTTATTTTAACAATCGCAAAGATACGGGTCAACATTTATCTGGATAATAATTATCAAAACGTACTTAATTGTTCGTGTTTAACTTTTTTTCAAAAAAAATATTTTTATTGATATAACTATTCGTAAAATTTTTTAAAATAGTTTTTCAAAGCGGTTTTTAATGAAGCGTTTACAGTAAAATAAAAAAGTGTTATAGTACTTTTAGACTCATTGATAGGATTATTTTTAGGAGGCCTATGCATGGAAGAAAGTCAACTGGTTGCCAACTTTTTGGATTCCCTTGTATTTGAAGAAAAACGTCGGCTGTTTAACGACTTATTAGCAGTAGAAGAAGTTTATCAAATGAATAAAAATACTTCGTTTTATACTTTTCGCAAGGTAAAACAAGCATCAAAACGTCATGTTGACTGTCGCAAACGAATTTTTCGATATCAAAACAGTCACAACGAAGAGTTAATTATCGAACAGATTCATGAACAACGTTTCTTTAAAAACAACTATACTTTTAAAGTATTTTTTAATTTGGAAGAGTATAATTTTTCCTTTGTAGAAAACATCCTCGCTGTTTTGCGAGATGAAAGAATGCGCCATTATACACAACCAAAAGTAGTATTTGGTTAAAGATGCTGATTTATTATCAGCGTCTTTTTTTATAGAAATTTTGGTTTTGCGGCATAAGGTTCAAATAGCCGCAGAGTTATTTATAAAGTTAAACAACCAGAAATAAAAAACGACGAACCCATTTGCGAGTTCGTCGTTTTTTTATTCTAGACCGACACGTTTAAAGATTGCATCTACATTTTTAAGGTGGTAATGATAATCAAAGGCATCATCTAAGTCCTCATTACTTAAAATAGAAGTGATTTTTTCATCTTCTTCTAACAAAGGTCGAAAAGCCGTTTGATGATCCCATGCAAAGGCAGTTTTTGGTTGTACCAAATCATATGCTGCTTCTCGGGTCATTCCTTTATCAATTAACTTTAACATTACCCGTTGACTGTAAATCAGGCCAAAAGTAGCATCCATATTTCGTTTCATATTTTCCGGAAAGACTGTCAAATTTTTAACGATGTTGCCAAAACGATTTAACATATAGTTCAATAAAATTGTTGTATCCGGAACAATGATACGTTCTGCTGAAGAGTGAGAAATATCCCGCTCGTGCCACAACGGTACGTTTTCATAGGCAGTTAGCATATGACCACGAATCACCCGCGCCAGTCCACACATATTTTCAGAGCCAATCGGATTGCGTTTGTGTGGCATAGCAGATGAGCCTTTTTGACCTTTGGCAAAATACTCCTCTACTTCTCTTGTTTCAGATTTTTGTAATCCACGAATTTCAGTAGCAAAACGTTCGATACTAGTTGCAATTAATCCCATTGCAGCAAAGTACTCTGCATGTAAATCGCGAGGCAATACTTGTGTTGAGATTTCTTGGGGCCGAATTTCCAAGTGTTCACAGACATATTCTTCAATAAAAGGTGGAATGTTTGCAAATGTTCCCACTGCACCAGAAATTTTGCCAGCTTCAACTGCTTTGGCAGCATGATCAAAGCGTTCGATATTTCGCTTCATTTCAGAATACCAAGTAGCTAATTTTAAGCCAAAAGTAGTTGGTTCTGCGTGGACACCATGCGTCCGACCCATACAGACTGTGTTTTTGTGCTCGATAGCTTTATTGCCGATAATTTCTAAAAAGTTTTGTAAGTCTTTGCGTAAAATATCATTAGCTTGTTTTAATAAGTAACCGTAAGCTGTGTCAACCACATCGGTACTCGTTAAGCCGTAATGTACCCACTTGCGTTCTTCTCCTAAACTTTCTGAGACTGCTCTGGTAAAGGCAACCACGTCATGCCGCGTTTCCTCTTCAATTTCTAAAATTCTTGGAATATCAAATGTTGCCTGTTCGCGAATTTTTTTTACATCATCTTTTGGGATTTCACCTAATTCAGCCCAAGCTTCATCAGCTAAAATTTCTACTTCTAACCACGCTTTATAACGATTTTCATCTGTCCAAATTGCACCCATTTCCGGGCGTGTATAACGTTCTAACATGCAATAGCTCCTCTATTTTATATTCTATTTAAACTTTTAAGACACGCGTTATCTAATCCCAAATATTGGTTTGGTAGATTTCCTCTAAGGTGCCATAAATATCATCTGTGGTAATGGTAATGTGTCCCATTTTACGGCCAGATTTTGCTTGTGCTTTTCCATAATAATGAAACTGCCAATTGGGTTTTCGTGCAATCAAGTCATAGGTTTCCCCTAGCTCATCACCTAAGATATTGACCATAACAGCATCACTTAATAATTTGACTTCACCTAGTGGCCAACCGCAAATCCCACGTATATGGGCGTCAAATTGGCTTTGGCTGCAAGCTTCAATAGAATAGTGACCAGAATTATGCGGCCGAGGCGCTAATTCATTAACATAAATGCTACCTGTTTTGGTTAAAAACATTTCAATGGCCAAAACACCTCGTAAATCCAGCGCTTTTGCGATCACTCTGGCAATTCGTTGTGCTTCTTGTGAAACTTCGGTTGCAACTCGTGCTGGCGCAATCGTTTCATGTAAAATATTGTTACGATGGATATTTTCTACTACTGGAAACACCATAAATTCACCGCTGCCATTACCGGCAACCATCACGGAAATTTCTTTTTCAAAAGGAATCCACGCTTCCAATTCACAAGTACCTGAACGCAATAGATTCATGGACGGCGCCAAATCAGCAGTACTATATAAAACATACTGTCCTTTTCCGTCATAACCTCCCCGCGTGGTTTTTAACACACAAGGATAACCGATACTGTCAATAGCATCTTGAATATCAGTTGGGCTAATGATTGTTTCATAAGGAGCAATCACAATATTATTTTCTTCCAAGAAAGCTTTTTCCATTAAACGGTCTTGGGTAATCGCTAAAAGATCTGTACCTTGTGGGACATTGGCGGTATAAATAATCGCATTTAAGGCATCCACACTTACATTTTCAAATTCATAAGTAATTACATCACAACGTCGTGCCATTTCTTCTAAAGCAAAAACGTCGTCATAAGCTGCAACAATGTGCCAATCGGCCACTTGCGCAGTCGGGCAGTCTTCGGCTGGATCTAAAACACCAACACGAAATCCCATTTCCTTTGCACTAATGGTCATCATTCGACCTAATTGTCCACCGCCGACAATCCCAATTACAGCTCCTGGTAATAAAGGCTTAACCAAGTTGATCACTACTTTCCATCACAATCTCACGCATCGTCGCTCTCTTTTCAGCTAATTTTTGCGCTATGTCTAAATCATACATGGAAAGCATCTGCGCCGCAAGTAGTCCGGCGTTTGTTGCACCAGCTTGTCCTATTGCCGTCGTCGCAACCGGCACTCCAGCTGGCATTTGCACAATCGAAAGCAAAGAATCCAAACCATTTAATGTTCGTGATTTAACTGGAACACCAATCACTGGCAACGTTGTTTTGGCAGCGACCATACCAGGTAAATGTGCAGCGCCACCCGCACCGGCAATGATTATTTTTATTCCTTTTTCTCTTGCCCCCTCGGCAAATTCAAACATTAAATCTGGTGTTCTGTGGGCAGATACAACTTGTTTTATATAGCTGATTTCTAATTCATCCAACTGCTCACAAGCGTGTTTCATTGTTTCCCAATCGGATACGCTTCCCATAATTATTGCAACTTCTGCTGTCATGATTTGCTCCTTTATCGTTGACTTTTTTTTATTGTAACAAGGATAATTTCGACTGTAAATAATTACTCGAATAATAATATTGTTTTTAGTTTTTTCGTTCGTGTTTTATTTAAAACAAAAAAATGCAAATGACAAGCGCACTGTCATTTGCATCAATTTTCTATTTTGCTTTATTGCCTAATCAATCACGACTTTTTCATCATCTTTCAAACCGTTAAAGACAAGATTTAAAATAATCGCAGTTAAACTACTCATAACAATCCCATTACCGGTGAACATTTGAACAGTCTCTGGTAATTGGCTAAAAAGTTGTGGCATTAAGTTAAAGCCTAAGCCAAAACTAATGGACACAGCAATAATCAACAAATTTTTATCGTTGTTAAAATCAACTTTTGACAACATCTTCATTCCTTGAACAGCCACCATACCAAACATAACTAACATCCCCCCACCTAAAACGGGTTCAGGAATAATTTGAGCAATAGCACCGATTTTAGGGAAAAGTCCTAAAATAATTAAGAAAATAGCTGAAAAATAAATTGGTTTTTTCGTCTTAATCCCTGATAGTTGTACCAAGCCAACATTTTGTGAAAAACCAGTATATGGAAATGTATTAAAAATGCCACCTAAAATAACTGCCAATCCTTCTGCGCGGTACCCGCGTTTAAGATCATCTTCTGTAATTTTTTTACCTGTAATATCTCCTAGCGCAAAATAAACGCCCGTTGACTCTACCATACTGACAATCGAGATGATAATCATAAGTAAAATCGACCAAACATCAAAAGTTGGTTTTCCAAAGTAAAATGGTTGCGGAATATGGAAAACAGGTGCGTGACCAATTGCAGCAAAATCAACTAATCCCATCAAACAAGCCAGTAGTGTTCCCCCCACAAGTCCGACTAAAACAGAAATTGAATGCAAGAATCCCTTAGCGAAAACTTGAACACCAACAATTAATAAAATGGTGACAAAAGCTAAAATCAATTGATTGGGATCACCGAAATTTTGAGCTGTCACATCGCCGCCACCCATTTTGGTAATAGCAACCGGAATTAAAGTTAATCCAATCACTGTAATAACTGTTCCTGTTACCAATGAGGGGAACAATTTTTTAATCTTTGAAAAGAAACCTGCTACTAAAACTACAAAAATTCCAGAAGCAATAATGGAACCATAAATGGCACCAACACCTGATTTACTACCAATTAAAATCAACGGGGCAACAGCTTGAATGGCACACCCTAAAACTACCGGTAAGCCAATACCAAAAAATTTCGTTACTGTTAATTGTAAAAGCGTTGCAATCCCACACATGAAAATATCAATAGAAATTAAATAGGTCATTTGTGTTTCGTTAAAACCTAAACCTGTTCCGATTAAAAGTGGCACTGCCACGGCACCGGCATACATCGCAAGTAAGTGTTGCAACCCTAATACGGCTGCTTTTCCGTTTTGTGTCTGCTTATCCAATTAAGCATCCTCCTCGATAAATTCAACTTCACCTGCTTTTAATGATGCAATTCGTGCTAATGAAACAACTTTAATCCCCATGTCTTCTAAAAGTTTGCGGCCATCTTGGAAAGATTTTTCAATCACAATGCCGATTCCTTCAACATGAGCACCAGCTTGTTGACAAAGCTCAATTAAACCTTTTGCTGCCTGTCCATTTGCTAAAAAGTCATCGATTAATAATACATTGTCGTCTTTTGTTAAGAATTTTTTTGAAATCGAAACAGTACTCGTTACTTGTTTTGTAAAGGAATAAACTTGCGCTGTCAAAAGTTCTTCGTTCATCGTTAAACTTTTAGACTTGCGGGCAAAGACTAAAGGAACCCCTAATTCTTGTGCCGTATAAAGCGCTGGAGCAATGCCGGAAGCTTCAATCGTCACGACTTTTGTGATATTAGCTGCTCTAAAGACATCTGCAAAAACTTTGCCGATTGCCTCCATTAAAACGGGATCAACTTGGTGGGTTACAAAACTATCCACTTTTAAAACACCGTCACCTAATACACGCCCATCTTCTTTGATTCTTGCTACTAATTCTTTCATAATCACACTGCTCCTTCTTAATTTTTCATCTTTACTGCCAAACTAACAAAAAAAGACGCTTTTTGCCAGTCTAAGCAAAAAAAGCGCCTTACGCACGTTTTTTGCTTATAGTCCAGTATTTACGGTACTGGGTAGAGACTGTCGACCAGATTACGACGATATATAAGCAGGTATGTAGCTTACTGCGCCATGCGCAATAAATTATGTATTGGAGTATAACACCTTCATTGAAAACTGGCAACCAATTTTCTTGAAAGAATGATAATTTCTGTAAGATTTTTTCATTCCTTCTCAACTGCTGGTGAATAACAGTTACGACAAAATTTTAGCTCATGGCATTTCTGTCATAAAAAGGCAGAAACTTTTTTTAAAAACTATGCTATAGTGACCTTACTAGTTCGTCGTTGGAGGAAGATTATGCAAGCAAAAGAGTTCGTCACTATTTTGGCTACTATGCCAAAAAAAGAAAATTACCAAGGTCTTTATATCGAAGATGCTTTCGTTACAGCTATCAAAATCGATCAAAAAGGCGACTTTGTTTTCATTGCCGAAAAAAATAAAGCACCTTTAACCATTAAAGATTTACTGATTGCTCTTATGACCAATAAAAGCCGTGAACTGTATTATTGGCAAGACAATCACAAACAAAAAATCTACGGAATTAAAGAAAAAGACGCCAAAATTATTTTATAAATGCGCTTTAACCTTATAAAAGCTAAATTAGAAAACGAGTGATAAGATACGGAATTTCAGCGTAAAAATTTATTTTTTTAAAGAAACTTAAATTGGCTCGCACTTTTAATAACAGGTTATAATTGAATAAAAACCAGTCAAAAGTCTAGCAATTCAGCGAACTTTTGACTGGTTTTTTATCGGTTTTACTACAATTTATTTAGCCTTCCTTATCAATTTCCATTTGACGATAATGTTCCATTTTACGACTAAATAATTCCCCATTAGATGGTGGTGTAAAGGTAATGGCATTGGCGCCAGCTTGAATCGTTTCTAAAATACTTTCTTCTGTTGGACCGCCCGTTGCCATAATGGGTAAATCAGGATAGTTTTCACGGAAATGTCGAACAGTATCTGCCGTATCTTTGCCCGCACTGATATTAATAATTTTAACCCCCACCGCTAATTTTTCATCAATTGGTGTTAATTTAGAGGTCACTGTACTTACAACAGGAATATCTACTACGCGACAAACCATTTGAACGGTGTCTACTGATGTTGGTGCATTTAAAACGACGCCAATCGATCCTTGTGCCTCAGCAAACATCGACATATAAGTCGAACGTTCACCTTGTGTTAAGCCGCCACCTACACCAGAAAAAACGGGGATATCAGCAGCCTCAATAATCGATTTGGTAATAGCCGGGTGTGGTGTAAAAGGATACACAGCAATAACCGCATCGGCATCGGTATTGCGAATAATCGCGATATCAGTTGTAAAGATAATGGAACGTATCCGACGTCCAAAAATTTGTATGCCGGTTGCTTCGCGGATAATTTTAGGAACGCGCACGATATCTTTGCGTAATTCAGTCGAGATTTTCGGCATTTTTTGCTCCATGAAAACACTCCTCCTTTGATTGAAAACTAGTCATATTGCATTAAATTATACTCTTCTATCATACTTATAATTTTATCAGCATATTGAGGATCTGTCGCATATCCCGCCTCTTGTAAGGCTTTTGCAGCTTGTTTATAATCTTGGGCTAATAATACAGACTCATATTTTTGTCGATCCCAGTTCACACCGTTAACAAAAAGCATCGTGTGATCATCCATAGAAGCTTCCCAAGAATCATAAACCTTAAATTCACCCTTAATGGTGATATATTGTTCGTTGACAAATTCTTGGGTATCTAATTTTACTTTCGGGACATCTCCATAAGCTTTAATGCCAAATAAATTTTTATACTCACTAGCTAATTGACTTTGACCAAAATTCGACTCTAGCGCTGCCTGACCTAGGATAATGCTAGGTAAAACGCCATAGCCTTTTTGAAGTTCTTGGGCGTGGGGAACTAATTTTTTTATAAATTCTTTGCGACTGACTTCTTCATTTGTTACAGATGCCACTTGTGTCGGTGTAGTCGGCTGGCTTAATTGTTTAATTGAAAAAACAAAAGCCGCTAAAATAAGCAAAAATCCGGCTAAAATTGCTGGAAAGCCGGCCTTTTTACGTTTCGTGTATTTTCTTTTAATGCTCATAACCCTCCCACTTTTCTAATAGGTCAAGATACTCTTCCAGTGTTAAATTATGTTTTGTCATATATTCAGCACTTTTTACTCCAACATAACGTAAATGCCACGGTTCATAGGTGATTTTCGTAATAGCTTGTTTACCATCAGGATAGCGCACGACAAAACCGAAGCGACTGGCATTTTTTTGTAACCATTGCGCGCCTGGTTGACTACTGTAGCTTTCATCTAACACCATATTGGGATTAGAGGCTAACCAATTTTCATCTACAACATCTACTGCAAGTCCGGTATGATGTTCACTATAACCAGGTTCGGTCATGGTCAATTTGGCTTTTTGTGTTGCGGCTTCTTTAGTTAACTGCTCTTGATTTTCTAATTGCGTCACGCGCTCATTAAAAACTTGTTTTTGATAAGCAACTGAGCGAAACGCAGAAACCAGATGGAGCTTGATATTGTCTTTTTTAGCAGCGTCCGTTAATTCTTCATAACTTTTCACGATCCTTTGATCGACAATATGCCCATCAGCTAAGGTGGTTAATTGTTCTTCTGGTACTTCTGTTACGATTTTATGATCCGGGCTAACTAAGACTAACCTCCAATCATCTCGTGCAATCTGTGGCAAGTCTGTTGGTCGCATAGGTGTTGAAGAGGTGGTGGTTGTTGTCTTTTTGGCACTAATGGCTGTGGATGCCACTGTTTTATTCGCATAATTTTGTTGATATTGACCAAAAAAAACAAAAAAAGTGGCACAAGCTACGATTAAAACCGCACCTACTCCGATTATTTTATTCAAAAGTCTAAAACGCTCCTTTAATAGCTATTGATTGTAGGTTTCTTCTAAATTTTCATTAACCCAAGCTAACAGGCCAACTTTTTCTTGTTGTAACTGTTGTTGAATCCGTGCTGGCAAGCGAAAACTTAAGATATCATCAAAACCCCACTCATCATACGTAATAAAAACGCGTAAATCAAGCAACTGATTATTCTCTTTTTCTTCATTATGGGTAATTACTTCAACATCAGCCAACTTTTTTTGTAACCATTTTTGTGCAATCTGCGTTTTCAAACGGCGATATTCACTAACTGCCTGCGTTCTTTTTTCGGGGAAAATAATCGTTTGGCGCAGCACTTTTTGCATGAGCATCCATTCATAATCGCTAAAAAGATTCTTAATTTTTTGATTTTGCTCTGGAGTTAATGTACCGTTTCCACTCTTCCATTTTTCCCAGCTGACCTTGTCAGTATTTAACACATTTTGATAAAATGTTACTTCATTTGTGTACTGTTCTTTAATTGTTTGTACTAAAATGGTGATATATACTTCGTGCATAAGAATCCTCCTCTTATTTATTTTACTTAAATTATTTGTTTAAGATAGGTATAGGCCTGTAACTTTCCTAATTTTTAAAAGATTGCTAAACTAAAGCAAAGGAGCTGATTTTATGAAAAATTACAAATGGGGAATTGCCGGTACTGGTGGGATTGCCCACGAATTTGCGGAAAATTTTACCGGTAAACAAAGTACCCTTACCGCTGTATCTTCTCGTAAAGAAGAAACAGCAAAAGAATTTGCCACTCGTTATCAAATTGCCAATAGTTACGGCACGTATGAGGAAATGCTCAATAGTGATATCGATATTGTCTATGTGGCAGTCCCAAATGCCACTCACTATGATTATATCAAAAAAGCTTTAATAGCAGGCAAACACGTCTTATGTGAAAAAGCCATCACAATGAACTTAGCTGAACTAGAAGATGTCATGAAAATTGCAGAAGAGAAAAAATTAATCTTACAAGAAGCAATGACAATCTTCAACATGCCATTATACGATGAACTAACACGCTTAATTGATCAAAACAAATTAGGCAAATTAAAAATGATTCAAGCACCTTTTGGCAGCTACAAAGAACCCGATCCTAAAAATCGCTTTTTTAATCCAGCATTAGCCGGTGGTGCTTTACTTGATATTGGCACATATGCGGTTTCTTTTGCCCGTTACTTTTTATCTAGCACACCAGTTGTTGTTGCAACTACTATGGTACCTTTTTCAACTGGCGTCGATGAACAGTCGGTGACCATTTTACGTACAAAAGAAGATGAATTGGCTACCGTTAGCTTAACCTTCCAAGCAAAAATGCCCAAAATTGGTATTGTAGCTTTTGAAAATGGCTATTTGGAAATTAATGACTATCCTAGAGCAGATAAAGCGACATTAACCTATACAGACGGCAGCAAAGAAACTATTATTAGCGGTGCCAGTAACGCAGCTTTTGGTTATGAAATTGATAACTTAACCGCAACTATTGAAGGCAAACCCAATAAATCTCTCTTTTTAACCCATGATGTTATTGCTATTTTAGATCAAATGCAAAAAGATTGGGCTAAATAGCACAGTTTTACAACCGGGTACTTAACAAGTCACTAACTAAAAAAAGCAACATAAACTACTTCCGAACATTTTTCCTAAAACATTTGGAACACCGTTTATTCGTAAAAGCGCTTGACTGATTTTAGTCCCCTTCTCTTTTACAAATAAGCGGTGTTTTATAAGTAATTTTTGCGCCCTCTTTTTTAATTTTCTAAATTACTACTAAATTCCACCTTTGTTTCAATAAAACTGGTAAACAATTGCAGAAATTGAAACAACCGGGCCCGATTTTCAAATTCTAAACGGTCTTTAGGCAGTGGACTTTCTTCATAGTTATGACCAATTGCTGCAATTAACTGTAACAATTCGCGGCCATCATTGTCATACCCAAATGTTTTGGCGGTTGTTTGCAACAAATAACGCATGTCAGCTACATATTCTTCTTCGACTTCAATCTGATCCAATAAGTTTATCATGTCTCTTAAAATCAATACTTGCCCACGCCGCATCGTAAAATAGGTGGCAAAAGTCGTGTCTTCTTGAAACCATTGATTTTGCTGATGCCGCTTGGCTTTAATTTGTGCTTCGTGTAAATATGCCACGAGCTGTCCACAGGTTTGTTGGGCTTTTTTGGCAGCAGCAGGTGTATTTAACCCACTTGCCAGTTGGGCTAAAAGCTTTTTAAACATCACCTCAATAATTGTCTGTTCTTCTTTTAAATTTTTGCCAATATCAGGCATATACAAATTTGCCAATAAGGCAAGCCCTACACCTAAACTCATTAATAGAAATTCGTTAGTAATAATTTGCCACGCAAAAGATTGTTCCGTTAAGTAATGGGTAACTAAAACCGAATTGACAACGATGCCGTCATCTAGTTTGAAATAAACGGAAACTGGAATAAATAGCAATAAAAAAATACCAAAGGAAAAAGGATTAAAGCCCAATATATTAAAAATAAAAAAGGCGATAATCGTCGCAATAATCAAAGATACGACGCGATAAAAAGCGGTGAGTAGCGTAGCTTTTTTGGTATTGCCGACACTTAAGACGGCAATAATACCGGCTGCTGGTGCATATAATAAATTTAATAATTGCGCAAAAAACATCGCAAAACTGGCAGCAATTACTGTTTTAATCGTACGTAATCCAATTTTCATAAGACCCTCCTTTGCTTTTAGTTTACCGATTTCACAGTAAACTGGCAATCTTAATGGATTTTCGTTATCATATTTATAGAAGAACAATCAAATTTCACCAGCTTATTTACAAAGCAAAAATTATAGAACAGGAGCTAAATAATGCGATTAGGACGTTTTCGAATTGGAATGCGCACCATGAAAACAGCACTAGCAGTTATGATTTGTATCTTGCTTTTTCATTTTATCGACCGTGGGCAACCTTTGATTGCCGCGCTAGCTGCTGTTTTTTCATTGCGTCAAGATTTAACCACAACCGTTTCTTTTGGCAAATCTCGCGTCTTGGGTAATTCAATTGGCGGTATTGCCGCAATTCTTTATTTTTTTATCAAACAATATTTCCACCATGATTTCTTAGTAGAATTGGTTGCGTTACCGATTTTTGTAGCTTTGGTGATTATTGTCTCTGATGGAATTAATAATAATTCTGGTATTATTTCAGCAATTGCCACCATGCTTTTAATTACGCTAAGTGTAACCGAAAGCCAATCGGTTTATTTTGCCATTGATCGGGTGTTGGACACCTTTATCGGGACGTTTATTGCCTTAGCGATTAACTTCATATTGCGGCCACCGACCAACGAAAAAGAAAAAGAGATTGCCGAAGATTTAGTGGAATTAAAGAAAAAAGAAGAAAAATTACACTTTATGCTTGCAGAAGTACAAAGCGAAATAAAAAAAAGAAATGAAAAAGAAGATGGTCAATGATGGCCATCTTCTTTTTTTAACCAAAATAAGCTAACAACGTTCCCGCTGCCACGGCAGAACCAATAATGCCAGCTACATTAGGCCCCATGGCATGCATTAACAAATAATTCGTCGGGTCATTTTTTAAACCTTCCTTGTGCACCACTCTGGCTGCCATCGGCACTGCTGAGACACCGGCTGCACCTATCATCGGATTTATTTCGCCCTTTGTTAGTTTACACATTAATTTGCCAAATAATATTCCTGCGGCCGTTCCAATGGCAAAAGCAAATAATCCTAAAATGATAATTTTGATTGTTTCTAACGATAAAAAAATGTCCGCTTCTGCTTTGGCACCAACCGTTAACCCTAGCAAAATGGTAATAATATACATCATAGCATTTTGCAGCGTTTCAGTTAACTTAGGTACCACTTGTGATTCACGAATCAAATTACCCAACATCAGACAACCAATTAAGGTCGTCGCTGCCGGAACCACCAGCGCTACAAAAATGGTGGTAAAAATTGGAAAAACAATCCGTTCTTTTTTTGTTACTGTCCGTTGCATTTGCATTTTAATTTTCCGCTCTTTTTTTGTAGTTAAGGCATTAATAATTGGCGGTTGAATCAACGGTACTAGCGCCATATAAGAGTATGCGGCAATTGCAATCACAGACAATAGATGCGGCGCTAATCTGGTAGTCAAATAAATGGCAGTCGGACCATCTGCACCACCTATAATTCCGGTTGCTGCCGCTTCTGGTCCAGTCATACCGAGTAAAATCGCCCCAAAGAAGGCCGCAAAAATTCCAAATTGCGCTGCCGCACCTAAAAGTAGGGTTTTGGGATTAGCTATTAAAGGACCAAAGTCAGTGGATGCCCCCAAACATAAAAAGATAAGCGGTGGATAAATTCCCAGATTTGTTCCTTGATACAAATAATACAAAAGTCCCCCTGGTTCAACATCTGTCGGGCTAGCAAAAATTCCTGTAAAAGGTAAATTCACCAATAAAATACCAAAAGAAATGGGTAATAGTAAGTAAGGCTCATATTCTTTAAAAATCGCCAAGTATAAAAAAATAATCGCAATTAAAATCATAATCAAATGTTTTCCCGTCATGCCGGCAAAACCCGATGTTTCTATCATATTTTGTATAATCTCAGTCATCTTTCATCTCCTTAAAAATCTTTTTAAATAAAAGTAACGCACCCCATAATGCCGTTAAAATAAAAAAGACAAATAACATGGCAACAATTGTAATCATTCCTGCTTCTTTTAAAGACATTTTCCTCCTCCTTTGTTGTTATTACTTTAATTGTAACAAAACTGTCCTAAGACACAAAACGAAAACGGATACAAAGAAAAATAAAAAAGATCCGTCCGCTTGTCTCTTAAGACAAAAAACAAAACGGACTTGATCTTTTTTATTCATTTGATTTTAAGGCTTCAATCATATCCACGTTTTTTAACTTAACATAGACAAAAATACCCACAATTATCGTAAAGAAGATTGTAATGAGACTGGCATACAAATAGCTCAAAGGCTGAATAGTTGGTGAAAACATGACCATATCTAACTCTACTGTCTTCAAGACAAAATCGTGTTCAATTTTACCTAAGATTAATCCAAGTAAAATACCGAAGATTGTTAAAATAATATTTTCCCGATAGATATACATGGTTAATTCATTATCGTAAAATCCTAAGACTTTGATGGTTGAAAGCTCGCGAATTCTTTCAGAGATATTGATATTGTTTAAGTTATACAAAACAATGAAGGCCAAAAGTCCCGCTGAGATAATCAATACCCAAACTACAATCGTCAACGCTTGGGTCGTGTCATCTAGTGCATTTAGTGAATCTGATAGAAAAGTTACATTGACAATACCAGGATTGTCCATCAACTTTTCGGCTACGTCTTTTTCCTGACTGCTGGTTAAATCCTTTTTAAATAATAAGAAAGCAGCATTGTAATCCGGCTTTTTATGAAAGACTTGTTCATAATAAGCTGGGCTCAAATAAGCAAAATGTCCGGTATAGTTCTCAGCAATTCCCGCGATTTTAACTGGATAGCTTTGTTTATTGTTATCTTTTAACTGAATGGTGTCCCCAATTTTTAGGTCAAAAAGTTGCGCCAATTTTTCATTAATTACAGCACCCTTGTTTTGTAATTGGTATTCCCGCTTACTTTGACGATTATTTAATAAAATGAACTGGTCTAAATCTTTGGCATTTTGCGGTACATAGACACTAACATCTTGCGGTGTTTTACCATGACCGGAAACGTTGAAGGTCTCCATGCTAACTGACAGCGTGTCTTGATAGCGATTTAATTGTTTGGCATCTTTTTGGTAACGATCTTTTGCTGCCTGATCATCACTAAAGGAAACAACAGCTTGGTAATGCCACAATTTCTCAAATTGCAAAGGGATGATATCGGTAATGGAGTCCCGCAAACCAAATCCGGTCACAATCATGGCCGTACAGCCAGCAATTCCGACAATTGTCATCAGCATCCGCAATTTATACCGGAATAAGTTTCGCAGTGTGACTTTTTGATTAAAGTTCAGGCGTTTCCACAACGGTTTAATATTTTCTAACCACACGCGTTTTCCGGCCTTTGGTGCTTTAGGACGCAGCAAAGTTGCAGGGGGTGCAATTAAATCAAGTCGCACCGTCAACATCGCGACTCCAACGGTACAAATCAAACCCACGACAATACCGATGATTGTATAATTTAAATACCATGGTGTAACAAAAGAAGGCAAGTTATAAAGTTGACCATAGGCTTCAATAATAATACTTGGAAACAACTTGAAGCCAACCAATAACCCCAGTAGTGAACCGATAATTCCCGCTAATAAGGAATAAATAAGAAATTTCAAAGCAATTTCATAATTGCGATACCCTAACGCTTTAAAAGTTCCAATCTCGCCTCTTTTTTCTTCTACCATTCTACTCATAGTAGTCAAACTAACCAATGCTGCAATCAAGTAAAATATCAGAGGAAAAACGGTCGCTAGCGAGGTAATGCGATCGGCATTTTGCTTGTATTCTGTATAGCCGGGATTATCATTGCGATCACTAAAAATATACTCGGCTGGCTTTAGGTCACTTAAACGTTTTTGCTCATTTTTTAATTGTAATTCTGCATCTAGTAATTTAGGCATATTGGCACTTGTTTCTGCTTGAAAATCTGCCAATTGCTTTTGGTATTCTTTTTCGCTATCTGAGATTTGAGTTTCAGCCTTTTGCAAATCCTCCTTGGCCTTTTCATTTTCTTTGGCTAGGGTTTGTTTAGCTGTGCTCAATTTTTCAGCATCTTGTTCCAGCGCTTTTTTTGCTTCTTCCAATTTTGTTTCTTCTTGGGCTAAGCTCCGTTCTTTTTCTTCAATCTCACGAAGATCAAAAGAGCTGTCTGTTTGACTATTTTGCAATTGTGTTAACTGATTTTTTAAGTCGCTCACTTGTTTGGTGACTTCTTTTAAAGCTGCCATAATATCGGCTGACGTCGTATTTTCTTCATCCCAATTGTTGATCATTTTAACCAGCTCGTCGGCTTGCAATGATTCTGCCAGTTGCAAAAGGGAACTTTTCTGTTCACTAATCATATCTGAAAGTTCTTCTTCATCAACCGTCAGTTGCTCTAACTGACTTTTCAAATCATTTCCACTCGTAATTTGTGCTTGAACTTGTTTGATTTTCAAATCATTTTCCTGGGAAGCTGGAGCAGTAGTTGCCGCTTTACGCGCTTTTCTTACATTTTCTTGCTCAGTTTTTAACAATTGCGCCTGTTGGTTTAATTCTTCATTTCGCTGCTGGAGTTCCTCTTCTTCTGTGGCCAAATTTTTTGCCGCTGTTTCTTGGGCTATTTTGCCATCTTTTGTTTTGGTGGCTAATTCCTTTTTGGCATTGTCAATTTTTTCTTTGGCTGCTTTTAGTTTATCTTCGCCTGTGTCTAAAGCTTTCTCACCTTTTGTAATTTCAGCTTGAACTGCTTTTAATTGTACTTGAGCTTCTTCTTTGACCTCAACTAGACGTAGCTGTGGTCTTTTAGCCAACTTTCTTTTTAGGCTTTTAATTCCTTTATCCGTAGTATCTTCATAAGTCTTTGAATAGGCCACCTGTTTTTTACTATCTTTAAATTGCACCAAAATCCGGCTATAGGCTTTAAGATTCAAGTCACTTTTATCAACGACTGCAAAATAATCGACCGTACCAGTGCCGACATTAGTATTCCCACGTTTAATATTTTCAATGTATTCCGGGCTATTCACAAACCCCACAACTTTAAATTCTCTTCTTTTTAGCTGTTGTTTTTTATCATCATCAACTGCCACTGTAAATTTGTCACCAATGCGGTAGTCTTTGTGATAGTCTGCTAAATCATCTAATGCAATTTCACCTGACTGTTTGGGTAAGCGCCCTTTTACGATGTGATACTGATTTAGCTTTTGTTTTTTATCATACCCCAAAAATCGCAATACTTGGTTTTTATCGCTTAAATTTAAATCAAGCATATATTCCGGTTCTGCGGTTGCGACTTGGCTATCTTCTTTGATTAAATCAAGATCCGTATCGGATAGACCTAATGTTGCTATTATGGTAGCATCTGCTAATTGCGTTTGATCATAATAATTATCACTGGAGGTGATCATGTCTGGTCCTGTTGCACCAATCCCAACAAAAAAGGCTGTTCCTAAAAAGATGATACCTAGAATCGACAAAAAGCGAGCCGGTGAATTTTTTATCTCTTTCAAACTTGTTTTGAGCAAAGCACTTTTCATCTATTCCTCACCACGCAATCTCTGCAACAGAAAGTGGGTTTTCGTTTAGCGTGATACTTCTAACCTTGGCGTCGTTAATTTTAATCACCCGATCGGCCATTGGTGCAATAGCAGAATTATGGGTAATAATAATTACCGTTGTTTGAAATTCCGCTGCTGTATCTTTTAAAATTTCCAAAATCTGTTTCCCTGTTTCATAATCCAATGCCCCAGTTGGTTCGTCACAAAGCAAGATTTTAGGTTTTTTTGCCAAAGCGCGAGCAATCGTTACTCTTTGTTGCTCCCCTCCGGACAATTGTGCCGGGAAGTTATTCATACGTTTGCCTAAACCAACTTTAAGTAAAACCTCTTCTGCATCCATAGCATCAGTTACAATTTGTGATGCTAATTCTACGTTTTCTTTGGCAGTCAAGTTAGGAACTAAATTATAAAACTGGAAGACAAAACCCACGTCATTTCTTCGATAACCGGTTAATTGTTTGGCATCAAAACGGGCAATGTCTACGCCGTCCACTGTAACTTGGCCACTATCACAAGTATCCATTCCTCCCAATATATTTAGAACTGTCGATTTTCCAGCACCACTTGGCCCTAAAATAACAGCAACTTCACCCTTTTCAACACTGAAGGTAATATTATCATTGGCGATGATTTCAGTGTTGCCCATTTGATACTTTTTCACCTCATTAAATACTTCGATATAACTCATAAAATTAGCTCCCTCACAAAAAAAAATTCTCGTTAATTTAAGTTTAACACAAGATATTTCTTACACAAAAATTCAACTGTCGAATTTCATTTTTTCTTTGACGGAAATTTAAAATAACGCAAAGTATTTCCTGCAACAAAAAAAGACGATAACCAATATTTTGGCTATCGTCAAAAAAAATCTATTTAAATTAAGCTTCGTAGCGTTTTGTGCCATCTAAATAAGTGGCAGCTAATGTCATATCGGGATTCAAGACGATAAAGTCTGCATCCCGCCCTTTTTTAATCAAACCACATTTGTCATCGATTTTACAGCTGACAGCTGGAACCCAAGTTGCCATCATAATCGCTTCTTCTGGTGTGGCAATTTCCCAATCCACTACATTTTTGATTGCTTCTTTTAATTTCAAAATACTACCGGCTAAATTGCCTTCTTTCATACGAGCAGTACCATCTTTTACGACTACAGGAAATTCGCCTAAAATATAATTTCCATCTGGCATACCGCCAGCCATCATGCAGTCCGTGATTAATGCTACATGATCATGTCCTGCTTTTTCCATTAAAATTTCAGCCGCTTGTGGATGAACGTGGTGACCATCACAAATTAATTCTGAAAATACATGTTGCAGGCTAAGTAGCGCACCAACCATACCGGGTTCGCGGTGATTCAAACCACGCATCCCATTATAAGCGTGAACAAACACGCTTGCTCCAGCTTCAACAGCTTCCGTTGCTTCTTCTAGCGTTGCATTGCTGTGACCCAATGCAACAACAACACCTTCTTCAGTTACTTGGTTAACAAATTCGCTAACGCCTTTACGTTCAGGAGCTAACGCAATTTTTTTAATCAAGCCGCCCGAAGCTTCTTGCCATTCATGGAAAGTATCAATATCTGGGTCGCCAAAGTAAGATGGATTTTGCGCACCTTTATGTTCTTCTGTAAAGAATGGTCCTTCAAAATAAATCCCTTGAATTTTAGCACCTTTTACATCTTGGTATGTGTCGCCAATTGTTTTTGCAACATCTTTTAATAACTCTTTTGTAGAAGTTAAAGTTGTTGGCAAATAAGAAGTTACGCCACATTCCAACAAACCTTCAGACATGATTTTCAAACCTTCAGCATTATTGTCCATAACATCTTGGTTTTTGTAACCATGAATATGTGTATCCACTAAACCTGGGGCAATCCATTTGCCACTATGGTCAATAATATTCGCATCTTTTTCAGGTAGTTCAGCATAGTAGTTACCAAATTTTCCGTCAATAATTTCTAAATAGCCGGCTGATTTGGTATCAGAGTTTAAGAAAAACTTGTCAGCATAAATAAATGTTCGCATTTAAATCGCTCCTTTGATTTACTAACTTAAAATTACTCCTTCTTTTCCCAGAAGTCAAGAAAGGTCTACACCATTTTACAGATTTGTAATCCGTTGGACAGCGCTAGATATTTTGAAGTATTTTTCGCATTGCTCATTTTTGCCCTGCGCTTCATAAATCAAGCCCTCAAGGCGGAAAAGTTCTTCCAAATAATAATAACTTTTTTGTTTGCGCACCATTTCCGTTCCTCGTTTGACAACGTCCATCGCTTCGTCATAACGCTTTTCTCGATATAAAAACAGACCGTAATTATAGAAAACTTTTGCAAGCCGACAGTCGATACGTTCATTTGGCAATGTATAAAAGAGTTCCATACTATAGGCTAAGTTGAACTCGCCTTCTTTTTTTTGGCCTAAATCCACTTGCACGCGACCGATACAAGAAATTAATTGAATTTCATTTGAAGCAATAAAATGTTTATCTGCTTGAAATGTATAAGAAAGACCGTGTTTTAAATGTTGTAAAGCCAACTCCAAATCTTTACCCAAAAAGTATTCACAACTACCTAGATAATAGTAATAGAGCTGTAAATCTGTGTCTAAATACAACTGGTCTAAAATAGCTGGTTGGTTTAATAAGGCAGCAAGCTTTATATACTCTTTATGAAAAAAGTGATAAGCCATTTGATCTAAGAGTAAATTTACTTTTCTAATCTCCTCAAAGTGGAGCGTCATAACTTGATCGATTGTTACGCCTAAGCGTTCGCACAAATTTTGCATCACCAAGACATTTGGTAATTCTTCATCATTTTCAATCCGACTTAAGACACTTTGCGAACAAATATTTTGCGACAACATTTTTTGCGTTAATTTACGATCTTTACGAATTTGTTTTAAAACGTGGCCAAACGAAACATTTTCTGCTGTCATTATTCTAACTGCCTCCAATTATGCGAATTAGCATTACCCTTTTTGTATATTTTATCACATAATACCCGCAAAGGCGCTACCGAAAACGAGCAACTTTTTCGCAACAATTGAAAAAATAAGGAGGATTTTAGAATGAAACAACCATCAAATGTTAGCTTTATCTGGCAAGACGAAAAATTTTATGGCTGGATTGAAAAAGAATATCAAAATTCATTTTTAATCAATGTCACCGATCCAAACGAAGAATTAGAAACCAAGTACGCAAAAAGGATTATCATCAGTAAAAAAGTCTGCGAGCTTCTTTAACAAACCGAATAAAAATACATTTACATAACCACATACTTGTTTTTACATATATGTAAAAAAAGAGAATGAACAATTGTGTTCCCCGTTAAAAAGTTAAACTTTTCAACGGCACAATTTTATCATTCTCTTTTTTATTTTATTTTTGTTGATAGGTTGCTAAAAACTCTCGTAATTTTTCGGCTGTAAATTTCAGGTCGTCCATTTTTGGTAAATAGACAATCCGAAAATGGTCGGGCTCTTGCCAGTTAAAGCCGCCACCATGCACCAATAAAATTTTGTGTTCATGTAAAAAGTCCAGAACAAATTGTTCGTCATTTTTGATATTGAACCGTTTAATATCAATTTTAGGAAAAATATAAAAGGCAGCTTTTGGTTTTACTGCTGAAAGTCCGGGAATATCATTTAAAGCATTGTAAATATATTCCCGCTGCTCATAAATTCGACCACCCGGCAATAATAATTCATCACTACTTTGATACCCCCCAAGAGCAGTTTGAATGATTTGTTGGGATAATACATTAGAACACAAGCGCATGGAAGACAACATGTTTAGCCCTTCAATATAATCTTTCACACCTTTTTTATCCCCACTTAAGACCATCCACCCCACGCGAAAACCCGCAACACGATGTGATTTTGACAGACCATTTAAAGTAACGACAAACCGATCTGGGGCCAAAGTTGCAATTGGGATATGGGTTAGACCATCCATAACTAAACGATCGTAAATTTCATCTGAAAAAATAATCAAATCAAATTCCCGCGCTAATTCCACGATACCTTCTAATATCTCTTTTGGATATAGAGCACCTGTAGGGTTATTGGGATTAATGACTACAATTGCTTTGGTTTTACTGTTAATCTTCGCACGCATATCCGAAAGATCAGGATACCATTCACTTTCTTCATCACAAATATAATGAACGGGTTTACCACCAGCAAGAGAAACAGAGGCTGTCCACAGTGGATAATCCGGGGAGGGTACCAATATTTCATCACCGTCATTACACAAGCCTTGCATGCACATTGTAATTAATTCGCTAACACCGTTGCCAGTATAAATATCATTTATCGTAACATTAGGAAATCCCTTTAATTGGCAATATTGTTCAATTGCCTTTCGTGCCGAAAAAATTCCCTTAGAATCAGAATAGCCTTCTGATGAACGGACATTCATAATCAAATCACGAACAATTTCATCCGGGGCTTCAAAGCCAAAAGGTGCAGGATTACCAGTATTTAGTTTTAAAATACTAACGCCTTCTTCTTGCATGCGATCGGCCTCTTCCAACACCGGACCGCGCACGTCATAGCTGACACCTTCTAATTTATTTGATTTCTCAAAGTGTTTCATCATCATCGCCCCTTTTTAATTGAATTCTTTTAATTACTTTACTTTTTTATCCTTTAAAAAGCAATCTTTCCTGTGATTTTTCGCAAAAGTTTTAATTTTTTTTCCACCAAGAATTAATCCCAATGTCAATAGCGATACTTGCCACAATGCCCAGAAAAATTCCCAATAAAAGCTTATCTAAAATTAAGCCAACTAAAAGCCCCAACAAAACTGCAGGCAAAAGAAACGTACCGTCAGATTTTTTCATATTAACCTTCCTTTTTAATCTTAATCTTGACAAAGGATTTTTTTCTAAGGTATCATAAGTTGTTGTTTTCGCAGAAGTGTTGGAATTGGCAGACAAGCAAGATTGAGGGTCTTGTGGGCGTAAAGCTCGTGCGGGTTCGACTCCCGTCTTCTGCATCACTCCAGTAGGTTTAAAAAGGATACAAATCTTATTTTTCTAAGATTTGTATCCTTTTATCTTTTTATCGCGCTAAAAAATGAAATGGAATCACTTATTTGCAGTTGCTAAATAAGACCAAAACAAAACTTTGGACAGTCCTTTTTATAAATAGCATTTTCTAAATACTTCGCCTTAAAATAAAGCAAATAATCAAAAACATATAAAAATTTCTTTAATTAGCCAATTTATTACAAAAGAGACCGTACTTGCTGCAACACAACTGACCTAAATACCTAACTGTTTTTTAGCGCAGCAGATATCTGAGCCTTTTGCACTAGCCCATTTCTACAAAACAGTCGGGTCATAATGATACGTAATATCGCCATTATGATGCGCTTCACCGACAAAGTATTTTTTATCTTCACGACTAGCCCAAGCATTGCGAAAAAGGAAAAAATTTTCCTGTGTCACTTCAATTTTTTCAATTTCACCATTTTTCAATTTTTCTAGTTGTAAATCATATGCTTCCATTTAATCAAAACCTCTTACTCTTCAAAATAGCTGGGTCTGCGGCGACTTTCTGATTGCCCATCTTCAATTAAGCCTTTTAAATCGCGCTCTAAAACTTTCCCCTTTTTTTCCTTATTTACTGCTGCTTTAGCAGTTGTATCCTCTTTTTCGGAATTTTTTTCATGATGAAATTTTTCAACAGTAGGATCATCACCTTTTTTTTCTTGAAAAGCAGCCGGTTCATGATCAAACAGCAAATACTGTTCTTTGTTTTTGTGTAACGAGTCGATTAATTCTGTTTCCTCCACAGCTGCTTTTTTCTCATCAGGAATTAAAGAAGCTGGAATATATTTGGGGACAAAATAAGAACGCCCTGAAGAATAACGCTTCATTGTACTTTCTTCAGGTGTTATTTGCGGTTTGTTCTTCACTTTATAGGTGGAGCGCTTATAATCTTTCCCAAAAAGAGAAGTTCGACCGGCTAAATCTGTTTCAGGTTTAATTTTCTTGCTATAGTCTGGTAAATTTTCCCGATGTTTTTTTAGCTCTTCTTGCTGCGCCAAGGTATGTCCTTGTTTTGCAGCAGTCGCTTTACGGGAACGGCGCAAGGCCCGTTCTTCTTGCATCTGTGTGTTTTTTAAAACACTTTTTTTAGGTGGTGTATAAAAGGCGGTTCCCTTGTCTTCTGGCTCATCAGTTAAAAGCCAGCTGCGATCTTTAGCAAAGAGATTCCGCTTTTCTTTTTGAATTTTTACGTTTTCATTATCATCATAGGCTGGAAAACGGTAATGTTTACGGTTAATATCTGTATATTTTCCCATTTTAATTCATCCTTTATCTACTTTGTTTCATCATACCATAAAGTACCAAAATCTAGCGAAATTCGCCACGAATAACAATTGTTTTAAAAAAATATACAAAAAAACCTGAACAAAATTTGCCACAAGCGCAGTTTGCCTGTAGGAGCTTACTTGCAGTTTTATTTTGTTCAGGAATATTTTTATTAATCAAAAAGATAAATTATTCAAACAACTTACCACTAAAAGTTAGCGTTCCGGCCTCTTGAATCGTATTGTTACGCCCAATAATCGCCTGCAAGCGTTCTTTAGTAATCGGTAAGGGACGCAATGTTTGAATTTCTGCTACATTCAAAACTTGAAGCCCGTTTGTCGGATTAAAAAAGACCAAAACAAAGTCTTCTGCATCATAACGCAGTACTCCTAAAATCCGTTCTGTGTACAACAGCAGAAAATCTCCCTCGTAAATAACCGGATTTTCTGCCCGTAAAGAAATCCATTTACGACAAGCTTCATAACAGTCTTCCTCAATATTATCCCAAGGGAAAAACTTGCGGTTATCTGGATCTTTGCCCCCAGTTAAACCAGCTTCATCACCGTAATAGACACAAGGGACACCCGGAAAAAGATGCAACAGAGCAAAAGCCAGTGACAGTTTTCGTTTATCGCCATTTAATTGCGTTAAAATTCGCTCCGTATCGTGGGTCCCAATATTATTGAAACTATTGTAAGAAATGTCCCGAGGATAATTTTCTTGTAAGGTTGTAAAATGGCTGGCAATAGTTTCTGGACGACAATCTGCCGTGAGAAAAGCTAGTGCTTGCTCTCTTAGAGGATAGTTCATAACCCCTTGGAGATGGTTTCCTAAAATATATTGGCGTCTTTTGCCATAAGAAATTTTATTAGAGGCGTCTTCCCAGACTTCACCTAACAAAACTTTGTCCGCAAATTGGTCCAAATTGCTTCGAATACCGGCAATAAACTCGTCTGGCAATTCATCCGCCACATCTAAGCGCCAGCCGTCAATACCAAATTTATTCCACTTTTGTAAAACACCAGCAGAACCAAAAATAAAATCTTGGAATTCTTTGTTCTCTTTATTAATTTCTGGTAAATCTTTTACTCCCCACCAAGAATTATATTCATCTGGATAGCGGTTAAAGGTAAACCAAGGATAATACTGGCTATGAATATTACGATATGCTCCTTTATCAATACCGTAAGCGCCGTCGTAATTAAAGTAAAGACTGTTACGCCCTACGTGGCTAAATACACCATCTAAAATGACATGAATATCATTTTGATGCAACGCATCCAAAAGATCAGCAAAGTCTTCTTCTGTTCCTAAAATGGGGTCGATATTCAGATAGTTACTCGTATCATAACGATGATTACTTCTGGCTTCAAAAATCGGATTCAAATAAATCCCTGTAATTCCCAATTCTTTTAAGTAGGGAATTTTAGCTTTAATTCCTTTAAAGTTGCCTCCAAAAAAATCCCAGCGGGCAATATCGCCGTTTTCATCTTTAATATACATCGGAGTATCTTCTTTACTACCATAAATAAATGTATTGGCCTTAGGATTATTTACTAACTCCTTGGGATTACCATTATAAAAACGGTCGGGAAAAATTTGATAAAAAACGCCTTTACGATACCAATTAGGAGCTGTTTCTTTTTTTTCAAAACAGGTCACTTGATAGGCATTTATCTCCTCTAAGTGATCGACCAGCTTTCCTGGGCCGCCTCCTGCTACTGCACCATAATATCGGGTATATTCTGCGTGGTTGGCGTCTAAATAATGTAATTCAAAATAATAAAAATAAACACCTTTGCCCTCGTTGAAAAAGTAATCAAAATGATAAATTAGCGTGCCATAACTTTCCATCTTAATCGTATGGCTTTGACCGCCATCATGGGCTATTACTAACGTTACCCCTGTGACGTTAGGATCATCTGCTTTAAACTTAAAGGATATAAACTCATTAACCAAAATCGCGCCAAAGGGCTTTTTATACTCTTCTAACCATGAATTAAAATACACTTTGGTCATGGGATTACCTCATTACTTCTTTATGGGCAAAAACTGGTTCAATTTGCCAAATATCTTCTGCATAACGTTCTACCGTATGATCGGCCGAAAACTGACCGGCATTGGCGATGTTAATTAGACTAATTTGTTGCCAATGTCTTTTATCTTGATAAAGTTCTTCAATTTGTTTTTGTGCGCGACAATAAGAATCAAAATCTCTTAGTACAAAGAATTCATCATTGTATTTGATTAACGAATCAAAAATTTCTTGCCCTTCAGAATGGATATTAGGAATCGTGCCATCGATAAAGGCATTCAAAACCTTTTGAATAGTCGGTGAATCCTCATAAATTCCCATCGCATTGTAGTTTTGTGCATGATAATAGGCATAAACTTCTTCTTCAGTTAAGCCAAAAATAACAATATTGTCTGTTCCTACGGCATCGCGAATTTCGATATTAGCACCGTCTAAAGTTGCCAAGGTAACTGCACCATTTAACATTAATTTCATATTGCTAGTACCAGAGGCTTCTTTTGAGGCCAGTGAAATTTGCTCACTTACATCAGCAGCTGGAATAATCCGTTCTGCTAATGTCACATTATAATTTTCTAAAAAGACAATTTTCAGTCGATCTTTAATGTCTGGGTCATTATTAATTAATTGCGCAGTTTCATTGATTGCTTTAATGATGGCTTTAGCATATGTGTAACTTGGCGCCGCCTTAGCCCCGAAAATAAATACCCGCGGTTCTATCGGTAAATCGGGCTGTTTCTTTAGATCAAAGTATAATTTCAAAATGTGTAAAAGATTTAGCAGCTGTCGTTTATATGCATGCAGTCGTTTTATTTGGACATCGAAAATCGCATCAGGAGAAACGGTAATAGCAGTTGTCTCTTTAATGTATTTGGCTAAAGCAACTTTATTTTCCCGTTTTGCTTTTGCTAAGGCTGTCAAAACGTCATCATCTTCAACGAAATTTTGTAGTAAATGCAAGTCATTTGGTTTTTTACGCCACGAAGTTTTAATTGTTTCGTCTAAAATCTTTGCCAAAGGTTCGTTAGAAAGTTGCAGCCAACGTCTTTGGGCAATACCATTGGTTTTATTATTGAAGCGCCCTGGGAAAATCACGTAAAAATCATGTAACACGACATTTTTCAATAAGTCGGTATGCAATTTAGCAACACCGTTGGTACTATGGCTACCAATAATTGCTAAATTCGCCATGTGAACTTGGCCATTTTGGATAATCCGAGTACGCTCGATTAAATTTGTTTCATAATATTTGCGATATTGCGTAACAAAACGACGGTCAATTTCAGCAATGATTTGATACATCCGTGGCAGCATTTCCTGCATTAACTCAATCGGCCATTTTTCCAGTGCCTCTGCC
This sequence comes from Enterococcus sp. SMC-9, assembly GCF_021011285.1. Taxonomy (NCBI): domain Bacteria; kingdom Bacillati; phylum Bacillota; class Bacilli; order Lactobacillales; family Enterococcaceae; genus Enterococcus; species Enterococcus sp. SMC-9. The sequence continues at coordinate 12,197 of NZ_JAILYE010000005.1, read as the reverse complement.
ATAATCGTATGATTGGTGTAACTCATTACTTTAACAGTCACTTCCCAGGCTTGCTCCCAAGATAAATCACATTCATCCAGCAAAATTCGCATCATTTCTGGTATACATAGAGCCGGATGGGTATCGTTAATGTGAATGGCAATAGATTGGCTCATGGCAGTTAGCGGTTTATTTAGTTTTTTAAAGTAGCGAACGATACTTTGAACACCTGCCGAAACAAAGAAATACTCTTGTAAAAGTCTGATTCTACGACCTCTTTCATTGGAATCGTCAGGATACAAAACTGCGGTTAAATCTTCTAATTCGCGGCGGTCTTCTAAACTGCGATACTTACTTTCTTCAGAAGCTGGAATTTCGACAGACCATAGTCTTAAGGTATTTACCACATCATTTTGATACCCTACCATTGCTGTATCATAAGGAACAGCTTTAATGAGACGACTATTTTCATAGACTGGTTTTAAGCGACCATCGGCTAGTGGCATCATGTAAACATTTCCACCAAAGCGCACATCGACAGCCTTACTTTCTTTGCGCACTTCCCAAACATTCCCATTATTTAACCATTCGTCTGGTAATTCGACTTGATACCCATCAACAAAACGCTGTTTGAACAAGCCATAATCATAGCGAATACCATTGCCGTTTCCTGGTAAGCCACAAGAAGCAATCGAGTCCATAAAACAAGAAGCTAAGCGCCCTAAGCCCCCATTTCCCAAAGCCATGTCTTTTTCTTGTTCCACAATCGAATCCAATGAAAAACCTAATTCGGTTAAACCATACCGAACGGTGTCTAAAATTCCTAAATTTAATAAATTACTTTTGAGCATTTTCCCGGGTAAAAATTCAATGGAAAAGTAATAAACTTGCTTTGTTTCCTCAGTTAAATAATCTTTCCACGTTTGTACCCAATCATCAGCATAATACGTTTTTACCACGCTTCCCAAAACGTGAAAAAGTTCTTGCGGTGTTGCATCACTGATATCCATCGCATATTTTTCTTTGAGCCGCTGGATCATTTCCTCTTTAAAAACCTTCTTGGTAATTTTCATCTCTTTTCCTCCCGGATATTAAAAAGTTGAAGAAGATTCCTTCTTCAGCTAAATATTTTTTAGTAATTTCCTTTTTAATTCGACAGGTAAGAAACCGAAAAACAGTCAGCTGTTTCTCGGTTTCCTCTGCCTACTTGCTAAATTAGCGTTTCATATAACGCAACATATTCTTTTGAAGAAGTTTTCCAACTAAAATCTTTGACCATTGCTTGTTTGATTAAGCTTTGCCAAGTTGCAAAATCATCAGTGTACAAAATCAGCGCTCTTTCAATTGCTTTTAAAAGCTGATAGGAACTAAATTCAGCAAAACCAAAACCAGTTCCGACGCCGCTCACGATATTAAAAGGTGTAACCGTATCTTTTAGGCCCCCGATTTCATGAACAATCGGCAACGTTCCATAACGCATCGAAATCATTTGTGATAAGCCACATGGCTCAAATGCAGAAGGCATTAAAAAGACATCTGCAGCTGCATACATCATTTGAGCTAAGTTCACATCAAAAGAGATGCTAACGGAACATTTTTCTGGATAAGTCGCTGCAAAATAGCGGAAGCCATTTTCAAAATCCTTATCTCCTGTTCCAAGTAGGACTAATTGGACATCATTTTGTAAAATATTGTGTAGTTCATCTAATAAAAGGTTAAAGCCTTTTTGGTAAGTTAGACGGCTGACAACTGCTAAAAGCGGCACATCGGCTCTTTGAGGTAGTCCCATTTTTTCTTGCAACGCAGCTTTATTTTGCGCTTTTCCCGTCAAGTCTGTGTTGTCATAATGAAAAGGTAAAGCAGGATCTGTTTTGGGATCGTTTAAATCGTAATCAATCCCATTTAAAATACCGCTTAACTTGCCAGCTTCCATTCGCAAAATAACATCCAGGCCAGAACCAAATTGTGGTGTTTGTATTTCCTCAGCATAAGAAGGACTCACCGTATTGACGCGATCGGCGTATAAAATTCCTGCTTTCATAAAATTCAAGCAATCATTCATGCGCACAGTTCCATCTTCATAACGCTCCAATCCCACACCAAATAAATCAGGTAAAACACTGCCGTCGTATTGTCCTTGAAATTCAATATTGTGGATGGTTAAAACCGTTTTGATGCTGTTATACGCATTAATCCAACGATACTTCTCTTTTAATAAGAAAGGAACCATGGCAGTATGGTAGTCATTAACATGTAAAACATCTGGAAGAAAACCAATTCGTTCCAACATTTCAATTAATGCCAATTGGAAAAAGGCAAACCGTTCGCCATCATCATAATAACCGTATAAACCATCCCGATTACCAAAGTAATATAAATTGTCTAAAAAATAATAGGTAACATCATTTAAAACTAACTGTTTTACCCCGCAATACTGCCTGCGCCAACCAACATTTACATAAAAAGAAAATAAATCTTCACACTGATCAGCATATTTTTCCGGAATTTTTTTAGCAAAATAAGGCAATACGACACGACAATCAATTCCTTTTTTTACTAATTCCTTTGGCAGGGCACCTGCAACATCCCCAAGTCCGCCTGTTTTAAAAAAAGGGGCACATTCAGCGGCAGCAAATAATACCTTCATTTTATTCGCCTCCGTAAATATCTGAAATCACATGACTTTGTTTTTTGATTACTAACGGCTCTTCTTTTGTCCCCATGATTTTAACGCCAGGGGCCACTTGAACTTCTTTATCTAAAATCGCATATTTTACTAGCGCCCCAGTACCAATTTTATTATTTGCCATAATGATAGAATCTTCTACTGTCGCGTCTTCACTAATTAGTGTGTGACGAGAAACTAACGAATTCTTCACGGTTCCTTCAATAATTGAACCTGTTGCAAATTGTGAATTCTCTACTTGTGAAGTCGGTGCATAATATGTCGGCACTTCATTTTTTAATTTAGTATAAATTTTCTTACTTGAATATAACAGTGAACTAAATTTTTGTGGTTCCAACATATCCATATTCGCCTGATAGTAAGAATTAATATCAAAAATATTGTTTAGATAACCAGTATATTCATAAGCAGAGCTTTTCACGTTGGTAATATTAGAACGTAAGAAGCTTTCTAAGTTAACAGATACTCCCTCATTTTGACCTTGAGATAAGGCCTCGATTAGGCGGTTAGTTTGAACGATATAAATATCGGCTGATAAATTCACCAAGTCTGTCAATTGCGCATCTTTTGCTTGTGTTGCACCAATAATTTTGCCGTGTTCTTCAACGTCTAAAACAATATCGGTTGGATAAACTTGTGATTTTGGCATCCGTTTATAGACAACTGTCATATCGTTTTCTTGCATTTGATGAATTTTTAAAACAGCACGTAAATCAATGTTGCAAAGCATTTTGCTGCCCATAAAGACCGTATATTCTGACTTTGATTTGCGTAAGTAATCAATTACGGTATCGTAATAATGTTTATTTTCTGCTTTTTGTTTTAAGAAATCTTGGTAGACATGAATAAAGAAACGATTGCGAACGCTGTCTAAGTTCCACTCTTTGCCACCGCCGATGTGGTCAAAAACCGACTGTGTTTCCCCTTCATTAAAGACCATAAACACCGTATTAATGTTGGCATTTACAATACTGGATAAATTAAAATCGATTAAACGATACTTACAATCAAAGGGTAATGTTGCTAGCGGACGGTTTTCGGTTAATGGTAATAACTCATTATAACGATGTAAATTACCCAAAATCGCACACATTTTATTAGTTCTCATCAAGAGTCACTCCAATCACTTCAGAATAGCCGACAACAGCAATTTCCTCGCTGCCATCAATAACCGCATCGTCCCCGACAATCGCATTTTCCCCGATAATCGCCCGATGAATTTTAACATTTTTTCCAATCGTTGCCCCAGGCATTACCACGCTATCAGTAATAACGGTTCCTTCTTTCACTTGTACGTCGTCTGATAAAATGGAATGATTAATTTCACCTGAAACATAACAGCCATCCACAATTAATGAATTTTTCACTGCAGCTGTTTCGGTTAAAAAGTGCGGAGGGGAAATCGTATTTTTTGAAAATACGCGCCATGATTTGTCTCGAATTTCTAATTCCATATCCGGCTCGATGAATTCCATATTGGCTTCCCAAAGTGAATCAATTGTGCCTACGTCTTTCCAATAGCCAGAAAAACGGTAAGCAAATACATTTTCACCTGATTCAAGATAGTTTGGAATAACGTGTTTCCCAAAGTCGATCATTTGACCATCTTTTGAGTAGCTGTTCATTAAGACATTCCGTAAGCGTCCCCAGTTAAAAATATAAATCCCCATCGATGCTAAGTTGTTTTTGGGTTCCTCTGGTTTTTCTTCAAATTCAATAATGCGATCACTTTCATCTGTATTCATAATCCCAAAACGTGAAGCTTCTTTAATTGGAACTTCAATAACAGCGACAGATAATGAAGCATTATTGGCTTTATGGGTTTCTAACATGTCTTCGTAATCCATTTTATAAATGTGGTCGCCAGACAAAACTAAAACATATTGTGGATCCATTTGATCAATATAGGCGATATTTTGATAAATTGCATGGGCCGTACCTTCAAACCACTTACTTCCTTCAGAACTTGAGAATGGTTGTAAAATCGTTACCCCTGAATTGATGCCGTCTAATCCCCAACTAGCACCATTACCAATATGATTGTTTAATGCTAATGGTTGATATTGTGTAACCACACCAACATTGCGAATTCCTGAGTTGGCACAATTGCTTAAAGTAAAGTCAATAATTCGATAACGTCCGCCAAACGGGACTGCTGGTTTGGCAATATTTTTGGTTAATTTTCCTAGCCGCGTTCCTTGACCGCCGGCTAAAATCATTGCTAACATTTCTGTTTTCATTTTTGCGGTGAAATTTCACCATTCCCCCCTTTTATTTTTCAGCTTTTACATTTTACGCTTACTACTTGATTTCACCCGTGTATTAATTTCAGATGGTTTAATCAATAATGCCCCAAGTGCTGGCACAATAGTCTGAATTTGATAATCATAATCTTTAAACGGAACAGTAATTGCCTCTTTTATAGCATTAGGTTTAACCCACGTTCCGCCAAATTCTTTCATTTCCGTATTCAAAATTTCTTGGTAAGTTCCTTTATATGGCACACCCACGGCAAAGTTTTTTCGCTCGACAGGCGTTAAATTTAAAACGACAATGACAAAATCTTTTTTGGTTTTCCCCCGCCGAATGAAACTTAATACGGTATCGGCATCATTATCGGCATCAATAATTTCAATCGTGTCATAGCTGCCTTCTAGTTCCCAAAGCGCTTTTTCTGTTCGATAAAGTTCATTTAACGTCTTAGTGAAATGTTGCATCTTAGAATTCATCTCGTCATTTAAATCAACCCATTCCAAACCATGGTCATATTTCCACTCTAAAAATTGTCCCCATTCGCTTCCCATAAAGAGCAGCTTCTTACCCGGGTGCGCAATCATATAAGTATATAGATTACGTAGTTGTGAAAATTGTTTGTACCGATCTCCCCACATCTTATGCATCAGGCTTTTTTTACCATGAACCACTTCGTCATGAGACAAAGGTAAAATATAGTTTTCACTCATCATATACATGAAAGAAAATGTCAAAAGATTAAAATTATGCCCACGATAAATTGGATCCATTTCGTAAAAACGCAAGACGTCATTCATCCAACCCATATTCCATTTATAATCAAAGCCAAGCGCACCGCTTTCAATCATACCGGTAATTTTCGTATCAGAAGAACTTTCTTCAGCAATCATTAAGGCTTCAGGATGTGCTAACTTCACCACAGCATTTAATTTTTGCAAGAAGTAATAACCTTCAAAATTACGATTGCCTCCTTCGTGATTTGGCGACCACGGACCTTCATCATAATCGCGGTAAATCATGTTAGACACAGCATCCACACGAATACCATCAAGATGGTAAAATTCCAACCAAAAAAGTGCACTGGAGATTAAAAAGCTTTGAACTTGTGGTTTACCTAAATCAAAGTTAATTGAACCCCAACGAACATTTCGAGCCCGATTTCTATCTTCATACTCAAAAGTTGGCGTGCCGTCATAGTAGGGTAAGGTATCTTCATTGATACAAAAATGCCCCGGAACCCAATCGACTAAAACGCCAATATTTTCTTTATGACAAGCTTCAACAAAATCTTGAAATTCTTCTGGTGTACCATAATAAGAACTTAGAGCAAAATACCCAACTAATTGATAACCCCAAGATTTTCCTAAGGGATGCTCCATTAATGGCATAAACTCAATATGGGTATAGCCCATTTCCTTAACATACGGAACAAGTTCTTTTGTTAAGTCAGAAAAGGTATAAGGTGTATTGTCTTCATGATGCTTCCAAGAACTTGCATGCACTTCATAAATGTTAAGAGGCCGCTTAAAATGATTCGTCCGCTTTTTGCGCCCTTGCCATAACCCATCTTTCCATTTTTTCTCCTGTAAAGTATGTAAAACCGCTGCACTTCCGGGACGTTCTTCAAAACGAATGGCAAAAGGATCAATTTTAAAAATCTCGCGTCCGTTTGCTTGGCGCACCTTAAACTTATAAAGATCTCCCTCGTGAGGTTTATCTGTTATAACTTCCCAAATTCCTGATTCTCGCTTTAGTAAAGGTAGTGAATCATCCCATTCATTAAAATCTCCCACCAACCAAACTTGTTGCGCATTAGGAGCCCAAACTCGGAAAACAAAACTGTCATCAGTTAATTTATGTGCACCCAAAAAATGCTGGCTATAAAAATTTTCCCCTGTTAAAAACCGTTCTTCTGCTGCTAGCACTTCAACTTCTTGCTTTTTTTCAACCATACCAGTTTCCTTTCTATAATGAATCTTCCCCATCAGACAATTAAATTCCAATCAAAAGTTAGAAATAAACTCAGTTAAACTGCTAACTTTTTCTAATATAATAATAACACACTTCTAATCTTTGAAAAGTATTTTGTGTAAAAAAATAACTCGGTTTCTATAAAAGAAATTCATTCTATTTAGTAACAGTTAAACCGCTCAAAATATAAAGCGTTTACACCATTATTGATGAATGCGATAACAATGGTGATGTATAAGTGATATTTGCTTTAAAAATATTTTTGCACAATAAAAAATAAAAATTATATAACTAAATCCGAACATTCTAAAAGATGACGGAACTTTATATGAGACAACAATGAGCATTATTGTTTAAAAATGTTGTGATTTTTAGCAAACAAAAAAGCACTTGATTTTAAAAAAAATCAAGTGCTTAAAAATAATTTATTATTTAGAGATTTACCAATTATAAAAAAATCGTTTACAACATCGCAAGTTTATGATAGCTAACTATCCCACATTGAAATAAACCCATCATAGCTAAAAACATGCGAATGGTAAGCGGCAAGTATGGGATAATTAAAGCCAGTGACAATAAGATGATTCCTTGTATAAATGAGTATGAATGACAAAACGGTAAAAAGAACCGCAACGCCACAAATGCAAAAAAACTACTAACAGAAATCAAGATGAATTTGAAAAAGACCACTAACAGATGATCAAAAGCAGGATGGTAGCGTAAAGCATCTTCCACTGTAAAAAGCGTTTCGGGATTAATCAAAAGTAAATAAATTGAATAATAAAGACCAAAAAATATCATCAAACCATGACTTGCTAATAAAAGACGTCGCGTCATTTCCTCACCTCCCACATTCCATAACAACCGTTCTATATAACAATTGTAATCTATTCTTAATATTTTTGCAATAATATTCTATTTTGATTAGTCTTTCAATTGTAATTTCTGAATTTGTAGTGTATTTTGGAGCAATAAGGGGGTTTTTAATTGGATTTCAAATTATTATTTATGATCTTTGCTATTAATTTTGCCTATATCACCCTGAATACGCTCCGCTTTATGTTAACAATGAAGGGTTATCGTGTCATTGCACCACTTGTGAGTATGGTTGAAATTACGATTTATATTTTAGGACTTTCAATGGTTTTAGATCGTCTAGATGATCCTATCAACTTATTCGTATACGCACTCGGTTATGCTGTTGGGATTAGTGTTGGGATTAAAATAGAAGATAAACTGGCTTTAGGCTATATTATGGTTACAGCTATCCTGCCTTCAAACACCAGTGAAGAAAATCATTTACCTAAAGTTTTACGCGACAATGGCTATGGCGTTACGCAAAGTAATGCACAAGGTTTGGAAGGTGAACGTGTTGTGCTTGAGATTTTATCACCACGAAAAAATGAGCGCCAACTTTATCAATTAATCAAAAGTGTGGAAGAGCGTGCTTTTATTATCTCCTATGAGCCAAAATACATTTCTGGTGGTTTTTGGACCAAAAAAGTTCGTAAAAGACAACTACGGCAATAAGAAAACACCGCTAATTTGCTAGTCCTTTGCTTAGCAAATTAGCGGTGTTTTTTTCATATTAAATTAATGAAACTTTCTTTTTATGAGAAACATTCGACATTTACTTATTATTTTGTTATTATTGAACAGAAGAACTATTTGGAGAGAGTATATGTCAAATTTAAAATTATTAAAATATCTTACGGTAGTTTGTGGGTTTATCGCTACGATTCTTTTTGTGTCAACATTTTGTATCGATTACGTAGTTGATACCCTTGCGATTAAATTATCGTTAAATGCATTGGGCGAAAGTAGTAACCTAGGGAGCTTCTTTAATCACCTCCTTATTTTATTTACAGTTATCTTTAGTGGACTGCTTTATTACTACTGTAGGAAAACAGAAAAGACTGAATTTAAAGAAGCCACAATTTTTTATTTTATTGCTTTTTCAATTTTATTTCTACGTACGTTTCTTCCTACTGGGAATATTCATTCGTTTTTCTATCTTTTAGCAACTGGCATTCAAATACTAACGACTTTAATGGCACTATTCTTCTTTTTAATTGCCTTTTTAAACCGGAAGTACCCTTTTAGCTTTGCCGTCTTAATGGCCATTGATATTCTAATTTATTTGGTCAGTGTTCTTTACAGTGTTTTACTTGCTGATTTTTCGTTACCTAATTTAGGAAGCCTTATTGCCGCAACAATTAACATTACTTTTTTTAGTATTTTCTTTATGAGCGCACCAATAAAAATACACGCATAACAAATAAAAGATGACGGAATTCTAGATTCCGTCATCTTTTATTTGTGTAGTGCCGCTGTATAAACCAACAGAAAAACACTCGTTAAAAATTTACTATAGCCCTAGTTTTGATAGCTCACAAAAAATATCAGGTAGAATTCTAATACTAAGCTGAAAAAGAATAAAAAATTACAAAAAAAAGAAGCGATTGCTCACTTCCTAATAACTCTATTTTTCTACCCATAACTCTTTTATGACACCATTTGTATAAACTTTATATAAAGATTCAACTTTACGTTTTGGACTTGTTGCCACGATTAGATAGAACTTTCCATTGGCATCAAAATCTAATTCTCCTACAACTTTGTATAAGCACGGTTGGTTGTCATACTTCGCATTATCTAATAAATATTTAACCGCCTGTGCCCCAGTTACGATAAAGTTATTTTCCACCAACCAATCAACCACGATCGGAACAATTGTCTGTGCGCCAAGCTCTTGTTTTTGCTGAATCGCTAAAATGATTTCACCGTCAGAAAAATGATTTTCATCAATTTGATTAGCTTTCAATTCAGCTCGTGCAGCCTCTACTTCTGCCATCGAAATAAATTGAATCATCGAACCACTTACTACCGGTTTACTTTTTACATACTCTTTTTTGATCTTCTCCATCCAGAAGCCCCCCTGATTCATTCTATAATAATAATATCATCTTATTATTAGAAATTCAACATATATTATTATTATTTTTTAATTTAAAGATATTTAAATTAATCGGGTAATTCTGTTAGGTGTAAAAAAATCAATAATATAAAATATTAACGTAACATTTTAGGATTATCTTCGCGTCTATTGCGATTTAATTAGCTTTAAAAAAACAAATAAGTATTTTTTGTTACAAATAAAATAAATTTGTTTTCTCATCTTATTTTCATCATTATCCTTTAAGAATAATAAATTGTAAAAAATCCATTTCTTTAAAATCCAAAAACCGCGTAAATAATAACTGCCATTTAAAAACATCATCGGCTAAAGAAATTACCTGTTCACCATAATGATCAAAAATTGGTACTGCCAGCTGTAAATTGTCACTGTCATCAATCGCTAAAATATCGGTCATCACTAGTGCTTGCCTAAAAATAGACGGACGCACTTTCTTCTTTTGATAAGTCCTTTGAATAATATAAGAAAATTGATCAAGAGCATAATTTATCTCCACATCACCTAACAAGGCATATAAAGAGTTTTCTGCTGTCAACTCACTTTTCTTTAAAGCATTAAAATAGCCAGGCAATGTAGTCGTCTGATCTTTTAACTGACAACTTATTAAGTGCAATTTCTCATTTTCTAGTTTTGTAGCAGTTGCAAATGAAATCGCGTCAGTAACCCCATAAAAATAATCTTGTTCTAAAAGATTGTTAAAATAATTTAACGCCGTCAATACGTTCTGATCACTTTCTTTTTTTAACGTTTGTAAAGCTAACTGAAATGTTTTTTCCTCCTGAATATTAGCAACTAATGCTGGTGTAACAACAGGAAAAAGCAGTCGATAGCGCCTATCTTTTCGTACTATTAATTGCAATTTTATTGCTGTATCAATCGTTTTTTCAAGATCATGATTGGTAATCTCTTTTTTTAAATCACGCAAAATAGCAGCTTCATGTTGAAAGAGATAGTGACAAAGCTGTTGAAAGGTGGGCTTGTGAGCCAGATTTTGATATGCTTCTTTGTGATTACCGCCATAATAAAATTTCATATTCACATAATTCCAATCTTTAAAAATATCGTTAAAGAAAAATACCCGAACAAGCACCAATCACTACCATAAAAAAGTGATGCGACCGCTTTTGCTCGGATATCATTCTAATAGTTCCTATTTTTAGGCAAATGCCTCTGTTAGTTGTGGTACAACTTGTTTTTTACGTGAAACCACACCTTTTAGTAGCGCACGATTATTTTCTAATTTTGTATTAAAAGCTGCCTCTACTTTATCCTTAGGTTCACCAATAACAAGTAACTCAGAATCACTATCTAAAATATTGGTAACAATTAAGACAAATAGATCATAACCATTTTTTTCATTTTCAACTTCCATTGCGGCTTCTAATTCTTTTTGACGATCAAAAACTTCCTTTAAATCAACGGTATTAACTTGACCAATTCGGATGTTTTTATCGCCCATTGGGAAACTTTTAGCATCAAGGTCTAATAAAACGCTAGCTGATTTATCGCTTAAGTTTGTCCCAGCTTTTAGCATCTCTAAGCCATATGCCTCATAGTCTGTTTCACAAATAGCTGCAAGTTCTTTTGCTGCAGCAACATCTTCAGGCGTGCAAGTTGGTGATTTGAATAACAACGTATCTGAGATAATTGCAGAAAGCATCATACCTGCAACAGCTTTTGGAATTTCTACTTGTGCTTCTTTATACAATTTCAAAACAATTGTACTCGTACAACCCACTGGTTCAGCACGGTAGTACAATGGATTAGCAGTTTCAAAGTTTGCAATCCGATGGTGGTCAACAACCGCTAAGATATTTGCCTCTGCAATATCAGCAGCACTTTGTTGAAATTCATTGTGGTCAACTAACATAACGTTTTCTGTATCATCTTTTACATTTGAAATTACGCGAGGTGCAGTTAGACCAAAGTGATCCAAAGCGTACTGAGTTTCTTCACTTGGTGTACCTAACGCAACTGCCTCAACTTCTTCATCACGCAATGTATTTTGCAAGTGGGCAAATGCAATTGCTGCGCCAATTGCATCAGTATCTGGGTTTTGATGACCAAAAACTAAAATTTTTGACATGTGGGACACTCCTTTAGTAATCATAGGTTTTACATTCTTCTTTATGATAGCAAAAAACAGGAAAGATTCAATCATAAATGCATCTTTCCTGTTAATTTTTAGCGCGTTAAGTACTTCATATATTCATCTGTATGCAATAGTTCTTTTGCATTTTTAACACGATTTTCAGTCGGTGGTTCAATTCCTTCTAATGGATATTTTAAACCCAATTCTTGCCACTTGTACTTGCCCATCGTGTGGTAGGG